>NZ_JAWOUO010000004.1:0-398942 GCF_033339435.1 Vibrio sp. 378
GGACGGATTCGAACCATCGAAGGCAGTGCCGGCAGATTTACAGTCTGCTCCCTTTGGCCACTCGGGAACCCCTCCAGAGGATTTTTATACTTAGTAAGATGTTTTCCCAACTCATCTCCCAAGTGCGGAGCGAATCATAGCAAACTCGCTCAGGCTGTAAAGCGTTTTTCTTACGTTTTTACGTTGAATGCTGTCTTTTTGGGCAAAGATGGTAGAAAGTCAGCGTTTTGTTTGTCCTTTGAACAGAAGAGAAGCGCGCTTTTTACTTGAATTTACACTACTTGACGTTAAACACCGTATCTACTGATAAACTGTAAGCAGTTTAATGACATAAGTTTATTCGTTTAGAAGTCAATATCATGAGCATGAAAGCCACGTTATCGTTATCTGTTTTAACGCTTTCTATATTACTGAGTTCTCCATCGGTTTGCGCTGCGATGCGAGGAGGCTCAGCGGTTACCGTTGTGACTGAACAAGTAGAAACGCACGAGATCAATCAATCCTTAACTCTTATCGGCAAATTAAAGGCAGCGGAGTCTGTGGTTGTCGCATCGGAAGTCGCCGGCAAAGTGAATCAAATCGCTGTTAAAGCGAATCAAAATGTTCAGCAAGACCAGTTATTAATTAAGTTAGATGACGATAAGGCTCAAGCCGCTTTGATTGAGGCAAAGGCGTATCTAAAAGATGAACAGCGTAAGTTAAAAGAGTTCCAACGTTTGGTTAAGCGGAATGCGATTACTCAAACTGAAATCGATGCACAAAAAGCCAGTGTTGAAATAGCACAAGCGAGGCTAGATGCTGCTCAAGCCAATTTAGCTGATCTCCATATTACTGCTCCATTTTCTGGCACTGTTGGTTTTATCGATTTTAGCCGCGGCAAAATGGTCAGTGCGGGTACTGAACTTTTGACGTTGGATGATCTTTCCGTCATGGAACTGGATTTACAAGTACCGGAGCGCTATTTATCGATGCTTTCTATTGGTATGGAAGTCATCGCTAAAACCAGTGCATGGGGTAGCCAGATCTTTACTGGTCAAGTCACAGGTATTGATACGCGTATCAGCGCCGAAACACTGAATCTTCGCGTGCGTATTGAGTTTGATAACCCAGAAAATCAATTGAAGCCGGGCATGTTGATGAACGCTTCACTAGCATTTCCTGCTATTAAGGCGCCAATCATTCCTGTTCAAGCGCTTGAATACTCCGGAACTAAACGTTTTGTATATGTAATTGATGAAAACAACAAAGCTACTCGTCAAGAAGTGTCGCTAGGTGCTCGTGTTGGTAACGAGGTGGTGATCGAATCTGGTGTTGAGATTGGTGACAAGATTGTGGTTCAAGGCATTGTTAACATGCGTGATGGTGTCGAAGTGAAAGAAATTGTCGCGCCACTAAAAGCGAACACCACGGATGTGACACGCAATGACAGTGAATCGGATGAGGAAGAAAACTAATGTTACTGTCCGACGTTTCAGTTAAACGCCCTGTCGCGGCGTTGGTTCTGAGCATGCTGTTGTGTGTGTTTGGCTTTGTGTCATTCACCAAATTAGCCGTTCGTGAAATGCCTGATATAGAAAGCCCAGTCGTTTCTATCAGTACGCGTTATGAGGGTGCATCGGCGACTATTATTGAAAGCCAAATTACCTCCGTTTTGGAAGACCAGCTTTCTGGGATCAGTGGAGTTGATGAAATTAGCTCCACTACTCGTAACAGCATGTCGCGTATCACGATCACGTTTGAGTTAGGTTACGATCTCAACACAGGTGTGAGCGACGTGCGTGATGCCGTAGCTCGTGCTCAGCGCTCGCTACCTGATGAAGCGGATGACCCTATTGTTTATAAGAACAATGGCTCGGGAGAGGCGTCGCTCTACATCAATCTCAGTTCTGCAGAGATGGACCGTACTCAATTAACCGATTATGCCGAACGTGTATTGATGGACCGCTTTAGCCTGATCTCTGGGGTTAGCTCCATTGATCTATCCGGTGGTTTGTACAAGGTCATGTACGTGAAGCTTAAGCCAGAACTAATGGCTGGACGTTCAGTTACAGCTTCGGATATTACATCAGCTTTGCGAAGTGAGAACCTAGAAAGCCCAGGTGGTGAAGTTCGCAACGACTCAACAGTAATGTCCGTGCGTACGGCTCGTACTTATAACACGCCTGAAGATTTTCAATATCTTGTCATTAAACGCGCAAGCGACAATACACCTATCTATTTAAAAGATGTAGCAGATGTCTTCATTGGTGCAGAAAACGAAAACTCAACCTTCAAAAGTGATGGTGTAGTAAACATCAGTCTTGGTGTGGTACCGCAGTCAGACGCAAACCCGTTAGAAGTAGCGAAGCTGGTTAGGTCTGAAGTCGATAACATCCAGAAGTTCTTACCAGAAGGTACACGTCTTGCGATAGATTACGACGCGACAGTGTTTATCGAGCGTTCAATCGAAGAGGTGTACAGCACGCTATTTATCACGGGCGGCTTGGTGATTTTGGTATTGTACATTTTCATCGGCCAAGCTCGTGCAACCTTAATTCCTGCGGTTACGGTACCTGTTTCTCTGATTTCTTCGTTCATTGCCGCGTACTACTTTGGGTTTTCTATCAACTTGATCACCTTGATGGCGTTGATATTATCGATTGGTTTGGTGGTGGATGACGCAATTGTGGTTGTAGAGAATATCTTCCACCATATTGAACGCGGTGAATCGCCATTACTCGCCGCATATAAAGGCACCAGAGAGGTTGGTTTTGCTGTTGTAGCAACAACATTAGTGCTGGTGATGGTGTTCTTACCGATCTCCTTTATGGATGGCATGGTAGGTCTACTATTTACAGAGTTTTCTGTATTGCTGGCTATGTCGGTCATATTCTCCTCTTTGATTGCCCTGACGCTGACGCCTGTATTAGGGAGTCAGATTTTGAAAGCGAATGTAAAACCAAATCGATTCAATGAAGCGGTTGATCGCTTGTTTAGCAAGCTTGAGAGTGGCTATCGCGCATTATTGAAAGGCGCATTGAAAGTACGTTGGGCTGCTCCGCTGGTGATTCTAGCTTGTTTGGGCGGTAGCTATTTCTTGATGAATCAGGTACCGGCCCAACTGACCCCACAAGAAGACCGCGGTGTGATATTCGCGTTTGTGCGCGGTGCAGATGCTACGTCATACAATCGTATGTCAGCCAATATGGATATTGTCGAAGACCGATTGATGCCATTACTAGGGCAAGGTTATCTGAAGTCATTCAGCATCCAAACGCCAGCGTTTGGTGGCCAGGCAGGAGACCAGACAGGCTTTGTGATCATGATTCTAGAAGATTGGAACGAACGTGATATCACGGCTCAGCAAGCCCTTAACAAAGTACGTAAAGAATTGGCAGGTATCCCAGATGTTCGAGTGTTCCCATTTATGCCAGGTTTCCAAGGTGGTTCGAGTGAGCCAGTTCAGTTCGTATTAGGCGGCTCTGATTACGATGAGCTCGTTGTTTGGGCTGAAATGCTAAAGAACAAAGCAGAAGAATCACCAATGATGGAAGGAGCAGAGATAGATTACTCGGAAAAAACGCCTGAGTTATTGGTTACAGTTGACCGACAGCGTGCCGCAGAGCTAGGAGTCAGTGTTCAAGACATTTCTGACACCCTAGAAATCATGCTCGGTGGTAAAAGCGAAACGACTTATGTTGAGCGTGGCGAAGAGTACGATGTGTATCTTCGCGGTGATGAAAATAGCTTTAATAATGCTGCAGATTTAAGTCAGATTTATCTGCGCACGAATAGCGGTCAGCTAGTGACGTTAGATGCGGTCACAAAAATTGAAGAAGTGGCGGCCTCTATTCGTCTTTCTCACTACAACAAACAGAAGTCCATCACTATTACTGCCAACCTGTCGGAAGGTTATACATTAGGAGATGCGCTGAATTACCTAGACCAGGAAGCCATCGACAACTTACCGGGTGACATTTCGGTGAGTTATTCGGGGGAGTCGAAAGACTTTAAAGAGAACCAAGCGAGTGTTGCTGTTGTGTTTGCATTGGCACTACTAGTGGCGTATCTCGTGTTGGCGGCTCAGTTTGAAAGCTTCGTAAACCCGTTAGTGGTCATGTTTACGGTGCCGATGGGTGTATTTGGTGGCTTCCTTGGTTTGGTTATTATGGGCCAAGGTATGAACATTTATAGCCAGATTGGCATGATCATGTTGATTGGTATGGTGACGAAAAACGGTATTTTGATCGTAGAATTTGCCAATCAGCTACGTGATCGTGGCGTTGGGTTTGAAAAAGCGATCATTGATGCAGCTGCGCGACGTCTACGTCCAATCTTGATGACTGCGTTTACCACACTTGCTGGCGCAATTCCGTTGATCGTATCGACAGGGGCGGGTTATGAGAGCCGTATTGCCGTGGGTACGGTTATCTTTTTCGGGATGGGGTTTGCGACATTGGTGACCTTGTTTGTTATCCCGGCAATGTACCGATTGATTTCGGCGAAAACACAAGCACCAGGTCATGTAGAAGCAGAGTTAAACAAAGCAATTAGCCATGATACGAAGGGCCGTGTTGCCCACCCCTAGCAGTAGCACGTAAAGCTTTGATTGAAAACGCCGGGCAATTTTTGTTCGGTGTTTTTTTATATAGATAGTGATTACTTATAGATTTAATGATTATTTTTGTTTATTATTTCGTCACTTCTTCGAGGGGCACAGGACTCGCTCATCGTTTTGACTGAATGTTGGGTCTTGTTAGGTTTAATGCTAGGAAAGCAGCCTATGCCTATTATTATTGAGGTGTTTCCTTGAAAAAAGTACGTGGTAGTTACATGGTCGAAATGGTTTTAGTTGCAGGTGTTATGGCGTTGCTAGCAACTACCGCACTTCCAACGTTGACGAATGCATTAAAAGATCGTCAAGATGGTATTTTACATTCTCTCGATGCTGGTCAACCAAGCAACCATGTGAACAAAGAGGCAACAGAAACGTTCTCTGTTCAGTAAGTGACGACATACTATAGAATCTAAAAGAAGCCGAGGCAAAACTCTCGGCTTCTTTGTTTTTCAATTATGGAAACTTGGTGCTATCTAATGTTAGAAGCGTTTCCCTAGGCTGATTTGTACACCTTCGTAGCTGTCGTAAAAATCTTCAAAACCCATATCCGCGACATTATAAATGTACTCTGCGCGTAACCAGATATCTGTACTCATATCCCAATGGACACCAGCACCGATGTTGAATAGTGCGCCTGAGTCATCTGTGACTTTTTGTTCGTTTGGTACGTACATTTCGGCTTGAGTGCCAAGCGCTGTTACGCGACCGAATAGTGATAGTGGCGTATCGCCTAAGTCATCACTCGTTACAACAGCAGACATACCTGCTTGGTAATAGTGAAGATCTAAGTCAGTTTTTAGAGCATCGTTCTTAAGTTCATTTTGTGAATAGCGCAGAACCCCTTCAAACGCGAGGTATTGGTTTACATGGTAACCCCAGCCAACTGTGATATGTGGTGTTGACCACTCATTGTCTCTATCCGAGCCGAAATACGGTGTATCAAAACCAACGTTACCACTACCCAGATAAAAATAAGATTGATGAGCTTGTTCTTGAGCAGCTAAAGTTGGCACGCTAATGGTCAAGGCAGACAATAATAGAATGGCGTTTTTCATAACTAGACGATAACCTTGGTAAAAGACCGTTGTAATGATTTGTTTAAATGTTAATTTAATCAATAGGATGGATGGTAATTATCATATCAGCTTTTATCAAAGGTAGTGATTTTAGAATGGGAATTGTTGCGCTAAAGCATACTTCTTACTCATGACTACCGACTAACTAGATATGGTGACGAAAGCTAGTTAAATAAGAGAGAAGGAAAGGAAAGTGGCTGAATTCAAATACAAAAACTTGACTCAAGAAGAACAAGATAAGTTAGACGCGGCGACATTTCGCCGTTTATTGGCGCATTTAGATGCCAACAAAGACGTACAAAACATCGACCTGATGATCCTTGCGGGCTTCTGTCGCAACTGCTTTAGCAAATGGTATAAATCTGAGGCTGAAAATCTCGGTTTGGATTTAGATATTGATGACGCTCGCGAACGTGTTTACGGGATGACTTACGATGAATGGAAACAAAATCATCAACCAGCGGCAACGCCAGAACAATTGGCTGCGTTTGAAGCGCGCCAGAAAAAGTAAAACCCAGCGATAAAAACAGCCCGCATGAAGTTGGGCTGTTTTTTAAAGTCCAGTTTGCACGTTAAGCGTTAGTTGAGCCGCAACAAGCTGGCTCAACGCAACCTTTTGCTTGAATGACTTCGAGTTGAGCTAAGTAAGGTTGAATATCGCCGATGTTCTCTTTTACCCATGTTAAGTCATAATACGTATCTAGGTAACGCTCTCCAGAATCACATAGAAGCGTCACGATAGAACCCTTCTCACCGCGTTGTTTCATCTCACAAGCCAATTGCAGCACACCGTAAAGATTGGTGCCTGTTGATGCGCCGACTTTACGCCCAATCAGCTGAGATACCCAATGGGCGGTTGCCACACTGGCTGCGTCTGGAATTTTGCGCATTTCATCAATGACACCAGCAATAAAGCTTGGTTCGACACGTGGTCGCCCGATACCTTCAATTTTGCTGCCAGTATCGCCTTTCAATGAGTGATTTCCTGACTGGAAAGCATCGTAAAACACTGAGTTTTCAGGGTCTACCACGCAAAGCTTAGTGTCGTATTTTTGGTAACGAATAAAACGGCCAATGGTTGCTGATGTGCCGCCTGTTCCAGGACTCATCACTACCCAGCTAGGAATCGGGTGATCTTCTAACTCCATTTGGCTAAAGATAGAGTTCGCGATGTTGTTGTTACCGCGCCAGTCAGTAGCGCGTTCAGCATAAGTAAACTGGTCCATGTAGTGACCATTTAGCTCTTGAGCCAAGCGTCGAGACTCGTCATAAATCTGATCTGATCGTTCAACAAGGTGCGCTTTACCACCGTAAAATTCAATTTGTTCGATCTTTTTACGTGCAGTGGTTTTCGGCATGACGGCAATGAACGGTAAGCCAAGTAAACGCGCAAAATACGCTTCCGAAACGGCAGTGCTGCCTGAGGACGCCTCGATTACAGTGGTTTCAGGACCAATCCATCCATTACAAATAGCATAAAGAAACAATGAGCGCGCCAATCGATGCTTAAGAGAGCCTGTAGGGTGCGTACTCTCATCTTTTAGATAGATATCGATACCATCAAGAGAAGGTAGTTCGAGTTTAAATAAGTGAGTATCAGCAGAACGTTGGAAGTCTGCTTCAATTTTACGCACTGCATTGTTGATCCAATTGTGGTCAGTACACATGGCGTCTCTCCTTGGGAAATCGATAGATAAGTATTAGATAGGGATAATTTATCTATAATTTCCGAGAAAAACTTTGCTATTGTTACTCTTAATAAAGATATCTGTAGAAAAATTTTCTACATTTTATGGGTTTTATAGAAATGAGTTTAGATCGAATAGATAAGCAGCTGCTTGCTTTACTACAAACCGACAGCACCTTGTCATTAAATGACGTGGCTGAGCGAGTCAATCTTACTACAACACCATGCTGGAAGCGCTTGAAAAGGTTGGAAGAAGAGGGCTACATCGAAAAACGCGTGGCGTTGTTAAGTGCAGAAAAGCTCGAGCTATCTTTCATTGCATTTGTTCAGTTAAAAACGATTGATCATTCCGAAGGTTGGTATCACCATTTTGTTACAACTGTGAGTGACTTTCCTGAGGTAATGGAGTTTTATCGTATGGCTGGCGAGTATGACTACATGATGAAAGTACTAGTCAAAGATATGAAGTGTTTTGACGAATTCTATAAGCGGTTAGTTAATAGCGTAAAAGGGCTATCTAATGTGACTTCAACATTTGCTATGGAGTCCATTAAATACACAACAGAGTTACCAATCCTAAAATAACTCGCCCTATAAGAATTCTATCTAATGTTAATTCTACCTTTTAGTATTTTAAATGTTAAAAGGTAGTTTGATTATGCTTTTAAAACTATTTCCTATCAGATTTTTATAAATATAAACGATATTTATTCTCTCTTCTATTTTCTATTAACCATTTGTTTTTACAGTCCATTAATCCTGTACATCATAATGAAAGAAAAAATAACGCAATTTTTTCTCTTTCTTTTTCATGTTTTATTTTATTGAATATTAATTTTTACTAAATTAATGGAAGAGTTTGATTTAAACGTTTGCTTTTTGTGTTTTCATGTAATTTGGTCGCTATTTTTGAGTATTTGTTTTTAGGATGAATACAGTAGCAATTACTTAAGTAATAAAGTACTCAAAAATGGGGATAGTGATTAATAAAACATCGTATTATTATCGCCCCATCTTGTATGTAACAAAGTATTACTAAAAATGAACAGAAATTACTATTTGCTTTTTCTCGCAGCTTTACTTGCTGGCTGTGGCGGTGGGGGAGACTCTAAGCCGAACAATACGAAGACACCAACTACGATAACAAAGCAGAACCGTCCGCAATTAAAAGTGGAAGACACGGTATTGAAGTTTGAAGGAGTGGGAACGGTTACTGAAGCAAAACTGAGCAATGTACATGGGTCGGTATCTTACCAAGTCATTGATTCTAATCCGCCAAATGTCGTGAAAATTAATGACTCAGGAATACTACAAATTCTGCGCCCAGGAACGGCGACTATTCTTGCTACAGATAGTAGCTCTGCTTATGAATCTTCTGAAGCAAGATTTTCTGTGACTGTAGAGCGAGGTATCAATACTGAACTTTCAGTGAGTGATCTGAATTTCAATGCGATTGAGTCAGAAGGAAAAGCGTTGATCGTCCGTGGCCAAAAAGGCGAACTGAGTTATGAGGTAGAAAGTGGTCATAACTTGATTCGTGTTGATGAGAACGGGTCGGTATATTCATTAGGTTCAGTTGGTCAGGCATCGGTGCTGATTACTGATTCAGGTAACGACTTTTACTTGCCGAAACAAGTTCGCGCTACGGTTAAACTGCATGCAGTAGCTCCGGGGCAATTACAGTTCGCTTTGCTTGAAGACGAGTATCGAGAAGGGTTGACGTTAGAACCAGTGCGTCTAGATAAAGCTCAAACGCAACGTATTTCTTACAAAATAATAAATAGCGTACCAGACAGCAAGGTGGCCGAGTTGCTAGACCCTGAAACGGGTTTGCTTCTTGTTCATAATGTTGGGCGATTAACGGTTGAAGCGACTGCAACTTACAGCGACGCGTTTCTGGATAAACAGCAAACAGCGCAATTCTTTGTGGATATAAAACAAGGCAAGCGTCAAGAAATCAGCGCAGCGGATATTGTCACAACTTATGAGGAAGGTGGACGAATTTTCCCTAAGGTGACGAACGCCTACGGTGACTATGAGCTGAGAATCATTCGTGGTGAAGACGTTGTTGCTAAAACTGAAAATGGTGAAGCATTACTGATCAAAGGTGTTGGTGCTGCTGAAGTGGAAATTTACGAGCATGACATGCGTAATTATCCTGCAAGCAAAACTCGTTTTGATCTTGAAGTTAATCGCGCGCCTCATCCCGTTATAAAAGACATTGAAATGCCGCTTACCTATCAACCAAATCTTTCAATCCCTCTGGCGTTTAAAGGGCAAAAAGGTAACGTAAATCTAGTTAGCAGCTTACCTAATGGCTTACGAATGACTGATGGCAAATTGGAGGTAGTGACTGCGGGTGAGTACGACCTTAAGTTTGAAGACGATGGTGGGGAGTTCTACCAACCTATTCAATTTAATGTCGTCATCAAAGTTGCAAAGGCTGAAGGCCAACCCATGGCAACGCACGATTATGACGTTGTATACAGCAACAAATACAGTTTTGATCTTCACCGTGATTTTGGTTTGAGTGCTGACGAGCAAATTGAGATTGTAGATAACACCGCACCAGATGTTGTCGGTGGTTTTAGTGAAGGACGTCTCCATGTGTATAAAGCGGGTAAAGCGACGCTAACTGTGCGCAGAAAAGAGAGCGCGAATTATACTGTTGGTCCTGATCAAAAAGTCTACGTGACAATTTTGAGTGCGCCGAGCCGAATTGAAGTTCAATCCGATGTGGAAGAGATTTGGAAGGTTGGCCAAACATTTGTTGCGCCGAAAATCTCTGGTACGGTTGGGGAAGTTACGTACCGATTTGCAGACAACGCAGCAACAGATGTAGTTTCCTTAAACAGCCAAACGGGTGCCATGCAAATTCTTAACGCGGGTAGCACAAAAATTATTGTTTCGGATGCGGGGGACGACAAAGTGGATCCGGGTGAAAGTAGTTTCTCGGTCACGATTAAACAAGGCACAAACCCTGTATCGGTTACTTACCCAACGGTAGAATTCTCCGCTAGTAGTGTTATCTCACCAGTGATGAGTGGTGGGACTGCGAAGGCAAGTTACCGTCTTATTAACCAAAAAGATCCTGTGGTCGAGTTAGTTTCCCCTGATACGGGGCGCTTGAAGATTTTACACGCAGGCGAGTACCAAGTAGAGGTAACCCTCACTGGACGCAACTACAAAGCTAAAACAATCGTCGTAAATGGCACTATTAACAAAGCGAAGCACCCTGGTTTAAGTACTTCCACGATGAAGGTGGAATTTGAACCATTTAAAAAGGTTAAGCTAGATTTTGGTACACCAATAGGAAACCGCAGCTATCAAATATCCAGCTCAACAATTAAAGGAGTCGCTTCATTAGATGTTGATAAGGAAGAGCTGACATTACTTGACCTCCCACCAGTAAAAAGACGTTGGATTTCTCTCGACGTTTCGGAAGGAGAATCTAGAGATTACAAAGCGTTGGAAAGTAAGAAAGTCCAGCTGTATCTAAGCTTTGCAGATGAAGGTGTTGCGGATCAATATACATTGCTTGAAACTGAACAAACAGTATTGTTTAGCACGCTAAATGCACGTGAGTTTTCTAACTTAGAAGAAAGTGAGTTTGGTTTGATGAACGTTCGTTCAGTGCGTGAGCCAACGGACGAAGAATTGAAATTATACGGCAAAGGTAAGATTGCACTACTTGCATTCAAGCCGGTGGGTAACGATGACCAAACTCTAATAAAAGGAGCGTGGGTACACTTAGCTCGATTTGATGGATGTACATCAGAGCTGTTCGAAGATGATCTCAAGCCTTTTGAAGCAATTGACTATGATGACCCAGGGTACTGCACCAACGGCAGCACGATTCGTATGACTCGGTTCTTAATAATTGATGACTCGAAGATGGAAAAGGTAGAGTATGAGTTAGTAGCACCTGTGATTACTTACCGTCGTGGGGTTCGTGAATTTTTAGCAACGAATAAAGGTGGATTCTATGCCGACCCAAATGTCATTTACGGGAAAGGCGAATATGGTTACCCGAAATCACTTTACGAATGGTCGGTTATTAACATGAAGTATCAACCAAATTAATCATCGTTTGATACCCATTAAAAAAGGAGTGCGGAACAGCACTCCTTTTTTCGTCTGGCGAACACGAGCTATTTCGTGTAGCGCATCACCCCTTCTTGCACGGCGGTCGCCACTAAGTGACCTTGCTGGTTGTATATTTCGCCACGGACCAACCCACGAGTATTGCTCGCCGTTGGGCTCTCTATCGCATATAGAAGCCATTCATCCATCTTAAACGGACGATGGAACCAGATAGAGTGGTCAATGGTGGCCACTTGAAAGTTAGGCGTCATTAATGAGACTTCATGTGGATGCATTGCTGTCACAAGGAATCCCCAATCGGATGCGTAGGCCAGAAGGTACTGGTGAATTAGCTGATTCTCTGGCATTTCACCATTAGCACGAATCCAAAGGTACTGTTTGGGTTCTGCTTTTTTGGGCTTCAAAGGGTTGATAACCGTAACGGGGCGAGTTTCGATTGGCTTTTCCCCGCAAAATGTTTTGCGTAAGCGTTTGGGTAGAAATTCTGCAATATGGCTTGCGAGCTCACTCTCTGAGGCAAAGTTTTCTGGACCAGGGATATCTGGCATTTCTTTTTGATGATCAAACCCAGGTTGATCGCCATGGTAGGATGCGGTTAGGTAAAAAATAGGGCGTCCATTTTGAATTGCCTTTACGCGTCTAGTGCTAAAGCTACGGCCATCTCTCAGATTTTCTACGTCATAAATAATAGGTTTTTCTGGATCGCCAGGGTACAAAAAATAGCTATGGAAGGAGTGTACCGTGCGTGTTTCTTCAACGGTGTAGCGCGCAGCAGAAAGTGCTTGCCCAATTACTTGACCGCCATAAACTTGAGGCAAACCTAGGTTTTCACTTTGGCCACGAAACAAGCCTTCTTCTAATTTTTCGAGTTGTAGTAGGCTGAGCAATTCTCGTAGTGGTTTACTCATTGTGTCTCCTCACCGTTGTCTTTCATTCCAAGTTACCTCAACAGCCTCACTCTTGTGAAGTGGCATAGTTAAGAATTATTGAGTAACTTAGAAATAGTATTGTTCCAATTATGAAACAAAATCAATTGTTTGATAAATTCTAACTCAGTCAAACTATTGTCAAATAAAGTGACAGGAAGCAGACAGTTTTATATTCCACACCTATAATTGCTTCGGTTTAATGCTCTTTTCGAGGAATATATGAAAAAAACACTACTACTTGTTACTTCTCTACTCTTTGGGGCTGCGTTAGTGGGTTGCCAAACTTCTCAACATACAGAAATGGAATCTACAGAGGCGTCAATGAAGACGATTACAGGTACAGTGGCTTATCGCGAGCGGATTGCCTTGCCACCAAACGCAGTGGTTACTATTGCGTTAGAAGATGTGTCCTTGGCGGATGCGCCAGCAAAAGTGTTGGCGAAACAGACATTCGAAACGGAAGGTAAGCAAGTTCCTCTTTCTTTTGAGTTGAGTTATGACAGCAATGAAATCAAACCAAACCATCGTTACAGCGTTCGTGCTCGTATTGAGGTAGATGGAAAGCTGCGTTTTATCAGTGACACACATAACGGTGTTATTACAGATGAAGCACAAACTCACCAGTTAGATATTCGTCTAGTTGGCACACGTTAATACGACGTACTGAGAACAAAAAATGGCAGCTTAAGGCTGCCATTTGTATTTTTTAAGTGAAGTTTTGCCAACTTCCGAGACTTCAATCCCTTCTGCTTCTAATTTCTTTTTTTGTCGCTCTAAGTCTCTGCCTTTTAAAGATATTTTTCCTTGGCTATTTACCACTCTAAACCAGGGGAGTTTGCTGCCTTCTGGTAGGTTACCCAGTGCTTTACCAACATGTCTCGCATAGCCCGGATAACCGGCCATTTTTGCAATTTCCCCATAGGTGGAGACTTTTCCTTTTGGAATTTGGTGAATTACAGCAAAGATTTGCGCTAAAAATTGGTCCATACTCAAAAGTGTCTATTTTGGATTACTAAGGAATGGTAAACCATTGGACTTGTATATTGCTAACGGTTCTTAACCCTTGTGTTGCCAGCGACTCACTTTGAAGAATTACATTTTCTGTTCTTTAGTGTCGTTGGTTGATGAGCCTTAAACAGCATGAAGCAAACGCAAGCTAAGCTTGAATCTAGACCCTCTCAACGACTTTCAATCCCAGTTTTTGCCGTTGAGTTACCAAGTAGGTGGGGAAGCCAGGAGGCGCTATGATTTTATCGACACTTCAATTTTTCGTTACGACCTTACTCGCTGTTGTCTGCGTTCGGGCGATGAGTTTGAGCGAGGGTGACATTCCCGTTCTTGCACTTATGATCCCCGCGCTGTGGGTTCTGCCACAAGGTGGGTTCGCTGGCCTAGTATTACTGGGCGCGATGATGGCTTTTGGTGCGACACTCTCAATGCAGCCAATTGCTTTGTCGGTTGGTGTTTTGATCCTTTTCCCACTTTTAATGGTGGTGTTTTCTCGTAGAAGCTCTTTAGGCGTGTTGCTCACCGCTGGTCTTATTGTACTTACACTGCAAGTTGGTCTTATGGTCACACAGCAAGGCGGTAAGCTGGATGGGTCTGCTTGGGTTACAGTGGTTCAAACCATTGCGGTTATGGCGATGTGGTGGTCGGCTGCGCATTGGACGCCATCCAATAAACACAGCTGGTGGCCGTTGTTTTTGTTGCTCCCATTGTGGATTGCAGGCCTACCGTACGCCGTTCTTATGGCGTTAAGTTTGACGGGAATGTTAGCGTCAATGGAAGCACTTGCGAAGCTTCAACATACCATTCGTTGGAGCAAATTATTATGTTGGACATTGCCGACTGTGGGTTTTGCCGCTTTAGTCGTCAGCCCGACCACGGATGTGCCAAACCCTGTTTTCGTGGTTTGGATCTGTTTGTTAGGGACGGCTTGGATGACTGACTATATTTTACGTAGTAGCGATGAACAGGCTGAATTATGAGTTTTTAGTCAGGTAAAAAGTGACATGTGCGGCAGAGTATCGAATTGGTTGTGGAACAAAATGGAGATTAGTATATGTTCTTCATTTCATATTTACTACACTTCCAATAATAATAACCACAATATAAGTGGTTGATTTAAGATAAGTTTGTCATGACAACTTTTGCTCGAACACTGTTGCTTTTTGCATGTTGCCTCTTGAGTTTGAATGTAAAAGCCGAAGCCCCTTTAATTGCTCATTATAAAGTCGCGACTGAAGCGGATGATGTCGTCACTCGTGTTCTTTTCAATGCTGCTTCAAAGGAGTTTGGCTTTACCGTTCAATACGTAAACTACTCCAGCTTTGATGCCATTCTAAATTCAGTAGCGAATGGGGAAGCGGACTTTGCTGCGAATATCACTTACACACAAGAACGTGCTCAACGTTTTAGTTATTCCCGCCCAACAAATATCGAATATACCTACCTCTTTGGCTTAAAAGATTCGACGTTGAGTGATATTTCGCGTGTTGGCGTCCCCAAAGATACAGTTTATGCCCAATTACTTAAACAACACTACCCTGGTCTAGAACAGATCTCTTATCAAGGTCACGAACAAGCAGTAACACTGCTACGTTCAGGTGCTGTGGACGGCGTTGTCGATGCCATTAACCAGCTAAAGCCGATGCTGATGGAGGGGTTTGACGCCAAGATGCTCAATGATCAGATTTCGATAAAGCCCGTATCCATCATCAGTAAAAAAGATCATCATCTTGAGGAGTTGGACACGTTCGCTACGTTTATTCACGGGGAAGCGGTGCAAAAGCAGCTTCGCGAAGAAATTTCCCAGTATCAATTTGAATTAAGGCGAGCAGCGTTGCGTGAGTCTATCCGTTTATTGCCCCTTGATTTTAATGAACCAATACGGATTAAGCTCGAATCTATCTTTCCATATGTTGTATACAACGCAGATGGTAGTGTCGAAGGGATGACGGCTGATGTAGTTCTGAGAAGCTGTGAGATCTTGGCTTTAAACTGCTTGATCATTAGTGAGCCTGGTGAAAGCTGGGGTTCTATGTACCATGAGTTTATCCAAGGTAATTTCGAAATTTTGGCGCCGTTAACGGTCAGCCGTGAGCGGCGCGCATTTAGCTACTTTCCAAAGTCCCATTACGCGCCAGCATCGGTGATGGTCAAGCGTTTAGGTTACAAGCCGAGCACATACTCTCATGTTTCACAGTTGATATCTGAGCGGATTGGCGTAGTTAAGGATGACTTTTTCGATCAAATGATGACGCAACTGTTACCGCTAAAAGAACTCAAACGTTATCGTACTCAACAAGAGCTCATTCAGGGGCTATTAAATGAAGAAGTCGATTACATTCCGATGGATACGGCGATGCTCAATCATTTTTTACGTCTCAGTGAACTGGTTCCGATAGAGCAGGATACCGCTATTGGCGAGTTTTATGAGTCACAACTCTCTGTTGGATTGGTCGCGAATGAAAAAGGAGCCATGCTTGCGCCTTTCTTCAGTCGAGCGATAGCGATGTTAGAAGTTGATAAGATCATTGCTCAGTACG
The DNA here is from genome assembly GCF_033339435.1 of Vibrio sp. 378. Taxonomy (NCBI): domain Bacteria; kingdom Pseudomonadati; phylum Pseudomonadota; class Gammaproteobacteria; order Vibrionales; family Vibrionaceae; genus Vibrio; species Vibrio sp. 378. Next base: position 15,942 of record NZ_JAWOUO010000004.1, read on the forward strand.
ATGTACGCCCAGATTGGCGTACCGCACTTGAATATGAGATTCGATTAGCGACGCAAACACAAGCTGTGTTTATCTTTGTATTATTGTTTGCTATTTGTGTTTCGCTTTATCTTTACCGTCAATCGAACACTGACAACTTAACAGGGTTAAGGAACCGTCGTGCGTTGCAAGTAAAGTATCGAAAAGGAGTAAACAAAGATCTATCCATACTTTACTTAGACATTAATCATTTCAAACGAATCAATGACACTTATGGGCATCGCGCTGGGGACGAAGTTTTACAACTACTGGCACTAAAAATTCATTATGTCTGGTCGGGAAGATGTTATCGAATTGGAGGGGATGAGTTCATATTGCTGGGTTATCCAACGCAAGCCGAGTTAACTAGAGCAATGAGAGAGCTCAGTAGAATCGACGTGAAAGGCAAATTATGTAGTGATTTGGAGTCTATAAGTATCTCTATTGGTTTCTCTGCAAAAAGGGAACGTCACATGAGCTTAGAGCAAGCGATGCATTTGGCTGATGAAGACATGTACATGAGTAAGCAGTCCTCACGGCACGACTCCTCTTATCGTGACTGCACGGTTTCATCATAAAGGAATGAATTGATCGAGTTTTGTTCAAACGGTAATGAAATGATGAAATTCAAGGTTTTTGCTCTTGCATTATGAGAGCTGATACTGAATAATCGCCCCATCGATTGAGGCAAGACCTCTCGAAAAGAATTATGGGGCTCTGGTCCTCTCGCAACAATAGCTCGTGAACTCGGTCAGGTCCGGAAGGAAGCAGCCGCAGCGTGTGACTTGTGTGCCGGGATGTGGCTGGGGTCCCACCCTTTGAAAGCCCTGCGTTATCGCAGGGCTTTTTTCGTTTTTGAGCCTTCTTTTATTTTGGCTACGCTTGGTGTTCAACGTCTTCTGATGATCAAGCTTCTTGAGGTTATTTAGGTATAATTTATAATCTCATCCGCTTGATACCGAACTGTCGTGAAGATTGTTTAGGGTACGCTCGCCGAATAACCATTTTCACCTGGGATACTTTAATGATTTCAAAAAACCAATTAAAACTGCTTCGTGCTTTAGGTCAAAAGAAACAGCGTAAAGCGCATGGCTTATTCCTAGTTCAGGGTGAAAAGAACGTACTAGAGCTAGCAAGTAGTTCATTGAAGGTGAAGCAGGTTTTTGCAACAGCGGCATTTCTCGAACAAAATGCTGGTACGCTAAATCGTTTTGATTGTGTTGAAGCATCGCTTGATGAATTGACCAAAGCGAGCACGCTTGTGAGCAATAATGCGGCCATTGCTGTGGTTGAAATTCCGAGTGTAAAAGAGCCTCAAGCGAAAGGCTTGATGATTGCGCTAGATGGTGTATCCGACCCTGGTAATCTAGGTACGATTATTCGTGTTGCAGACTGGTATGGCATCAAGCACATTATTGCGAGTACAGATTGTGCTGATCCTTATAATCCTAAAACGATCAGTGCGACCATGGGCAGCTTTGGCCGCGTACAAGTGAGTTTGGTGGATTTGCCAAGTTACTTGGAACACGCCAAATTGCCAGTATATGGCGCGTTTTTGGAAGGAGAGAGCGTTCATAAAACGGATTTCGCTGCTGAAGGTATTTTGTTGATGGGCAGCGAATCTCATGGTGTGCGCGAAGCCGCAGCAAAATTCGTGACAGATAAGATCACGATTCCGGCGTTTGGCGGTGCCGAATCACTGAATGTCGCGATGGCGACTGGCATTATTTTAGACAACATGCGCCGCCAACATAGCTAACGCAACAATTACTTAATAACAAAGCCAGTCAATTTGACTGGCTTTGTTGTATTTATTGCCTAGAAAAATCAGCCTGGCTAAATCTTGCGTTTAACGAAATACAGTGAAAGTTGTTCGGTGAGTTATTTGTTTTAGTTCAATAGGCTGTGCCTATAAATAAAATTACTCCTTTCCATTTAGTAAAATCAGGAAATTAGGCGACACTTATCTAAAGGCCGCAATAAAATGCCCTTAAGGAGATAAGAATGCATTCATTAAAAGTAAAAGATTACATGACGTTGCAAGCGGTGACTTTCACGAAAGATATGTCACTTTCGGCAGCTTTAAACAAAGTAATGCAAAGTGTCACACTAGGTGGCCCTGTCATTGATGAAAATGAAAAAGTGGTTGGGTTTTTATCGGAGCAAGACTTATTAGATAAGTTGGTGAAAGCAAGTTATCACTGCCAAGATACACATACGGTACAAGAGTGTATGCATGATGATGTCTTATCTGTTTCTCCAGAAATGTCAGTAATTGAACTGGCTGACATGATGAAAGTTGGAAAGCCGAAAATGTATCCAGTGGTGGATGGCAAAGGTAAGTTGGTTGGTGTTATCACAAGAAGAGACGTGCTGCGTGCCATAGGAATGACATTAAATGAGTGTTTTAAGCATCCCGTTTAACCTCTCTGTTTAAACTTTACGGAATATTGCTTTTAAACTGGTTTGGAAAGACGCTTCGGCGTCTTTTTTATTTTCTATCGCCGAACTGTACAAATTTATCTTGACCTTGGAGCTTACTCTAAGGTTTATCCTTAGCAATAGGTAAATCACCGATACCAATAAGGAAAAAATTATGTGTACAAAACATCAAGGTTGCCAATCTAGCAAAATCAAAACTGCGGTGCCGCTTGGTGCAAGCGAGTCATGCTGTGCGCCAGTAAAATCTTCGCTCAATATCTCTCAGGCCAGTGTTGATGTTTCTGAAAGCTCTTGCTGTAGTGGAGGAGGCTGCAGCGTTGACACAGGCGAGGAAGACGATCCCACAAGGGAGAGTAATTCCTCCGTTCGGAACGCTTGGCTTGTGTCAGGTATGGATTGCCCATCTTGTGCGCAAAAGCTTGAGAAAGCCATTACGTCTTTACAAGGCGTCAGCCAAGCCAAGGTTTTGTTTGCAACAGAAAAACTGGTCGTCGATTTTGATGGTCTAGAGCTGATAGCTACGATAGAGCAGACAGCCCAAAAAACGGGTTTCCCGCTCTCTTCACTGGATGCTCCAAAACCAAGCACTACAAAGAAAGGCTGGCTTGGCGTCATAAGAGACAACATCCAAATTCTCTCGATTGCTGGTGCAATGGCTACTGCGGCAGTAATTTCTAAGATCGACCCTCAAATAAGCGCTTGGTTATTCACTTTGACGTGTTTACTTGGTTTATACCCAATCGCGCTCAAAGCATTTAAGTTGGCGCGTAGCGGTACGCCTTTTGCGATTGAAACGTTAATGAGTGTAGCGGCGCTCGGCGCTTTATATTTAGGTGAAACCGCCGAAGCCGCAATGGTGTTATTGCTTTTCCTTATTGGTGAAAAGTTAGAAGCATATGCATCATCTCGCGCGCGAAGCGGTGTCCAGGCGTTAATGGACTTAGTCCCAGAAAATTCAATTTTAATTATTGATGGAGAGCGTAAAGAAGTACCAGCTGCTCAGCTTAAACCAGGGGATATCATAGAAGTCGCACCCGGAGGTCGTTTGCCTGCCGACGGTGTTTTGCAAGATGCGCTTGCGAGTTTTGACGAAAGTGCGTTAACGGGAGAATCTGTTCCCGTTGAACATCAAACCGGTGGCAAAGTGATGGCCGGGGCTGTGGTTGTCGATAAAGTGGTTCGTTTACAGGTGACTTCCCGTCAGGGCGAGAATGCGATAGACCGAATTCTTCATTTGATTGAAGAAGCAGAATCCCGTAAGGCACCATTAGAACGCTTTCTTGATAAATTTAGCCGTTGGTATACGCCGCTAATGATGCTGGTGTCTCTTATGGTTATCGTTACGCCGCCATTACTATTTGCCCAACCGTGGGAAACGTGGATCTATCGAGGACTCGCCCTGCTGTTGATTGCTTGTCCATGTGCATTAGTAATTTCAACGCCTGCGGCGATCACTTCTGGCTTGGCGGCAGCTGCTAAGCGGGGCGCATTGATCAAAGGTGGAGCGGCGCTTGAGTTGCTTGGCAAGGTTGAGTCTGTCGCATTTGATAAAACTGGGACACTGACGCAAGGTAAACCAGAAGTGACTGACGTCTTTGCTTTTGATATGGATGAAGACAAATTACTTAGCCTAACTGCGTCAATCGAGGTTGGTTCAAGTCATCCTCTAGCGGTTTCTTTAGTTACCAAAGTGCAAGAGCAGGGGCTTACTATTCCTGAAGCGTTGGATAAAACCGCGCAAGTAGGCTCTGGTGTCACTGGTTACGTCGATGGAAAAATGGTCCAAGTGGTCACGCCTTCAAAGGCAGACTTTCCACTTTCTCAGGAAGCCAAAGAGCAAGTGGTTACGTTGGAACAACAAGGTAAAACGGTTGTCATTGTTCGTTACGATGACGAGGTCATTGGCGTGATCGCATGGCAAGATACATTGCGCTCAGATGCCCAGCAAGCCATCGCAATGTTGAAGGAACTTGGGGTCACGTCGGTGATGCTAACGGGTGACAACCCGAGAAGTGCAGAAGCAATGGCAAATAGAATAGGCTTGGATTATAAAGCGAGTTTGTTACCTGCAGACAAGGTGCATTACGTCGAGAAGCTATCACAACAACATACCGTTGCGATGGTGGGAGACGGTATCAATGATGCTCCAGCCATGAAAGCTTCGAGTATCGGCATTGCGATGGGAGGCGGTACGGATGTTGCGCTCGAGACAGCTGATGCGGCGTTAACACACAACCGTTTGATTGAGCTACCTGCCATGATAGAACTGTCGCGTGCGACGCTAAGTAACATTCGTCAGAATGTCGCGTTAGCGCTAGGTTTGAAAGGTGTATTCTTAGTGACAAGTTTACTTGGTGTTACTGGGTTGTGGGTTGCTGTATTAGCCGACAGTGGTGCAACAGCACTGGTGACATTGAATGCGTTGAGATTACTTCGTTTTGAGTCCAAGCAGATTAAATAACTGACCTAACCATTGATCCCACTCATTAATAGCCCGAGGCATTCGTGTATCGGGCTTTTTTTAACCGTATTCACCTGATGCGATCAGACGTTTTTCTCGTCCTTGAAATCACGCATTGCTATGCAACAAAATGATCTAATGCCCCTTAAAGTGTGATCAATACCAGTTTTGTTTGAAATTTCATTTTCATTACATTTTGTCATTGTGATTGTGATCACTCTATGTTGGTGAAAGGTTCGCTACAGTGCATCTGTACCCAATAACTGATTAATGAGCTTATTGTTCATAAAACAAGCCACAATAAGGAGCGACTTATGTCTCAAGCTGTATTCCATTTAGGTATTACTGAAGCTGATCTTAATGGTGCGACTCTAGCGATCATTCCTGGTGACCCAGCGCGTGTTCAAAAAATCGCAGAACAAATGGAAAATCCAGTATTTCTAGCAAGCCATCGTGAATACACGCTATACCGTGCAGAGCTAGACGGTAAACCTGTTGTGGTTTGTTCTACAGGTATTGGTGGTCCTTCTACCTCTATCGCAGTTGAGGAATTGGCACAGCTTGGTGTTCGCACTTTCCTACGTGTTGGTACAACGGGTGCAATTCAACCGCATGTAAACGTGGGTGACATGATCGTAACGACGGGGTCAGTTCGTCTTGACGGTGCGAGCCTACACTTTGCTCCTATGGAATTCCCAGCAGTTGCTGACTTTGAAGTAGCAACCGCAATGAAAGCAGCGGTAGAAGAGTCTGGCGCTACGGTTCACATGGGTGTGACTGCATCAAGCGACACGTTCTACCCTGGTCAAGAACGTTACGATACGTTCTCTGGTCGTGTTGTTAAGCGTTTCCAAGGCTCTATGCAAGAATGGCAAGACATGGGCGTACTTAACTTCGAGATGGAGTCTGCAACACTGCTAACAATGTGTGCGAGCTCTGGTTTAAAAGCGGGTTGTGTGGCTGGTGTTATCATCAACCGTACACAAAAAGAGATTCCAGATCATTCAACTCTGAAAGAAACGGAAGCGCGTTCAATTAAAGTGGTTGTAGAAGCAGCGCGTAAAATGCTTTAAGCCGCTATAGTTGGCATTTAAACAAACAGAAAAAACCAGAGGCTAACCTCTGGTTTTTTTCTACTTATAGAAATGCGTACAGCTAAAATTTAGGTATAAAAAAAGCAGCATTAATGCTGCTTTTTATCGTTGTGAATTTTAGCTTTTCTTAATGGCACTATATCTCGTCTGAACCGCCCGCGTCTTTAAACCAAGCCGTTAAGTGCGTTCTTAAATCTTTAAGCTCATCAGGGCCAATCAGGGCTAGCCCTAAGTCTTCAGCACGAGTAATGTCATTGTGACGAAGAGGACGGAAGCTCACCAACATTGCGCGCGCTTGTAAGCCACCTAATAGATCGCGAAGCGATTCTAACTTATATAAAGTATCGTCGCCGTCATCTCTCATGCCTTTGGTTTTGCACTCGATGATGTGCAGCTTGTTGTTTACAACTGTTGCGACATCTAACTCATTGCGTACTTCACTTTCACCAAGTTTGCGATAAACCTGAACATTTAACGATCGATCTTGGATCGTCGGCATGGTGTCTTGGATTTGCTTCACGGTGCTGTGAACCAAAGTCTCTAACCACTCACCGTTTGAAAAGCGTCGAGCATCTTCATCTGCAAACGTTAAAACGCCATTCTCGTAGGTGGCGATTTCTGCTTCTACTAAATCTGAAAGCAACATGTTGAGCTCACGGTAGCCCTGCTGTTTTTCGGAGAGCTCGACATCAAGCTTTTGTTCTTTGCGGCATGTGGTTGCAAGGTAGTTAAGTGTTGCTAGACCTGGCCCAAGCTCAAGCGCATTTGAGGCCCATCGTTCACCAAGTTCATACAATTTTTTATCAAGAAGAGGTGGTAAATCAACGTGGTGAAACTCGCCGCGTGCACCAAAGATAGTGAGGTAATCTGCAATCGTAATGTGATCTTCGACTTGGGTATCTTCTTTGCCATCAGGGTATAACCAACAAAGCTTATCGCTACTAGGCTCTACCACAAAAATTGGCCAGCGATAGGTACGGAAAACTTCGTACACCGACAACAAGCGATGACGAAGACCACAGCTCGCGTTCAATTTTACATCTTCGCCGCGTTCATGGAGGTCTTTTGCCAGTTTTTGAATTGCTTGTTTGATCAGAGATGTATTAACAGCGGATGGAATTTCAAAAAATTCAGAAGTAATTTCTCGTTGATCTAAAACGGCACTCAGTCGGTCAAATATATCTAACTGGCTCTTGTCTCCGATGAAGACGATATGTGTGCTTAGCGTACGATTATCTAATAGAGGAGTGACCAATCTCACTGGGTCTTGGTCGATAATACCAACATGAACAGCCATAGATTTTCCTTTTTATGAGGCCGCTCGAAAAGAGTTGTGCAAGGGGATGAGCTGGCCTTATTAATCATATGTAGACATGGCCGACAAAAAACAAGGGCGACTTAACAAAAAGTCGCCCTTATACAGTTGATTGCACTAATTAATGCTCTTAGTTATAAAGTATTTATAACTTAAAGCGGTGGACCAATTCATTTTGCTGATGAGCCAAGTGGGTCAGTGATTCACTGGTTTGTGCGATACTCGACATGGCTTGGAAACTTTCATCGGCGATACTGTTGATATCTTCAATGCTGCGAGCAATGTCTGTTGATGTTTCACTTTGCTCTGCTGCTGCTTGTGAAATGTGCGTACTCATTTGGCTGATTTCGATGATTAGCGCCTGGATCTCTTCCATTGAGCTGTTCGCTTTTGATGCTTGCTCAACCGACATCTCCATATCGCTCATACAGCTTTGTATGACTTGGTTCGCCGATTGCGAGCTAGCTTGCAGATTACTGATCATGGATTCAATTTCAGTGGTTGATTGAGTCGTTCTTGATGCGAGTACTCGTACTTCATCTGCCACTACCGCGAAGCCGCGACCTTGTTCACCAGCGCGAGCCGCTTCAATTGCCGCGTTCAATGCCAGTAGGTTGGTTTGCTCCGCAATGTTGCGGATCACATCAAGGATAGACCCAATTTGACCACTCATTTTTTGTAGCTCAGAAACTGCGGAGACCGATTCGTTCAAACGTGTTTCTAGTTGATTAATGGTTGAGATATTACTGCTCATAACATTTCTACCTTCTTCAGAGGCAGATTCGACGCGTTGCACCATTTCTAACGAGCCTTGCGCACTTTGCGCGACTTCCTGCACTGAATGAGACATTTCTGTCATCGCGGTAGCGACGTTTGCTGTTTGTTCGCGTTGAGAGCTCAATTTAATTTGTGCTTGCGAAGAGGTGCGTTCGTTGGTTGTCGCGGTTGACGATAGGTTTTCTGACGCTTCGTTGAGTTTCACCAAGATCTCGTGAAGGTTGTCGGCGAGTGAGTTAATGTGTCCACTCACACGGCTGAATTCGTTGTTATAGCGAATGTCGATACGCTGTGTCATATCACCTTCAGTCAGGCTTTCTAACACTTTTAGAATACGAGTCAACGGTTCGCGAACGCTTTGTGCGATGTGGTAGCCAATCGCTGTCGCGAGTAAAACGACAATAACGCCAATGATGATGGCTTTCGTTACACCCGCCGAATATATGTCACCTGCGTCTGCCAATGATTCATTGAGCTTATCTGTTGCGGTTGTCGTGAATTGCTCAAGAATCGCCATGGTTGAATCCACTTTATTTGCTAGGTTGGCGATATTGTTATACAAAGCGGCGCGAGCATTGAGGTAATTATTATGTTGGTCTAGCACACCGCCACGCATACCAACGTCACGAGTAAATTGCTCTACAGATTCGCCAAAAGCTTTTTCTAGCTCAGGAAGCTGAGTCACCAACCCGCGGAATGCGTAATTCAAGTGCGTTACTGCTTTGCGGTTTTTAGCTACGGCTTGCGTAACAAACTCAGGGTTGGAACTGGCGAGGGCATCAGAGGTAATTACTTCGGCATCTTTTAACTTGATAAAGTAGCTCTTTGCCATGACTTTGACAGAAATGCTGGTTTGATCTGCCACATATTCTTTAAGACCAACCGAAAGTTCGGTATTCAGTTTTTGGAAGCGGCGTGAGGATTTTTGCACTTCTTCTTGAGCCGCAAACATTGCTTCGTAGTTGTCCATGGCCTCTAGAGCTTCTGTAAAATAGCTCTGCTCTAACGTTTTTAACTGTGAAAACGGTTCGGCAAGAGAAGGGTAGATTTGGCTTGCGGTTTTCAGTTGAGCCAATGTGGATTCGAAGCGCTGTTGAGATCTAGCAAATTCCTGACGCATTTCATCCATGCGTTGTTTATTCTCTGTCGTCAGGAAGTCTTTAAATGATTTGTCGGCAGAAAGCAGCTCAACACTGGTTTGATTAGATAACGATACCAACGGTAGGGATGATTTAGAAACCGTGCTAAATTTTCCGTGAATATCACTCATTCCTCCCATCATAATGGCAATTGTGACGGCAAATAGGATGATGATCAGTGCAAAGCCGGCATACATCCTTTTAATAACTGAACCTCGCATAAGTGAGCTTCCTCTCCCAAAAATAGACAAGCTACCCAAGTATTTTTGAATTTACTTGGGTATAAAAATAATAATTGTCTTAAAAAAGTAACAAAATTCATTGGATTGTATTCAGTTTGTGATGCGCATTTTATGACGCACACGACAAAAAAAGCTTCGTTAATTAGCATTTGATTAATAATGTTAAGTGAACACTGTTTTTATTGAGCTCCGCTTTTGGTTGGCGCATACTAATTGGGGTCTAATTACGTTTATAAAATGGAGTCCTCATGGCGGAAGAAACGATCTTTAGTAAAATTATTCGCAAGGAAATCCCTGCCGATATCCTTTATCAAGATGATTTGGTGACTGCGTTTCGCGACATTAACCCTCGCACACCAAGCCATATTCTCATTATTCCGAATAAACTGATCCCAACAACGAATGATGTAGAAGCTGAAGATGAAGCAATGATGGGGCGTTTGTTCACTGTTGCTAGAAAGTTGGCGAAAGAAGAAGGTATTGCTGAAGACGGCTATCGCCTGATCGTTAATTGTAATCCACATGGTGGCCAAGAGGTTTACCATATTCACATGCACCTACTAGGCGGCCGCCCTCTAGGTCCAATGGTATTGAGCTAAGCTTTTAAAAGTGGGTGGCGATTCACCCACTTCTTTTTCCTGTCGAATGACACATTTGTGGAGATAAATGTGAAACTAGGTGTAAAGCTGTTAGGGCTGATGAGCTGGGCTTTAATGGCCTCTGGCTGCGCGAATTTATCTGCGGGCAATCTGTTTAGTCATTACAGCAACCAGAATCAAGAAGTTTATCAAGCCGTTGTTGCAGGGGAATATGCCAAAGCAAAACAACTTCAATCAAGTGAAGTGGGTGGCGAGATACTTGGCAATTTTGAAAAAGGTCGCATCTCTTTTCTTGCTGAAGATTACCCAACAAGTTTGAATGCGCTAGAAAGCAGCGATCGTGCCGTACGTGTTCAACAAGATCGAGCGACGATATCTGTGTCAGACACGGCAACGAGCGTCGGCTCTCTCGCAGTGAACGACAATCTCCAAGATTATCATCCCGCCGATTACGAACTTGGCTTTTTGCACCTGTATCTAGGACTAAATTACTTACAGAAAAACGATTTAGAAGGAGCACTAGTTGAAGTGCGTCGAGCTAATCAAGTTCAGGAAGCGGCAAGAAATGCGCGTGAAAAAGAGCTAAAAGCAGCAGAGAAAGACCTTAACAAGCAAGGCATGTCTGCCAATTTAGGCAGTGTATTAGCGAACTACCCTGATGCTGGTAAAAAACTAAGCGCGGTACAAAATGGTTATCTGTTCTATCTTTCTGGCTTGTTATATGAAGCGTCGCGAGACTTAAACAGTGCTTATGTTGATTACCGACGAGCACTCGCTGTAATGCCAGACAACAAGCAAGTTGTAGAAAGCACCTTATACGCTGCTAAGAAGTTAGGCATGCGTGAAGACTTGCGCATGCTAGAGAAGCGGTATGGCAAAGCACCTTCTGGATTAACTCAGTCACAAGGGCGAGTCATCGTTATTGATGAGCAGGGTGTTGTTGAGGCGATGAAAGGGTGGCGTATTGATTTACCGATTTACGACAGTCGCGATAATGGCGCGATTTATTCGTTGGCGCTTCCTTATTATCAGAACCGAGGTGCTCAACGTTTTAGCGATGTTGTTTTAAATGGTCAGGTATTATCTTCCAGTACGCTGGTTGATGTTAATGCGATGGCGCAAAACGATCTTAATGAACGTCTTACTACAATAGTGATCCGTCAAGCTCTTCGTGTTTGGGCAAAAGATCGAATCCGAAAAGAGGCGGCGAAAAAAGGCGATGATGTGGGCAACATACTTTTCAATGTATGGAACACATTGACCGAACAGCCAGATACGAGAAGTTGGCAAACATTGCCAGCGCAAGTGAAAACGGCTTCAAAAATCGTGAAACCGGGAACACAAAGTTTAAACTTGGGTGATCAAACCTATCAGTTTGAAGTGCCTGCACAGCAGACTACATTGGTATGGGTATCTCGTCAGGGAGCACACTCAACCGTGTGGCATAAACAGCTAGGGAGACTGTAATGAAAGCATGGCTTGTTTGTTTAGCAATGGCTATTGGTTTAGTTGGATGCGCCGAAAACACGGCTGGTATTCGAATTGATGGCCAAACGCAAAAAGTATTTTTTAATGATAACGTTTTAGGTAGTCGCTTATTAGTTGACAACATCACCACCACTTACGTTGATGATCGCCCACGAGGAGTCGTGCAGCTGAGTAGCAATTACAAAGGTGATCAGCACGTTCTTTACCGATTTTATTGGTATGACAACAATGGTTTAGAAGTGAATACCAAACCTGGTCCGTGGCGAAAAATGATTGTGCGAGGATTTGAGCAAGTCACGTTATCTGAAGTTACTGTGAATCCAAATGGCACAAAATTCCGTGTGCAAATTAGAGAAGCACAAGACGATTAATCTTAACGGCTCTGCCGAAGCTGCCGCGCTAACGATGCGCTGGTATTGAAAAACTAAGGAACTCTCATGAAAAAAAGTATTATTGCTCTTTTAGGTCTTGCCGTCATTTTAGGTGGCTGTTCTAACAAAGTCTCTTACGGCGATGCGCAAGCAACAGAAACCACGACTATCGATTTTGGCTCAACAGATTTACAAAAAATCGCGGCTGAAATGGTGGATAGCATGATGATGTCGGGCTCTGTAGCAGCAATTACTCGTGACCAACGTCCTATCGTTTTTGTTGAGCGAATTAAGAACAAAACCAGTGAACATATTGACACTGAATCCATTACTGACACGATCTCTACTAAGATGTTGAACTCAGGTAAGTTCCGTTTTGTTGATATGGATCGTGTTGAGTCTGTGCGTGAACAACTTAACTTCCAAAACACGGATGAGCTTGTTAACCAAAGCACAGCGATCCAATTTGGTAAAATGGTTGGTGCTCAATACATGCTTTACGGCAACCTATCTAGCATTGTGAAAAATGCAGGTAGCGATAAAGATGTATACTACAAGATGACCATGCGCCTAATGGACCTAGAAACAGGTTTGATTGAGTGGGCGGATGAAACTGAAATTCGTAAAGCGCAATCTAAGAGCCTATTCGGTCTTTAATCGAACAGGGTGGAGAAGTCATCAATGGCATGGTTTTCTTGGCAACAAGCAAAACAGTTAGATCCGAGTCTTAATGCTCTCGATGGCTTCTTTACGGAGCCTCCGGTAAAAGTACAAACTGTTACCGGGGGGCTAACCAACCGCTGTTGGCGGTTGGAATCTTCTCAAGGCCTTGCATACATCTGGCGACCGACCAGTCATGTCTGCAAGGCTTTTTCAATTTCTCGTCACAGTGAATATCAAGTGCTGAATGCAGTCTCTTCATTGGAAATTGGCCCCAAGCCAGTTTTTATTCATGAGCAAGGGTTGCTGGTGGAATGGATAGAAGGAGAGGCACTGACGGAGTCAGGCTTAGCACTAAGCGATTTATTATCCATTGCGGCGAAGATTCATCAATATCCGATAAGCGCAATTCCTTTGGTTCCATTTTCATATATTTCTCGCATCGATCATTATTGGCTTGAGCTTGATGGTCAGTATGTGGGTACGGAGTTTGAGGCTTTGTACATGAAGTGGCGCACGGAACCGAACGTTGCACCTGTTCCGCTTGCCCTATGTCACTTCGATTTGGGGTGTTACAACCTAGTGCGAGGGGAGAGTGGGGTGAAAGTCATTGATTGGGAGTATGCCGGGATTGCTGACCCTAGGCTTGATTTGACCTTAACTATTCAGGTCGCGAATGCGCCTGTGGAAGAAGCGGTAAAGCAGTATTGCCAACTTCGAGGTATCGAAGATGTGTCTCTTTGGCTGAGAGGTGTACACGCTTGGCAACCAAGAACCTTGGTGATGGCGATGCTCTGGTATCTACTTGCCTATAAATTGTGGGGAGATGAACAATACTTAAACAGTGCGTATGAGTTGAAAGGCTCATTGTGTATGGAAGATCACTGTTTTGAGAACTCGTGATATTTTCCCCTTTAACAGTAAGGAAATAGTGGTAGTTTTAATAAAAGTACCAGATACACACAGGGAGAGGTACAGATGATTATTTACTTACACGGCTTTGACAGCACAAGCCCGGGTAACCACGAAAAAGTTCTTCAACTGCAATTTATCGACGACGACGTTCGTTTTATCAATTACAGCACCCTTCACCCAAAGCACGACATGCAACACTTGTTAAAAGAAGTGTCTAAAGTTATCGATCAATCTGATGACCCAAACCCGTTAATCTGTGGGGTAGGTTTAGGTGGTTACTGGTCTGAGCGAATTGGTTTTCTATGCGGTATCAAGCAAGTGATGTTCAACCCGAACTTGCACCCAGAAAAAACGATGGCTGGTCGAATCGATCGCCCAGAAGAGTACGAAGATATCGCAACAAAATGTGTTGATCAGTTTCGAGCGAAAAATCAAGCTCACTGCTTAGTGATTCTCTCTAAAGATGATGAAGTGCATGACAATTCGAAAACGGCAGCTGAGCTAGAAAAACACTATCAAATCATTTGGGATGAAACTCAGTCTCATAAGTTCAAAAAAATCTCTCATCATTTACAAGCGATAAAGGCATTTAAAAATACTTATTAATGTTGAGTGTAGACAGTAAAGCGGCGTTTTTATCGGCTGCTTTGCTGCGATTCCTTCTCTTGAGTATGCCGAGCCACTGTCTCTTTGAAAGGCACATTTTCTTGGTTTAACGCTTTGAATATTGTGTTCTCCTTACCGTTTTCTTACTTCCCTCCTATGTAGCACGAACACCTTGTTGTAGAGTAGTCGAAAAGTAGTCAATCCGTACTCGTTACACGGATTTTGGTTGCCTTCAAAGTTGGTCTCTATATAATGAACCGGACTAAAATAATTTGATAAATATCAAAAAAAATTGAGAGCGAGTAATAAACTTGCCCAAAAAATTCTGGCGTCGTATGCGTACCAGATAAACATGCCAAACCCTGACAAGTCATTGATAGATAAAGAATCAAGGTGAGTGGCAGTTTTTTAATCCAAGTAATTGAGACACCTCTAAGAACCAAGAATTCATCGGTTGGATGGATGCCACAAATGTTTGTGAGTCATGCATCGAGCTGAACCCCATATATTCATTTTTGTAGAGGAAAATCATTGTGACACGCATTATCGTTGTAGGCGGCGGTGCAGGTGGTCTTGAGTTGGCAACTAAGCTTGGTCGAACTCTAGGTCGCAAAAACCGTGCGCAAATTACGCTAGTCGATCGAAAAGCGAGCCACTTGTGGAAGCCATTATTGCATGAGGTTGCTACAGGTTCTTTGGACGAAGGAGTAGATGCACTGAGCTATCGAGCTCATGCAAAAAACCACAGCTTCGACTTCCAAATGGGGAGTCTTCAAGACATCGACCGTGAACGTAAAGTGATCATCTTAAGTGAGCTTAAAGACGAACACGGTGAACTTCTTATGCCAAGCCGTGAGCTAGAATACGACATTCTAGTGATGGCAATTGGCTCGACATCAAACGACTTCAACACGCCTGGCGTTCGTGAAAACTGTATTTTCCTAGACAGCCCTGAGCAAGCACACCGTTTCCGTACAGAAATGAACAACGAGTTCCTAAAGCTGCACGCGAAAAACGGTAACGGTACGGTCGATATTGCGATTGTTGGTGCTGGTGCAACTGGCGTTGAACTATCAGCTGAGTTACATAATGCTGTTAAAGAGCTGCGCACTTATGGCTTCGGTGATCTTGATTCTAGCAAGTTGAACGTCAATCTGATTGAAGCAGGTGAGCGTATTTTACCAGCGTTACCTCCACGTATTTCTTCTGCTGCTCATCAAGAGTTGGTGAAGTTGGGCGTAAACGTGCGCACCGCCACTATGGTGACTAAAGCTGAAAAAGATGGCCTTACTACAAAAGATGGTGAGAAGATCCCAGCTCAAATCATGGTTTGGGCTGCGGGTATCAAAGCTCCAGACTTTATTAAAGATATCGCTGGCTTAGAAACGAACCGTATCAATCAGCTTGTAGTGAAAAACACACTACAGACAACACGAGATGATGACATCTTTGTTATTGGTGACTTAGCACAATGCACCCAGTCTGACGGTTCGTTCGTGCCGCCACGCGCTCAAGCTGCACACCAAATGGCAAGCCAGGCATTTAGTAACATCGTCGCGAAGATCAACGGGCGCGAGTTGAAAGACTATGTATATAAAGATCACGGTTCATTAGTGTCTCTAAGTCGCTTCTCAACCGTTGGTAGTCTGATGGGGAACCTAACTAAAGGGTCGATGATGGTAGAAGGCCGTATTGCTCGTGTCGTTTACATCTCATTGTATCGCATGCACCTAATGGCATTGCACGGTGTATTCAAAACCGGTCTGATGATGCTCGTCGGCCGCATTAATCGCGTGCTGCGTCCAAACCTTAAGCTGCACTAAGGTTTTAAATCCACTCTGTGTGGATGTGTTGTATCTTAAAAAATGCAGAAGCCACCGCAAGTCGGTGGCTTTTTGTTTATGTTAGATCTGTCGGTAAAAGTGAGTACACAACGCCATCTTTAGGCTTACCATGAAAAATAAAACGGTTTCTGGCGATGGCTTCTTTTTGTGCACCGACGGACTCAATTAAGGCTTGGCTAGCTTCGTTGTCGGGGTCACAAACAACCTCTAGTCGAGTTAAACTTAGCTTTGCGAAGCAGAATTCTGCTAAGGCTTTAACGGCTTCTTGGGCATAGCCTTGCCGTTGATAGCGGTCGGCAACCCAGTAACCAATACTCGCCATATTAAACGTATGATATAACTCATTAACCGCTGCCATTCCAACCAAAGTGTTACTTTGCCGCTCATAGATACCGAAACCAAAAGCCTCAGTTTTGACCCAGTTAAGACGGGTTGCCAACAGAAAGTCCTGCGCGGTTTTCAATGTGACGTTTTTATCACACCAGTCAAGCCATTGGTGCAGCGAAGGGGATTCTGCAAGTAATCGTTGTAGTGAATGTGCTTCTTCAGCAGGGATGAGCTTGAGCGCTAAGCGGGGCGCAATGATTTCAAAGTCTGGACTCATGAACTAATACGACTTCCATGTTGAGGTGTAAGTAAATTGAAAGCTGTCTATTTTATACTTGAACGCAGCTATTTTCCTTGCTCTGCGTTGGTTAGGAATAACTGAGGTATAGCAGATAAAAACAAAGCGCAGCTTTGCTGCGCTTTGTCGAACCGCTCGTGCTTATCGAACCCGACGAACTTGAATGATCATACCCATCAACGGGTTATCTAGGTAATGAGTCTCGCTGCTACGCATACGACGTTTTTGATCCATTCGATAACTCTTCAGGAATTTCTCTTCGGTTACTGTCGGCGATATTTCTGCCAAGTTACCGACTTGGACGTTACCATCTACTTCACCTAAGTCATCCGCCAATTGCTCAGTTGAGGTTGGTTCAAAACGCACCTCTCTAACACTTGGTTCGCGCAGATCTAGTGTTGTTTCGGCGAAGAGGTAATGCTGTACGTATATTTGGAATCGACCATCTAGTTCATATAAAGGACCATTGACCGTCTCTTCACTGTAACCGTCGCTGGAAAATGTTTGATTACTATTGCCATTGATTGGGCGGCCATCTGCTTGATAAGAATCAGAGAAATCTCGCCCGCCAACGATGCGGAAAATTGGGGCGCTAGATTTACCTCGGTCACCTTGACGCCAGGCTACGTGTTTAA
The DNA here is from genome assembly GCF_033339435.1 of Vibrio sp. 378. Classification (NCBI taxonomy): domain Bacteria; kingdom Pseudomonadati; phylum Pseudomonadota; class Gammaproteobacteria; order Vibrionales; family Vibrionaceae; genus Vibrio; species Vibrio sp. 378. The sequence goes on from NZ_JAWOUO010000004.1 coordinate 33,173, forward strand.
GCACTTTAAAGCCAGCATGATTATTTAGTGCCGCTTCTTGCGCGTTGAGACGGAAAGAAGAACTTGGCAAAAGTGTCACGCCTTTAGAGCGGCGGTAGGATTCACTCTCTAGGCTACCGACATTTTCCATATCGATTTTTGGCAGTTGATTCGGCCAAGATTCTGTTGTGCTTTCAGCGTCGACTGCTCGCTTGAAAATGATCACTTCAATATCAAATTGGCGCTGTGCCCAAGAGGGCATTGAGACACATAGAAGCAATAACGGGATCAGTATTCTCATTCGACTATTAGCTCGTTGGTAATAAATTCTGTTTAAAATCATTCAGTAAGTCTTGAACAAACTGAATGCGTTTACGTCGGTCCACCAATGGTACGCTAAACTTGAACTTAGTTGGACCTTCCATTGCAAATTTTTGCGGCTGTGATTGCAGCAGTTTAACTAAATACGCTGGATTTATGTCAGCATCAGGGTAAAACTCGATAAATCCACCTTTATCATGGGCTTCTATCTTTTTCGCTTTTAAACTACCAGCCGAAATTTTCAATTCTGAGACGGCAAGTAAGTTCTTTGTTGCGTCTGGAAGCAAACCAAAGCGATCAATCAGTTCCACTTTTAGCTCTGATAGTTCATCACTGCTTGTGACACTCGCAATGCGTTTGTACATCGACAGTCGTGTGTTTACATCCGGAATGTAATCATCTGGTAAGAGCGCTGGGATTCGCATTTCCACTTCAGTTTGCTCACGAAGCAGCTCATCCAAAGATGGCTCCTTGCCTTCTTTTAATGCTTGCACTGCTTGTTCCAGCATTTCCATATAAAGTGTAAAACCAACGGATTGAATTTGCCCACTTTGCTCATCACCAAGCAGCTCACCAGCACCACGGATTTCTAAATCGTGGGTTGCTAACGTAAAGCCAGCACCTAAGTCTTCCAGTGAAGCAATCGCATCAAGACGCTTGATGGCATCTTTGGTCATGGCTTTTGGATGTGGCGTTAATAAGTAAGCATAGGCTTGATGGTGCGAACGTCCAACACGGCCACGCAATTGATGCAACTGCGCCAAGCCAAGATTGTCCGCACGATCCATGATTATGGTATTCGCCGTTGGTACGTCGATACCGGTTTCGATGATGGTTGTACACACCAACACATTAAAGCGCTGATGGTAGAAGTCATTCATGATTCGCTCAAGTTCGCGCTCGCGCATTTGACCATGAGCCACGGTAATGCGTGCCTCTGGGATGAGTTTCTGTAAGTCTTCTGCCGTTTTTTCAATGGTTTCAACCTGATTGTGCAGGAAGTAAACCTGACCACCACGCATAATTTCACGCAGTACCGCTTCACGGACCACTGGCTCTTCTTTTTGTCGAACAAAGGTTTTAATGGCTAAACGGCGTGCAGGAGGTGTAGCGATGATCGACAGGTCTCGCATGCCACTCATTGCCATATTCAGTGTGCGTGGAATTGGTGTTGCGGTGAGGGTAAGAATGTCCACATCCGCACGCATTGCTTTGACTTTTTCTTTTTGACGAACCCCGAAGCGGTGTTCCTCATCAACGATCAACAAACCTAAATCTTTGAATTTAATGTCGCTCGAAAGCAGCTTATGCGTACCAACGACAATGTCTACTTTACCATCGGCAACGTCTTGCAGAATGACTTTTTGTTCTTTGGCAGATTTAAAACGAGACAGTACTTCAACTCGGATTGGTAAGTTGGCAAAACGGTCACGGAAGTTTTCGAAATGCTGCTGAGCAAGCAAGGTTGTTGGTACGAGTACAGCGACCTGTTTACTGTTATCCGTTGCGACAAATGCTGCGCGCATAGCGACTTCAGTTTTACCAAAGCCCACGTCACCACATACTAAGCGATCCATTGCTTTTGCCTGGCACATGTCTGACAATACGGCATTGATGGCCATCGCTTGGTCATCTGTTTCTTCAAACGGGAATGTTGCTTTAAATGTTGCGTATTGCCCACGATCTAGCTCAAATTTGAAGCCCGGTTTTAATTCTCGTTTTGCATACACATCCAGCAATTCTGCCGCGACGTCACGCACTTTTTCTGCCGCTTTACGACGTGCTTTTGCCCACGCTTCACCACCTAATTTATGCAGTGGCGCACTCTCTTCAGCGCCGCCAGAATAACGGCTGATAAGATTCAGTGATGAAACTGGCACGTAGAGCTTGGCATCGTTTTGATACTCAAGGGTGACGTATTCCGTTTTCATGCCACCTGCTTCAAGTGTTTGTAAACCGATGTAGCGGCCAATACCGTGATCAATATGAACCACAGGTTGACCGGGTTTTAGTTCCGCAAGATGGCGAATAACGGTGTCACTGTTGACGGCTTTTTTATCTTTGCGGCGTCGCTGGATAACACGGTCACCGAGTAGATCACTTTCACAGATCAGAGCGAAGTTCAGCTCTTCGTGAATGAAACCATGCTCTGCTGCGCCTAAGATCAAGCTGAATCGATCACCCGAGTCTAGAGCTTGGTAAAGTGAGCCATGTACGACTGGCCGAACTTTGATGCCTTGCAACAGCTCCGTTAGTGCTTCACGACGACCTTCTGACTCTACCGAGAAAACGATTTTGCCGCTGAATTGCTCACTAAACTGACGAAGGCGCGAGAGCGGCTCTTTATTTTGTTGTTGAACGCCAAGCTCGGCTAACGATTGTACTGGTAGGTTTTGCCGACCGGCACGCTTAACCACTTTATCTAGGATCAATTGAGCGATAGGGAGCTGTTTTAGTTGACTGAAAAGTTCGTCTTTTTTCAACCAAAGCTGTTCAGGAGTCAAAAGAGGACGCAGCGGATCAACTTTTTTCTGGTCGTATCGATATTCGACATCGGTTAAGAAAGTATCGACCGCAGATTCGATATCACCATATGTGATGACTTGAGAGTCTTCTGGCAAATATTCAAATAAAGTCTCGGTATGGTCAAAAAACAGCGGCTGCCAATACTCAATACCAGCGGGCCACGTGCCTTTGGTCACTTGCATGTAGATTGATTCAGGCTCGCGGCGTGCGTCGAACTGGGTGCGCCAACGTGTACGGAAATCTTCAATCGCTTCTTTAGTGGTTGGGAACTCATGTGCAGGCAGCAATTGGATTTGCTGAATATCGTCGATAGAGCGTTGGTTCTCTGGATCAAACGTGCGAATGGTATCTATTTCATCATCAAAGAAGTCGATGCGGTACGGGTCATTGCTGCCCATAGGAAAGAGATCCAGAATAGACCCACGACTTGCATATTCACCTGGTCCAAATACTTGATCTACATGGCGGTAGCCAGAATTTTCAAGTTGTACACGTAACTTCTCTAGCGAGAGCCGATCACCAGTTTTCACCATTAAAGTGTGTTGCAACAGAAAATCACGTGGCGATTGGCGTTGCAATACTGTACTGACCGGGACGATGGTTATGCCATCACGTTGACTTGGCAGTTGGTATAGGCGTGCGATACGTTCAGAGATGATTTCTTGATGCGGAGAAAAGTTATCGTAAGGCAGCGTTTCCCAGTCGGGGAACAGGCTTACCGTTTGGTCGGTGAATTGCTCAATCTCTGCCTGAAGCTTTAAAGCGATTTGCGGGTCAGGCACAACGAGTAGCGAGTGACTCGAATGCTGCTTGGCTAGCTCTGCAATGGCTAGAGGTAGAGCTGCGCCCGGCAAATTACCTAGCTGTTTTTTGTCGCCACGCTCTGAAGGGTTGGTGACGGAAAGAATCGTTGCTTTTGTCATAGGAATTATTTTTTATCTCGCTCCATCGAGCGCTGACGTAAAAGTTTTTGTTGTTGATACAGTGCCGCCTTTATCAGTAAATCTTGATCAGATTCTCGGAGCATCTTGTATCTAAGCGTGATAATGAAATCTTGCTCTGAAGCATCACATTCTTCTACTTGAGCGTAACAATAAATCGCCGCAGCAGGGTGATCGAGGAACAGTTTAACACGAACGAGTTGTTGAGTAGTTAACGCTGTATCTGAGCGGAAACTGAGTTGACTAGCACCAAACTGCGTCGTTTGATATCGAATGGAGGCGTCATCTTGTTGTGAAAGCATAAAGCTCAACAAGAGGTTAAGTTTCGCGTTTTGCGTATCAAGCAAGTTGATCACATGCTTTAACTCTTTGTTTTTCAGCTCTAGACGCGCGTTGTCTGCCAACATATCTAAGTGACTAAATTCACTGGCGACAATAAATGGTGCTGGAATTTCGGAGGCAAATGTTTCTTCATCTGGCAAAGCAAAGTCCGCACTCAACGTTTCGACGTTGATGGTGAGGTTATGATGGACGGTAAAGTATTCTTGCTCTGTCATATAGTCGATCCTTTTGCCAGTGAGCGCTCCCTGTTCACTCAACAAACAAAGAGAAATAGGGCACTGATTATCGCTAACTGAATGAAGTTATCAAGTTTAGCTGATTTGTCCTTGAACTTTTTGCCCTAAATACAGACTTATTGCATGTCGTTGACAAATTTAGCGATTCTCTTGTCTTCTTAATGAGAAGAGTAAGGTAAGATAATCCGCTAAAGCTTTATATCAAAACAACCAGTTGGTTTGTCTTATATGTATCATCCTATCTCATTGTTTATTGGCTTAAGGTATCTTCGGGGACGCTCTGGAGATAGGTTCAGCCGATTTGTTTCTTATATGTCGACGGCGGGTATTACGATCGGTGTAATGGCGTTGGTGACGGTTCTTTCTGTGATGAACGGGTTTGAATCGCAGTTAAAAGAACGCATTTTAGGTGTGCTACCTCATGCCGTTGTTTCGCAACACGATGGAAAAACGCCTATGACCGAGTCTGCTCCTCCATTTGTTCAAGCGATGTCGAGTGAATCTCAGCCGGAACCTATCGTTAGAGGAGAGGCTGTTATTCAGAGTTCTGCACAGCTGACGGCTGGTTACCTCATCGGTATTGAACCTAAGAAAGGCGATCCGATTAGCAACCATTTGATTGCCGGACGATTATCGTCACTTCAAGCAGGTGACTACAATGTATTTTTGGGTCACAGTTTGGCGCGTTCACTAAAGGTCTCAATCGGGGATAAAGTACGCTTGATGGTGACCAACGCGACGCAGTTTACCCCACTTGGTCGTATTCCTAGCCAGCGAAACTTTACTGTCTCAGGCATTTTCAATACGGGATCGGACGTTGATGGTCAATTAATGATTGTGAACATGACGGATGCATCTAAGCTGATGCGTTTCCCTAAAGACACGGTTTCTGGTTGGCGTGTCTTTTTCTCTGACCCATTTATGGTGACGGATTTTGCTGACCAACCCATGCCTGATGGATGGGAATGGAGTGATTGGCGCGAACAGCGTGGTGAGCTTTTCCAAGCGGTGAAAATGGAAAAGAACATGATGGGACTTATGCTAGGTCTAATTGTGGGTGTCGCTGCATTCAATATTATCTCCGCTTTAATCATGGTGGTAATGGAGAAGCAATCAGAAGTCGCAATATTGAAAACTCAAGGCATGACTCAATCTCAAGTGATGACCATTTTCATGGTGCAAGGTGCAAGCAGTGGTGTAATTGGCGCGATTGTTGGTGGCGCTGCGGGCGTGATCTTGTCACTTAATCTAAATGCGATTCTTGAATCTGCTGGTGTGGCGCTATTCAGCTTTGGTGGTCATCTACCCATCTTGATTGATTCACTGCAAATTCTTTTAGTGGTGGTATTGGCGATTGCTCTTAGCCTTGCTGCTACGCTTTATCCTTCTTATCGAGCATCTTCTGTTAAACCTGCTGAGGCACTTCGCTATGAATAAGCTATTAGAATGTCGTGATATTCGTAAAGTCTACCGAGAGGGTTCGTTAGATACGGAAGTGTTGAAAGGCGTAAGTTTCGATATCGACAAAGGGGAGTTGGTTTCTATTGTTGGCTCTTCTGGTTCGGGAAAAAGTACCTTATTGCATATTTTAGGTGCGTTAGATGACGCAACTCATGGTGAAGTTGATTTTCTAGGGCAAAACTTATCAGCTTTGAGCTCGAACAAACAGGCTGCATTACGCAACAAGCACCTTGGTTTTGTATACCAGTTTCATCACTTATTGGCTGACTTTACTGCGCTTGAAAATGTGGCGATGCCACTGATGATTGGCGGTGCTAAAGTAGCGGATGCAAAACAGGCGGCTAAAGCGCTGTTAGATAAAGTTGGTTTGAATCATCGGATGCAACATAGACCCTCCGAGTTATCGGGCGGTGAGCGTCAGCGTGTTGCGATTGCGCGTGCATTGGTGAATAAACCTGATCTGGTCTTGGCTGATGAACCTACGGGGAACTTAGATCACAATACGGCACTGTCTATCTATGATTTGATGCGCGAGCTCAATAAAGAGTCAAACATTGCATTTTTGGTTGTCACGCATGACAAAGAGCTGGCAGCAAAAATGGATCGTCAAATGCACATGCAAGATGGTTTGCTCGTAGATCGTTTTGTGACTGATACAGCATCTGCGGAGGGCTAGTTTTGTTTACCTCTTTAGCTTTGATGATTGGTGGTCGCTTCAGTCGAGCGAAAAAGCGCAACAAGATGGTGTCTTTCATATCGCTTTCTTCGACTATTGGTATTGCGGTTGGCGTTGCTGTGATCATTATCGGTTTGTCTGCAATGAATGGCTTTGAGCGCGAGCTGCAATCGCGTGTGTTGTCTGTGATCCCACACGGCGAGTTAGAAGGTGTTAATGGACCACTTCATGACTACACCAAAACGATGAATCAAGCTCTAAAACATGAACATGTTGTTGCGGCAGCACCGTACGTTCGTTTTACGGGCTTGGCAGAAAAAGGCAGTAAGCTAAAAGCGATAGAAGTTCGTGGTGTAGAGCCTACTTTCGAGCAAGCGGTGTCGAGCTTATCGAATTTTATTGACCAAGAAGCTTGGCAAAACTTTTATGCCGGTCAGCAGCAAGTGATCTTAGGACGAGGTGTAGCAAACGAGCTAAATGTCGCCGTGGGGGATTACGTTACGTTGATGATTCCGCAAACAGGCGGCGCAAATAAAGTGCAGGCTCCTAAGCGTGTGCGCGTGAAGGTGTCAGGGCTCTTAACGTTGAATGGCCAAATCGACCACTCTCTAGCGTTAGTACCATTAGCGGATGCTCAGCAATACGCGAGATTAGGGGAAGGGGTCACTGGCATTTCACTAAAAACTGACGATGTTCTCAATGCGCCTTCTATTGTTCGCGAGGTTGGTAGCATGGTTGATGTTTATGTGTATTTGAAAAGCTGGCAGCAAAAGTTTGGTTTTTTGTATCGCGATATTCAGCTCGTGCGCACCATTATGTACTTGGTGATGGTACTGGTGATTGGCGTGGCATGTTTTAATATTGTGTCTACGTTGATGATGGCAGTGAAAGACCGAGCGGCGGAAATTGCAATTTTGCGAACAATGGGAGCAAAAGATAGCCTAATCAAACGGATCTTTGTTTGGCAAGGTGTATTCTCTGGTGTATTTGGCAGTCTCGTCGGCAGTGTTATCGGTGTCTTAGTGGCGTTAAACCTGACTCCGTTAATTAAAGGGTTAGAGAGCTTAATTGGTCATCAGTTTTTATCGGGTGATATTTACTTCGTCGACTTCTTACCATCACAACTACACTGGCCAGATGTGGCATTGGTGTCAGTGACGGCGATAGTGCTTAGTTTACTTGCGACGTGGTATCCTGCTTCTCGTGCCGCAAGGTTGAATCCGGCGGCTGTACTGAGTTCTAAATAGCTGATTGTTTTACAATATGCGAAAAACAAAAAGGACCGAATTCGGTCCTTTTTTTGTATTTATCCGACTTGAGTAACATCGCGTTTCATTCTAACTGTTAGATGCCCCTCAACTGATAGCTCAAATGCTGATTTTTACGCAGTAAGGTCTTATCTTATTTTGCGTTTTTGCCAGCTCCGTACCACGGAGTAGCGCCAAAGCCCTCGAATTCCGAAGTAGCCAATAATCGCGGATACAACCCCACAAATTGCGCAGCCCAATAGAAATGGAGGTCCAATGGTGCTCATTTGCTGCATGATGAATTCCCACGATAGTTCAAAGTGAAAAGGTTGCGGGGGAAGACGCATCACTAGAGCACCTAGCTTGTACGCAAAGTAAAATAGCACAGGCATCGTGATAGGGTTGCTTATCCATACCAAAGCGACGGAGAGGGGCAGATTGACACCCAACATAATGGCCAAGCCAGCGGCCATGATCATTTGGCTCGGCAGTGGAACAAAAGCCATAAATAACCCGACAGCAAAAGCCCCTGATGCCGAGCGGCGGTTTAAGCACCACAAGTTCGGGTTGTACAACACATTGCCGAAGACCTTCAATGCTTTTTGGCGTTTGATCAATTCATGATCTGGCATGAAGCGTTTTATCAGCTTTCTAGGCATAGGACAGCATGACTCTCTCAGAAAAAAGTTGGACCTTGGCGTTATTTGTAGCGAGCGTAATCTCGTCGGCTTGGTGGCCGACAATACCAGATTGGCGTTGGTTGCTGCTGGGAATAATAACCACTGGCTCAATAATCAAATTACGTCGTGGCTTAATTAGCATAGGCGCAATTGCGGGCTTTATGGTTGTCATCGTCCACGGCAATGTATTGGAGTCTCAGAGACAAGCCCTTTTTCAAGCAGGGGAGAATATTACCATAATTGGTAAAGTTGACAGCCCTTTTACGCAAATAAGTCACGGTTATGAAGGTATTGTCGCGATAGAAGCGGTAAATTCTCAAACTCTGTTACCTTTTCTTAAACCTAAAATCCGTCTTATTACGCCTTTTCCACTCGATGTTAACAGTGAGTTTACGACATCCATCTCGTTAAAGCCGATTACAGGTCTACGCAACGAAGCTGGCTTTGATGCTGAAAAGCACGCGATGGGTAAAAATACTATCGCCCGAGCGGTTGTTAACAAAGACGCTAAGTGGATTGTTCGTTCTAATGTATCTCTGCGTCAATCCATTATTGCCGATGTCGCTGATGATGTGTCTTCCCTTCATCATTTCTCGTTAATAAGTGCGTTAGTTTTTGCTGACCGTTCTTGGTTGTCTAAGGAAGATTGGCAAGCGCTCAGGGACAGTGGTTTACTGCATTTGGTCTCCATTTCTGGTTTACATATTGGTATGGCGTTTACTTTTGGGCTAGTCGTGGGCGGTACCGTTCGTTATCTATTACCCCAATACCAGTTGTTACCTAGCTTATATGGGCTAATCTTCGCTGTTGCCTACGCTTGGTTAGCGGATTTCTCTCTGCCTACTACGCGAGCAGTGTCGGTATGCGTTGTTTACGTTCTCCTGAAGTATACTCTAGTGCACTGGACTTCTTGGCGAGTTCTTTTGCTTGCAGTATCTCTACAACTGCTTGTCCAACCTTTTGCATCCTACAGTATGAGCTTTTGGTTATCATACCTCTCCGTTTGTGCGGTATTGTTCGCAATTAATTTGATTCGACATCAAAGGGGAGGTTGGAAAGCGCGATTAAAAGCGTTATTGCTTACTCAATTGATGTTGAGCGCTTTAATCGTACCTGTTAGTGGCCATTTCTTCTCCGGTTTTAGTTTGTCCTCAATAGCCTACAACTTGGTATTTATTCCTTGGTTCGGATTTATCGTTGTACCCTTGATGTTTCTAGCCCTGTTCTCATCTTTGTTTCTTGAAATGATAGCGAAGCCTCTGTGGCATTTGGTGGACTGGTCATTACAGCCATTGAGCACGTCAATACAGTACGCAGTAGGTTCTTGGCAACCCATTAGCATGGAAATGACAATGCTGGTTATGGTGATAGTGGTTTGCTTAATATTTCAACGGTTCATGTCTCAGTACGCGTGGTATTTGTTACTCGGCATCGTTATTAGTATCAAGTTTGCAGCGGAGTATGAACCGCATTGGCGTATCGATGTATTAGATGTAGGTCATGGCCTTGCAGTGGTTGTAGAAAAAGACGACAAGGTGTTGCTGTATGACACTGGTAAAGCATGGCAAAGCGGCAGTATCGCAGAGCAGGTCGTCACTCCGGTTTTGCATCAACGAGGTTATGAAAGCATAGATACACTGATTCTAAGCCATTCCGATAATGATCACGCAGGCGGCCGCTTTTTCATTGAAGATGCCTTTTCTCCACAGCGTAAACTTAGTAGTCAATTCTTTATCGAATATGAGCCTTGCACTAGAGGCGACCAATGGAAATGGCAAGGATTAAACATGGAAGTGCTCTGGCCTCCTGCACTTGTTCAACGTGCGTATAATCCGCACTCCTGTGTATTACGACTTACTGACCCTATTTCTAACTTTAGTATGCTTTTTACTGGTGATATTGAGGCCATTAGCGAGTGGATTTTGCTTAGAGAACCCGGAAAGTTACAAAGCGATGTGATGCTAGTCCCTCACCACGGGAGTAAAAGTTCATCGAATCCTCGATTTATTGAGGCGGTGAGCCCGAGTGTGGCAGTTGCTTCTTTAGCAAAAAACAATCGATGGGGAATGCCAGCGGAAAATGTCGTTGCTTCATACCGAAAGCTTGGCGTTACTTGGCTTGATACTGGTGAGGGTGGTCAGGTAAGCTTCTTTATTCACCGTGATAATTGGCGCTCAGAAACCAAACGTAGCGATACATTTGAGCCTTGGTATAGGCAGATGCTGCGTAAGGGAGTAGAATGAGAGTCTTAATGTAAGAAAATAAAGCACTTCTATGTCGATAAATACTGATGAAACGACTTGGCAGACGTTTAAGCGTCTATGGCAATTTATTCGCCTTTATAAGTCAGGTCTTGTCGTTGCAGTCATTGCATTAGTTATTAATGCCATATCAGATACCTATATGATTTCCCTGCTAAAACCACTACTCGATGAAGGTTTTGGGAACGCTGAATCTGATTTTTTACGCACGCTTCCATTGATTATTTTTGCCATGATGTTCATCCGTGGCATAAGTGGATTTGTCTCCACCTACTGTTTGAGCTGGGTATCTGGCAACGTAGTTATGCAAGTCCGTCGCATGGTGTTCAATCACTTTATGCATATGCCAGTGTCTTACTTTGATAAGGAAAAGACGGGCAATTTATTGTCGCGTATAACCTACGACTCAGAGCAAGTGTCAGCGGCAACTAGCCAAGCGTTGGTGAGCATTGTCCGTGAAGGCGCAAGTATCATTGGTCTGTTAGTTTTGATGTTTTACAACAGCTGGCAATTGTCGCTAGTGCTGTTTGCTGTTGCTCCCGTTGTAGCATGGGGTATTGGTGTTGTTTCTAAACGTTTTAGAAAAATATCCAAAAATATGCAGACCATGATGGGTAACGTAACTGCATCAGCAGAGCAGATGCTGAAAGGCCATAAAGTTGTGTTGAGCTATGGCGGCCAAGACATCGAACGTAAACGATTTGAAAAAGTCAGCAACCAAATGCGTCAACAAAGCATGAAGTTGGTGACGGCTCAAGCGGCGGCTAACCCTATCATCCAAATGATTGCATCACTTGCAATTGTTGCCGTTCTTTATTTAGCAAGTATTGATTCGATTAAAGAGCAACTGACTCCAGGTACATTTACTGTTGTCTTCTCTGCAATGTTTGGTCTGATGCGCCCACTTAAAGCGCTGACTAACGTTACTTCTCAGTTCCAACGTGGTATGGCCGCGAGCCAAACGCTCTTCGCGTTAATTGACCTCGAGCCTGAGAAAAACGAAGGTAAGTTGACAGTTGAACGCGCAAATGGCGATGTTTCAGTTAAAAACGTAAGCTTTACTTACACTGGTGCAGAAAAACCAGCATTGGAAAATGTCAGCTTCGATATTCCAAGAGGAAAAACGGTGGCGCTAGTTGGCCGTTCTGGTTCAGGTAAAAGTACCATCGCGAACTTGTTCAACCGCTTCTATGATGTTGACAGTGGATCTATCACATTAGATGGGCATGATATTCGTGATTACGAGCTAAAGAATTTACGTCAGCAATTTGCACTAGTATCGCAAAATGTTCATTTGTTTAATGACACGATAGCAAACAATATTGCGTACGCAACGGATGGCCAATACGAGCGTAGTGATATCGAGAAAGCGGCAACACTCGCGCATGCGATGGAGTTCATCGGCAAAATGGATGATGGACTTGATACCATGATTGGTGAAAATGGTGCTAGCTTGTCTGGTGGTCAACGCCAACGTGTTGCGATTGCGCGAGCTCTATTGCGTGATGCTCCAGTGCTGATTCTTGATGAGGCAACTTCGGCTTTGGATACCGAATCCGAGCGAGCTATTCAAGCTGCACTTGATGAGCTGCAAAAAGACAAAACGGTACTTGTAATAGCGCACCGCTTATCCACAATCGAGAAAGCCGATGAAATTCTTGTGGTTGATGATGGTGCCATCATTGAACGTGGCAACCACGCTGAGCTTATTGAGAAAAATGGTGCGTATGCACAATTGCACCGTATTCAGTTTGGTGAATAAGCGCGGTGATTGAAAAAATCTGGTTTGAAAACCATCCAATAAAATATCTCTTTTGGCCGCTTTTGTGGCCACTGAGTTTATTATTTGGAGCGATAAGCAAGTCAAAGCGAAAGCAATACCAAACTGGCCGCAAGCAAGCTTATAATGCGCCTATACCTGTTGTTGTGGTTGGCAATATCACTGCTGGTGGCAATGGTAAAACACCAGTTGTTGTGTGGCTTGTTGAGCAACTACAGCAAATGGGCTTTAAGCCGGGGGTTGTTTCTCGTGGTTATGGGGCAAAGGCTCCTGCCTATCCGTTAGTGCTAAAAGAAGATACGCCAGCGAAGCATTGTGGCGATGAACCTAAGTTGATTCATCGCCGTACAGGAGCACCTGTTGCGGTAGATCCTGTGCGTTCAAATGCAGTGAAAGCACTGCTAGATTTGGATGTGGATATCATAATTACGGATGATGGATTACAACATTATGCGTTAGGCCGTGATATTGAGTTAGTGATTGTGGATGGGAATCGCCGGTTTGGGAATGAAAGCCTGATTCCATTAGGTCCTTTACGTGAAGGTATTGAGCGACTTAAAGAAGTCGACTTTATCATCACCAATGGCGGTCAAGCGCATACGGGCGAAATCGCAATGGCTTTAGCACCCTCTAAAGCTATTAATCTTAAGACTAAGCAACATGTGGATGTCTCGGAGTTGAAAGATCTCGTCGCATTTGCGGGCATTGGGCATCCTCCGCGTTTTTTTCATACACTAAACTCGATGAACGCAAATGTTAAAGTCACAAAAGGTTTTGCTGACCATCAAGACTTTGATCAACAAGAATTAGAAGCATTGGCTCAACAAGGGACCAATGTGATTATGACCGAGAAAGATGCCGTCAAGTGCAGCCATTATGCGCAAGATAATTGGTGGTATCTGCCTGTATCTGCCCAGTTTGAGTCAAACGATGCAGAGCAAATTTTAAATAGAATAAAAGAGGTTAAAGCGGCTTATGGATCACCGTCTACTTGAGATTGTAGCTTGCCCTGTTTGCAAAGGTAAGCTGACGTACGATAAAGATAATCAAGAGTTGATCTGCAAATTGGATCGCCTTGCTTACCCGATCAAAGAGGGTATTCCAGTTCTGCTAGAGCCTGAAGCTCGCACTATGAGCATGGATGAGGGACGCTAATGTCTTTTACGGTTGTCATCCCTTCGCGCTACGCATCGAGCCGTTTGCCTGGTAAACCGCTAGCGGATATTGGTGGTAAGCCTATGGTTCAGTGGGTTTATGAACAAGCGCTACAAGCGGGTGCGGAAGATGTCATCGTTGCAACTGATGACGAGCGTGTTGCGAAAGCGGTTTCGTCATTTGGTGGTAAAGTTTGTATGACCTCTCCCCACCACGAATCAGGTACGGAGCGTCTTGCCGAAGTTGTTGAAAAGATGGCTATTCCGTCAGACCACATTATTGTTAATGTGCAAGGGGATGAGCCTTTGATTCCGCCGTCCATCATTCGTCAGGTTGCTGATAACTTATCTGGGTGTGAAGCCCCGATGGCGACGTTAGCTGTAGAAATAGACTCGGAAGAGGAAGTGTTCAACCCGAACGCTGTTAAAGTTGTCGCAGATGAGCAAGGCTATGCGATGTACTTTAGTCGAGCAACCATCCCTTGGGATCGCGATAACTTTGCTAAACAAGACAAAACCATTGCCAACCCATTAATGCGTCATATTGGTATTTATGCTTATCGAGCTGGTTTCATTAATACGTATGTCAACTGGGCACCAAGTGCATTAGAGCAGATTGAGTGTCTTGAGCAACTGCGAGTGCTTTGGTACGGTGAAAAAATTCATGTGGCGGTAGCGAAAGAAGCACCAGCAGCAGGCGTTGATACGCCCGAAGATCTAGAAGCCGTGCGCGCGATTGTTGCAAAGCAAGCGTAACAAATGCTCATATAGATTTAAGAATAAACAAGGCTCCTGAATTAGGAGCCTTTTTGTTTTACTCGTATCGCGGTATTAGTTAAATGTTAGTGTCGTATTGGTTCCGTTTAGGGCAGGTCGCTAACACCTCTCGGTGACCGGTGTCTTTCACTTCTTGGAGAATGACATCAAAGCCCCATAATCGATACACGTGCTTTAGAACTTCTTCGTAACTATCATCAAGTGGGATGCGGTTGTGAGGAACGTACTGCAACGTAAGCGATCGATCACCACGGACATCGACATTAAACACCTGAATGTTTGGCTCAAGATTAGATAAGTTATACTGAGCGGCTAGGGTTTCTCTAATGCGTTTATAACCCATCTCATCGTGTATCGCAGCGACTTCAATAAAGTTCTTATGATCATCATCGTTGATCGCAAACAACTTGAAATCACGCATTAATTTCGGAGAAAGGTATTGGCTAATAAAGCTTTCATCTTTGAAATTATGCATCGCGAAATGCACTGCATCTAACCAGTCGGTTCCTGCTAGGTCTGGAAACCACTCTTTGTCCTCATCAGTTGGTTCTTCACAGATACGCTTAATATCTCGGAACATGGCAAAGCCTAATGCGTAGGGGTTAATGCCATTAAAGTAAGGGCTGTTATAAGGTGGCTGAGCCACGACACTGGTGTGGCTATGTAAGAACTCTAGAATGAATTTTTCAGACACCAAGCCCTCATCATAAAGATGGTTGAGTATGGTGTAGTGCCAGAACGTTGCCCAGCCCTCATTCATAACTTGCGTTTGTTTTTGCGGATAAAAATACTGACTGATCTTACGGACGATCCGAACAACTTCACGTTGCCACGGCTCTAGCAACGGCGCATGTTTTTCGAAGAAGTAGAGCAAGTTTTCCTGAGGCTCGCTTGGGAATCGCTCTTTGATGTCTTCCTCTTTCGTCTTGGCTGTCGGTACGGTGCGCCAAAGCTCATTAACTTGAGATTGTAGGTATGCTTCGCGTTCTTCTTGTCTTGCTTTTTCCTCTGTAATTGAGATTTTCTCTGGACGCTTGTAGCGGTCTACACCAAAGTTCATTAACGCGTGACAAGAGTCGAGCAGCTTTTCCACTTCTTTTACGCCATATCGTTCTTCACATTCGGCTAAGTACTTTTTGGCGAACAGCAGATAGTCGATAATAGAACTGGCGTCAGTCCACGTTTGGAATAGGTAGTTACCTTTGAAAAAAGAGTTATGGCCGTAACACGCGTGCGCTATCACGAGTGCTTGCATTGTTACCGTATTTTCTTCCATCAAATAAGCAATACAAGGGTCGGAGTTAATCACAATCTCGTAGGCTAACCCCATTTGACCATGTTTATAGTTCTGCTCTGTTTGAATGAATTTTTTACCAAATGACCAGTGGTTGTAATTGATTGGCATGCCGATACTTGAGTAGGCATCCATCATCTGTTCTGAAGTAATCACTTCTATTTGGTTAGGGTAAGTGTCTAGGCGATAATGCTCCGCGACACGCTTAATTTCTTTGTGGTATCGCTCTAACAGCTCAAATGTCCAATCTGGTCCATCTGGCAACACTTTACTGTTACGCTTCTTAGGCGCCTCTCCTGAGAGGTTTCTCGTTGCGGTATTCATCGCTAGCCTCCTTACGCCGTTTCTTTTTGGAATAGTTCACGAAAGACTGGGAAAATATCCTCCACAGAGCGAATGTTTTTCATTGCGAAATTAGGAAACTCTTCAGTGAGTTTTTCGTACTCATGCCATAGAGTTTGGTGCGAGCGCCGCGTGATCTCTATGTAAGAGTAGTACTGACAGTTTGGAAGTAATTTGTTCACTAACAGATCCCGGCATCTTGGCGAATCATCTGCCCAGTTGTCACCGTCGGATGCTTGAGCTGCATATATGTTCCACTGACCAATCGGGTATCGCTCTTTTACTATTTCATCCATTAACTTGAGCGCGCTAGATACAATGGTACCCCCGGTTTCTTGTGAGTAGAAAAATTCGTGCTCGTCCACTTCCTTCGCTTGGGTATGGTGGCGGATAAAGACGACTTCGACATTCTCGTAGGTACGAGTTAAGAACAAGTACAAAAGAACATAGAAGCGTTTTGCGATGTCTTTTGTTGCCTGATCCATAGAACCGGATACGTCCATTAGACAGAACATGACCGCTTGGCTCGATGGTACCGGGCGTTTCTCATAGTTCTTGAAGCGTAAGTCGAAGGTATCGATGAACGGCACGCTTTCGATTTTCTTGCGCAGTTCTTCAATTTCAGCCTTCAAGCGGTTCTCTTCAAACTGCTGAGCAGGTTCAATATTTTTGATGCGAGCAAGTTCGTCTTCTAACTCTTTAAGAAGTCGTTTCTTACCAGCAGTCATTGCAGTACGGCGCGCAAGAGATTGTTGCAGAGAACGTACTACTGCGATATTGGAAGGTATACCGGCAGTTTGAAAGCCTGCACGGTGTGTTTTCCATTCAGTGATTTTGGCAATTTGGTTTTTTTCTAGATTAGGCAGCTCGAGATCTTCAAACAAAATATCGAGGTACTCATCTTTTGATATTTGGAATACAAATTCGTCTTGGCCTTCTCCATCTGGACTGGCGTTCCCTTCTCCTGAGCCGCTACCCTGACCGCCACCTTTGGGACGCTCAATTTTATCACCAGTAATGAATTGGTCGTTACCGGGATGAACTCGTTCGCGAACACCCCCTTTGCCCTGATGAAATATAGGCTCATTGATGTCTTTGTGAGGGATAGAGACGTCTTCGCCCGTTTCCGTATTCGTAATCGAGCGTCGATTCACTGCGTCTGCTACCGACTCTTTTATTTGCTCTTTGTGGCGCTTCAAGAAGCGCTGTCGATTAACAGCGCTCTTGTTCTTGCCATTGAGCCTTCGGTCTATAAATTGCGCCATGAAATAGCCCTCTTCATGTTTCACAAGCGACCTAACTCAATACTGGGTTAGGATGACTTACGTACTCGTAGGTACCACTCAGAAAGTAGGCGAACCTGTTTCTCGGTATAGCCTTTTTCCATCATGCGAGCGACAAAGTCGTCGTGCTTCTTCTGATCTTCAGAAGAGGTTTTCGCATTAAATGAGATAACCGGAAGTAGCTCTTCGGTATTGGAGAACATTTTCTTCTCGATTACTGTGCGCAGTTTTTCGTAGCTGGTCCAAACCGGGTTTTGACCATTGTTATTCGCTTTCGCACGAAGCACAAAGTTAACGATTTCGTTTCGGAAATCTTTCGGGTTAGAAATACCAGCTGTTTTTTCGATCTTCTCTAGCTCAGCATTCAGTGAAGAGCGATCAAATAGCTGACCAGTTTCTGGATCTCGGTACTCTTGGTCTTGAATCCAGAAGTCTGCATAGGTGACATATCGGTCGAAGATGTTTTGGCCGTATTCAGAGTAAGACTCAAGATAAGCGGTCTGAATCTCTTTACCGATAAATTCAACGTATCGAGGTACTAGGTAGCCTTTCAAGAACTCGAGATATTTCTCTGCTGTTTCAGCAGGGAACTGTTCGCGCTCAACCTGTTGTTCAATCACATAGAATAGATGTACAGGGTTGGCTGCCACTTCGGTTTGGTCGAAGTTAAATACGCGTGACAAAATCTTAAAGGCAAAACGTGTTGAGAGACCGTTCATGCCTTCATCGACACCAGCATAATCACGATACTCTTGATAGCTTTTTGCCTTTGGATCCGTATCTTTCAGCGTTTCACCGTCGTATACGCGCATCTTAGAGAAGATGGACGAGTTTTCAGGCTCTTTAAGTCTAGAAAGAATACTGAATTGTGCCAGAGTCTCGAGCGTGCTTGGTGAACAAGGGGCTTGAGACAACTCACTGTTTTCAAGAAGTTTTTGGTAGATTTTGACTTCTTCTGAAACACGTAGACAGTAAGGTACTTTCACAATATAAACACGGTCCAAGAACGCTTCATTGTTCTTGTTGTTACGGAAGGTCTGCCACTCAGATTCGTTTGAGTGAGCCAGAATCATACCGTCGAATGGAATCGCAGAAAGGCCTTCTGTACCGTTGAAGTTGCCTTCTTGCGTTGCTGTTAGCAGCGGGTGAAGCACTTTGATTGGTGCTTTGAACATCTCAACGAATTCCATTAAACCTTGGTTTGCTTTACACAGCGCACCGGAGTAGCTGTAAGCGTCTGGATCGTCTTGCGAATAGTGTTCAAGCTTACGAATATCGACTTTACCAACCAATGATGAGATATCTTGGTTGTTTTCATCGCCTGGTTCAGTTTTGGCAATACCGATTTGGTCAAGGATAGAAGGGCGTACTTTCACTACTTTAAATTTGGTGATATCACCACCAAACTCGTGAAGACGTTTAGCGGCCCAAGGAGACATTATCGAGCGAAGATAACGGTGCTCGATGCCATATTCTTTTTTCAAAATATCGCCATCTTCTGTGGCTTTGAATAGGCAGAACGGATGGTCATTCACTGGGCTGCGTTCGCCGTTAGCAGTAAGAACATAAATAGGCATCTGTTCCATCAGAGCCTTAAGCTTTTCTGCAAGCGAAGACTTACCGCCACCTACAGGGCCGAGTAAGTAAAGAATCTGCTTACGCTCTTCTAAGCCTTGCGCCGCATGTTTTAGGTAAGACACAATTTGTTCTATGGCATCTTCCATGCCATAAAAGTCTTTAAAGGTTTCATAACGAGAGATAACACGATTCGAGAAGATTCGGCTTAGTCTCGGATCCTTTGCCGTATCGATTATCTCTGGTTCACCAATCGCCATCAGTAGGCGTTCTGCTGCATTAGCATAAGCGCTTTTGTCATCTTTACACAGGGCTAAAAACTCCTGTAACGACATCTCTTCATCTTTTGCAGCTTCATATCTTGATTGATAGTGGTCGAAAATACTCATGTCGCTTTCCCCTTTAATAGTCAGTCTACCGACGAACGTTGATTCAGGCTTTCCACCAACAGTTATGCTCGTTGTTGTTTGAATATACGTCCTGTTATCACATTTGGTTCGTACAGAATGTAAGATTGGCGACACCAAAGACTTTGCTTTATGGACGGTTTTTTCGTTACAACGGTGAGCGGTGGATATGAATTTTTCAATCACAGCCTTTCTCTACTTAAGCCTAGTCGGGGATTTGCAATTTTGCTTAACAATTATGAATTTATTGTAAAAGTGACATTTGAATCACTCTTTTATTAAGGACGAATTTATGTCGTGAATAGGTGCAATAGAAATCAAATATTTGGCAAAGACAGAAGAGTCTCAGTGATTCGTTGTTCTACATTGAGCAAGGTAAGTGAAAGAGGTAGGAAGAGAGCAAAGTCTTAGATAAGTTTGTGACAGGGTAAATAACAAGGAGAGCGGGCGCTCTCCTCATTCTTAGACGACCATTTTATGCGCTGAAGATTTGCGCTAGTTCGTTTTCACATAAATGATACTGACGAGGGCAGTTACGCCAAGTTTGCAGCATACGGCGGTATTTATCTAGCATCGGCATTTGGCTGTTAAAGTGATGATCTGCCTTGTCAAACTGAGGGTACAAACCTTCAGAATCGATGAGAAAACGTACGTAATGTACTTGTTGCGCTTCTGAAGCAATATCAAATCCCAAGAACTTCAAGCGGCGCTGATCTACGTTGCTGCGATCTTCATCGTCTAGCATGTTGTAAGATTCTTGCATCGCATGATACATCTCCATAACGTCGATGATCTCACGACACTCTGCTTCTGAGAGGCAGCCGAAATCTTTGTTCAACTCTCGCATTTGTAGTTCATAACCACGTTCAACGATCGTTTGTAAGCGTTTGTATTTGGCCGCATTACTTGGATCAAGTTGAGACATAAGGTTGTATTGGTTTGATAGAATCAAACGTTGAGCGTTTGACATTTCCATGGTGACCTCACTAGATATCTAATACATTTTTAATGTGCTTAGGTTAACGCTTAAGACATGAGTGAAACATGATCTCAACACATATTTAATACTAAAAAATGGCAAGAACTGTCACTTTTGACCAGTTTGAAAACACTTATTTATGGTAATGATTGTATATGTAGTCTCGGTCTGAAAATACTCTCAGCCACTCTGGCTTGAATACGGTTAAAACCGCCAGTGCCATACCATTTAATAGACCTTCTGGAAAGGCGAGCAACGGCACAAAAACAAAGTAGTTATGTTGAATGGTTTCCCAATCGTAGTGACCAACTGATAGGTGATAAAAAGAGTTAATGATGAGGTGCAGACTTCCTGTTATCGCGCCATTGAAAAATCCAGCAACGAAGATGAAAACAAAAATGTTTCGTGGCAAGTAGTGGTAACTCAGAAGAAACACTAAGTAACTAATGAAAATCGGAATTAGGGTAGATAGAACTAACGACGTGGGTAAGAGTAGCAAGGACACATCATGTAGTAGGTGGTTGACCAACATAGCGGGAATGCTGAGTAGAAATGCCATGCGCCAACCATACATCATCGTCAGCGTTGTTAGTGCAAGAAAATGAATCTGTAATCCTTCTTTTACACCTGCTTGAGCGGCCCATAAAATACTGAAAAAGAAGAGCGTTGCAAAAACGAGGTGCTGAAATCCTTTCTCTTTTTCCAGTTTGGGCCAAACGACTTTTTTCCAATCTGGTAGGCAGTAGACTACTACTATCCAAATTGAGACAACAAGAGAGCCTAAGTTAAACAAATCCATGTTACTTCCTTCCTATGCGAACATGACGCAATCATTTCTATCGTTCTTTTTATACCTAAATGACCGCAGAGAAACTCACTGATAAGGCTTAGATATAATCAAAAAAATACCAGCAATAAGCTGGTATTTTAAAGAGGTTAGTCTTGCGGTTCACTTAGTATTTTACGTTATCGTTGTATTGAGCAAGAATGGATTGAATTTCATCCATGGTTTCTTTCGGTGGCGGGTTTACGCCTTCGAGTGGGTATTCTAAGCCTAACGCTTCCCACTTATGAGCCCCTAATTTGTGGTAAGGAAGTAACTCGACCTTTTCGATGTTATCCATGTCTTTAATAAATTCACCAAGCATGTGTGCTGCTTCTGGGTCATCTGTGTAACCAGGCACGACGACATAGCGAATCCATGTTTTCTTTCCGATTTTTTGCAAGTAACGAGCAAAGTCCAATGTGCGTCGGTTGGATACACCGATGAGATCTTGGTGCACTTCGTCTTTCATGTGTTTGATGTCAAGCATGACTAAGTCTGTTGCATCCAGTACTTCATCGATAACATCAGTGTGCTTACGAACATAACCGTTAGTATCTAGACATGTATGAATGCCCTCGGCTTTAGCTGCGCGGAAAAAATCACGTACGAATTCCGGTTGAAGCATCGCTTCGCCGCCAGAACAAGTAACGCCACCACCTGATGCATTCATGAAGTGGCGGTAACTTTTCGCTTCGGAAATGATTTCTTCAACCGTGACTTCTTTGCCATCATGCGTGTCCCAAGTATCGCGGTTATGGCAATACTTACAGCGCATTAAACAACCTTGCAAGAAGACGATAAATCGAATACCAGGTCCGTCTACGGTACCACATGACTCAAATGAGTGAATACGACCAGCTGTTGACATCTTTTGCTCTCATTACTAGTAAATTCTAGCTGTTATTTTATTACAAAAAGCAGGGTTAAAACAGCTTTGTCGGTACTAAAGGCAAGGTTATTTGAAGAAAGAAAATAGATGGAGCCAATCTACATAAACGCTTGAACACGAGGTGGTTAATACCTACCCCGAGAACTTGCCGTGTATCTAGATTGACTTCGATGCTGGGATAATCCAGTTTTTAGAAAAAGGCGAACACGGAGAACGAGCCTGTCCCATAAACATCGGTTTGGGCTTCTTCATAATCCGGTGTTTTAATTGTAAAGGTGATGCTTGCACCGTAATTTTGGTTGTACCAAGATACCCCCGCGACGGCACTTGCTTGCCAATTTTGCAGTGTGACGTCGTATGGCGCTGACGGTTCAGGAATGCCAGGACGATCTCCTTCGATAGTCATGTCATTAAAGCGGTAACGACCTTCAAACCCGGTGAACAAGAACCAACTCGACGTGTTCTGAGCGATCATACTTGCTGAGAAAGGGCTTTCGACACTGATATTGGCGGCTCCGATGCTATTCGCTAGGTTTGTACCCCAACGAAACATGACGCCTTGGGAGACATCACTACGGAAGTTACCCGCATTGATGTCGTTAATGTTGGTAATCTCCCATTGTGTTTTTTGTGCTTCGCTGCGCATCAATTTGTTAAATACGCGGTAACCAAGGCTGAACGCAACTTTATCTTCAATCTGGTAATCCCAACCTTGAGGGTCCGTCGATCCTGTTATGCCGTGAACGATTTCTTGCGCCTTTTCTGATAGCGAACTTTCACCCGTAGCTCCTATGGTGAAATTGTACCGTACAGCTTTGTCACTCGTTAGGGAAAGGTAGTTGATTTCGGTGTGTAGGTAACCGGCATATGGGCGATCATTGATTAGTGGATAATCGGCTTCAATGTCGCTTGGAGTCCACATTTTGTGGCCAAGAACCAACTCTATTTTATCGATATTGGCGTGCTCTGAGTTAGCTAGACTCAGCCATTTCCATTGGCTTTCTTGTATCAGTTGGCCTGTCGCGTAAGAAAGGAAAACACCATTCGTATAGTCTTGATCGACGCCAAAAATACCATCGTTGTCGATGGTAAAAGAAACCGTAGACTTAGTGGATGCTATTGCAACTGGAGAAAGAAGGGTAAGAATAATTAATTTACTAAATCTCATAGACTTTATTTGCTAACTTTTTTCGCATCATACGTAAGAATGCGGGCAAAAGTCTTTCGCGATATCACAACTTTCATTCAAGAAATAAAAAAAGGCTGATGCTACTTAGCATCAGCCTTTGTTGTATTACTAGAACGTTATTTCGCTATAGTCTTATAGAGACTCAGTGAATGTACGCGCGATTACGTCAGCTTGTTGCTCTGCAGTTAGAGAGTTGAAGCGAACAGCGTAACCAGATACACGGATTGTTAGCTGAGGGTATTTCTCTGGGTGCTTAACTGCGTCTTCTAGAGTTTCACGGTTAAGAACGTTCACGTTTAGGTGTTGACCACCTTCGATACCCGCTTCGTGGTGGAAGTAACCATCCATCAGACCAGCAAGGTTAGCGCGTTGTGAGCCCTCATCTTTACCTAGTGCGTTAGGTACGATAGAGAATGTGTAAGAGATACCATCTTGTGCGTCAGCAAACGGCAGTTTAGCAACTGAAGTTAGTGATGCTACAGCACCTTTCTCGTCACGACCGTGCATTGGGTTTGCACCTGGAGCAAATGGAGCACCAGCACGACGACCATCAGGCGTGTTACCAGTTTTCTTACCGTAAACCACGTTTGAAGTGATAGTAAGAATTGACTGAGTAGGGATTGCGTCACGGTAAGTCTTAAGCTTACGGATTTTGCCCATAAATACAGAAACAAGTTCACATGCAATGTCATCAACGCGTGGGTCGTTGTTACCGAATTTAGGGTAATCGCCTTCGATTTCGAAGTCGATTGCTAGACCGTCTTCGTCACGAATTGGCTTAACTTTTGCGTATTTAATTGCAGATAGTGAGTCAGCTGCAACAGATAGACCAGCAATACCACAAGCCATAGTACGTTTAACGTCACGGTCGTGTAGAGCCATTAGTGCCGCTTCGTAGCTGTACTTATCGTGCATGAAGTGGATAGCGTTTAGTGCAGTCACATATTGTTTCGCTAGCCAATCCATGAAGTGGTCCATTTTCTCCCACAGTTCATCGTAGTTAAGAACATCGCCTTCGATCTTAGGCATTTGCGGGCCAACTTGGATTTTTAGCTTCTCATCCACACCACCGTTGATGGTGTAAAGCATTGTTTTCGCAAGGTTCGCACGAGCACCGAAGAACTGCATTTGCTTACCAACAACCATTGGAGATACACAACATGCGATCGCGTAGTCGTCAGAGTTCATGTCTGGACGCATTAAGTCGTCATTTTCGTACTGAATAGAAGAAGTATCGATAGATACTTTCGCACAGAACTTCTTGAAGCCTTCAGGTAGTTGCTCAGACCAAAGAACAGTGATGTTTGGCTCTGGAGAAGGACCCATAGTGTATAGTGAGTTTAGGAAACGGAAGTTTGTACGAGTAACTAGCGTACGACCGTCAAGACCCATACCACCCATAGACTCAGTTGCCCAGATAGGGTCGCCAGAGAATAGATCATCGTACTCAGGAGTACGTAGGAAACGAACCATACGTAGTTTCATTACGAAGTGGTCGATCATTTCCTGAGCTTGTTCTTCAGTTAGCTTACCAGCCGCGATATCACGTTCGATGAAGATGTCTAGGAATGTAGAAGTACGACCTAGAGACATAGCCGCACCGTTTTGAGATTTAACAGCAGCTAGGTAACCGAAGTAAGTCCACTGAATAGCTTCTTGCGCAGTTTCAGCAGGACGAGAAATATCACAACCGTATTTTGCAGCCATTTCTTTGATTTGACCTAGAGCACGGTGTTGCTCTGCGATCTCTTCACGAAGCTGCATTGTCATTTGTAGGTCTTCGCCGTTCTCAAAACGCTCTTGTAGAGAAGAGAACTGCGCGAATTTATCCTTCATTAGGAAGTCAATACCGTATAGAGCAACACGACGGTAGTCACCGATGATACGACCACGACCGTATGCATCTGGAAGACCAGTCAGTACGCCAGATTTACGACACGCCATGATTTGAGGAGTGTAGATATCGAAAACGCCTTGGTTGTGAGTTTTACGGTATTCTGTGTAGATTTTTTTAACTTGTGGGTCTAGCTCGCGGTCGTAGGCTTTGCATGAACCTTCAACCATGCGGATACCACCGTTAGGGATGATCGCACGTTTTAGAGGAGCGTCAGTTTGAAGACCTACGATAGTTTCTAGGTCTTTTTCGATGTAGCCTGCATCGTGAGCAGTGATGGTAGAGATAACTGAAGTATCAAAATCAACAGGAGCGTGAGTCGCGTTCTCTTGTTTGATGCCTTCCATTACCTTAGCCCAAAGCTTGTTAGTCGCTTCAGTACCTTCAGAAACTAGGAAAGATTCGTCGCCTTCGTACGGAGTGTAGTTCTTCTGAATGAAATCACGAACGTTTACTTCGTTTTGCCAGTCGCCTGCAGCAAAACCTTCCCAAGCTTTAGCAAATTGCTCTGCCATGACATACCTACCTTTTTAGTAGAAAAAAATACGTACTGCTTCGCCGTTGAGCCAGCTATCCCCAGATAAAAGAGGGGAACAGTACACTCTTATGAATAACAATATTTATAGTCTTAAATTTACGTATTCGATTTACAAAACTATAAATATTGTCACTAGTTTTAACGTTTCTCTTTTTAAGCAACAGTTAGAGGTTAAACTAAAATTTTTTTGCAAACCTTAAACTAAATCAATAAATCCTCAAAAATCTCGATAAAAATGGGGTAGCGACGAGCGCTACCCACAAATTTCTGGACTGCTAGCTTATAGCCAAGCTTGGATGCCATACTGGCCTTCAAGCATACCAACTGCAAGCATAGCAACTAAACAGATAACAAGTACGCTTACTGGGATCACAATCTTGTCTACAAATGATAGGCGAGACGCGCGCTCTTTATCTCCAATTAAACCGTTGTTATCTAAAAGCATAGTTAGTGCCCAAGCTAGAACTGGATTAACAACGGCAGAACCAAAGATACAAATGCCTGCTGCTTGTGAGTCTTTCGAGTCCTTCACCATCTGCATGCCAGCTTCAAGCAGTGGTAGAGATACACCAACGAGAAGAGCAACGCGCATAACTGGAGGCCATACTGCAACGTCCATAGGAAAACCAAGGATTGCAACAATAATACATAGAGAGCCTAGTAAGATGGCACCAGCAGGAATAGGGCGTTTCGCGATTGCAGCAGGGATCATGTAAGTCCCCCAAGATGATGTGATGTTACCACCACCCACTGCAGTACCGACCATTTGGCGAACGGAACACATTGTCATTGTGTCATCAACGTCCATCAGCACTTTCTCACTCTTACGTGGGTAGTTCATCTCTTGGAAGATACGGTGACCCAAGAAGTCAGGTGACCACATTGCTACCGCAAGAATGGCGAATGGTAGAGAAGCGATGAAGTGTTCCATATTAGGAAGACCAAGCATCCAACCTTCTTCTGTTGAACCCCACCAGTAGATTGGATTTAGGTTTGGAAGGCCTGTCTCGGTTACGAATTTAATATCGAAGCCTGCGCCAAGAGCAAGTGCGATTGCAAGCCCAGTGAAGGCACAAACAGGGATCGCTAGCCAGCGTTTGTTCACTTTAGCAAGGAACGCGTATAAGCCAATGGTAACCGCAAGAACAATTAGACCGATGTAACCAATGCTACCAGCGGCAACCGTATCGGATTGCAAACCAACAGCCCAAGCTTGAATAGAGTTAATTTGGCTCATGGTTCCGGTTAAACCTAGGAAAATAAGAAGGCCACCAGCCGTACCTTCAGAGGTGAGGTTAACCAGTTTTGACCCACCTTTTAAGAGGCTCAAAATCAAACCAAACACACCAATGAGAATTGCTAATGCAAGAGGGTGAGCACCAGCAAGAGCGATGGTACCAATAAGAGGGATCATTGGGCCGTGGTTGCCTGCTAGGTTGGCTTTAGGGTTAATAAAACCAGAGGCAAGTACACAGAAAAGAAGTGCAGGGATGAGCATTTCTACACGCGCAACTTCGATAGCAAAGTCCTTGCCTAAGTTTACGTGGTCCCATGCTGCAGTAAGACCTTCAGCCCAAGACATCATTACCGCAGAGTACATTGCGATAATACCGATAGTACCAGCAAGCGCTGGAACAAGGTCTTCAAGCTCAAAGCGGAAGTCACGACCTGGCAAGTTCAAGCCAAAACGACGTGGCTTCATAATTTGTAGTTCGTGGTCTAGATAGTCTGAACGGCTTGCGAACTCAGATGCTGGACGATGAAGCTCACGGTAGCTCTTGGTCTCGATATCTGAATCAGAGTGCGTTTTGTTAACTGCGTCTGACATAGATTCCTCATATATTTAAAAGTTATGAATTCTTCATTCAATTGTGTTAATCCGCATCCTGCGGCACGCTTATGCTAGCTATTGTTAGATTTGTTACACGTCGACACTGTGCCTAAGCATAGCTAATAACTTATTGTGTTGAGGCACAAAAAAAGCCTCATCTTTTGGCAGGAGTCTAGCAAGATAGCCATTTAGGGTGATTGATTTAGATCACTTTAAGAATGGTTGTGAAATAAAACTACAGAAAGTTTCTGGCATGCGAATGAGATGCGGAGATCTTGTGTAATTTCATTACACAAGTTGCATAAAATTAGAACTTTTTGTCCTTTGGCACGAGATGCAGATTAAATGTCAATATTCACGATGATTATATAAAGCTGGCTTTATTCTTGCTTTGGACAGAGCAAAGACAATTTTTTGGCTAATCATTGCCGCTCAGTTTAGGAAAAAGACATGAAACAGCTTAAAGTACTGCCACTAGTGGCAATCATCTCAGGGTTAATGGTCGGTTGCGGCGGCGGTGGCGGCGGTGGCGGTGGTGCAGCGCCGAAAACTGCGTTTACTTTTGGTTTTGCTATACCAGCAACAATGACTGAAAGTGAAGCAACTACGAAAGGTTGTACTGTATATGACCACAAAACTGAGCTGAACGGCGATAAAACGGTTTTAACCTACAGTGCAGCGTCAAAAGAGCAAGTGACCAACTATGTTATCGGTTACTACTCTGATGCCGATGGCAAAAGATCCGGAGACATTATCAAACCTACCACTGATAACTTTAAGTTTTATCTTGAAGATATCCCTGACGGCGGCTTTGTAACGTTTCAAGCAATAGAATTTAACGGCAAAGAAGCTCGCGTAAACACGTTTTCAAAAGAGTTCTTGCAAGATAAGAAACTACGTAATGCTACTTTTGCACTAAACCGAGACTCTTTGAACAAATGCTTTACTGGCGGTAACTTAGCAAGCAATAAGTTTACTAACTTAGATTACCGAAACGCTGAATCAGGTGGCGGAGATTACAACTTTGTCTCGCAAACCGATATTTTCACGTCTCCGAACCCTGATATGTTGCCTACTGATGAACTGATGGGGCTTAAAGGTGAACCAACGGCATTGTTTCAGTATGAATCAGGTTCAAGTGACAAAGCGCTTTACCAGTATGGTATTGGTTCGTGGGGAACTGGTGAGATAGCCTTAGTTAGAGCGGATAATACGTCAAACATTTATTCGTCTTCTGACTATACTTACGACTCGCTCAACATTGGCTTTGTTACTAACGGCTTTGCATATGACGCGTTGAAGCTGGATAAAACGGCCGTTGAATATAATCGCCCTAGTGCAACGAATAAAGAAACTTGGGTATACATGGCGTTCTCAGAGAATCAAGTTAATGGTTGGGAGTCTCTACTTAACGAAACGATCTCTGACGGATGGGATATTGACGTTGATCCGAGTGCTTACTTAAATATTGATAACCTGCCGAACACAAAACCAAGTGTATCAGCGCAAGGAAGTGCAGAGTCCGTGATTGATCTGGACATGGGCTTAACATCGTCTACTGAAGGCTTTACTCGTGTCGCTTACTTTGCAACTTCAGGCGACTATAGAGTCACACATCGCATTTTCACAACAAGTGATAGTGATTCTGTTGTTGTTCCAGAATTGCATTACTACAACTTCCCAACATCGGCCGTTAACGGTTTGAAAGTTTCAGCTTCGGACGATTTTAATCGCACTGCTTTAGTAGTGAATGAAGATAGTAATATTGATTCTAAAGTTTTCATGAGCTTCTTCTCCAATGGTGAAGCGTCAGAGCCTGAACTAGATGAAGACCTAGATGGCATCATTACTTCTGAAAAAGAAGGCTTGGAAAATGAAGTGACATTACGTACTTCAAACTCGTTGGTAGTCAGTCGTTTTAATTAATTCATTGCGACCTCGAATAGGCTTCAATTAACACTTTTGTAAATTTATTAAGCCCCTTTGAAAGGGGCTTTTTTATATTTAATATTCAACTTTTGAAGAATATGTTGCTATATATTGCATATTAATTTGTCTATCGTATCTTTCTATTCGAATTATTTAGGTTAATAATTTGTTGCAAGTTTCAAGGGGCGGTGCTAATTTGTTCCGAATTAGAGAGGGCGGAGTCCCTTAATTGCAGTGACAAAAACACAGGGAGTAGGGCGCATGAATGATGTACCAGCGCTAGATATAAAAGACCTGCACAAAACATTTGGACAAAATGAAGTTTTAAAAGGCATTTCACTTGCCGCGCACAAAGGAGATGTTATCTCCATCATTGGCTCTTCCGGCTCAGGCAAGAGTACCTTTCTCAGATGTATCAACTTGCTAGAAACGCCTACCGCGGGCGAAATTTGGGTAAATGGTGAATTAATCCAAATGAAGAACAACAGAGCAGGTGAATCTGTTCCTGCTAATGAAAAGCAAGTCCAACGTATTCGCTCACGCCTGGCAATGGTTTTCCAAGGTTTCAACCTCTGGTCTCACCTAACCGTACTAGAAAACGTGATTGAGGCGCCTGTTCATGTCTTAGGCGTGCCAAAAGCTCAAGCGATTGAAAATGCAGAAGTCTTGCTTAAGAAAGTAGGCTTGTATGAGCGTAAAGATTATTACCCTGGGCACTTATCTGGTGGTCAGCAGCAACGTGCAGCTATTGCCCGTGCGCTAGCAGTTGACCCAGAGGTGATGTTGTTTGACGAGCCAACTTCTGCGCTTGACCCAGAACTTGTAGGAGAAGTTCTGGGGGTAATGAGAGATTTGGCAGATGAAGGGCGAACTATGCTGGTGGTCACGCACGAAATGGCGTTTGCGCGTGACGTATCAAACCATGTGATGTTTTTACATCAAGGCTTAGTGGAAGAACAGGGAAATCCAGCTAAGCTATTTACAAACCCGGATTCAGAACGATTACAGCAGTTTATCTCATCCATTTACTAATATTTGTTAGGCGGCAGACTATTGCCTCCTAAGCCAACACAACAAACAAAACGAAATAAAATAGCAATCACAGGAGTATGGAAATGAAAAAGTGGTTATTAGCAGCAACGATTGCTGCAACGGCAGTATCAGGTGTTGCCCAAGCGAAAGAATGGAAAACAGTTCGCTTTGGTATCGAAGGTGCTTACCCTCCGTTTAGCTGGACAGAAACTGATGGCTCAATAAAAGGCTTTGACGTAGATATGGCAAATGCACTCTGTGAAGAGATGCAAGTGAAGTGCAAAATCGTCGCTCAAGATTGGGATGGTATTATTCCTTCTCTGCTTGCACGTAAGTACGATGCCATCATCGCAGCAATGTCTATCACTGAAGAGCGCAAGAAAAAAGTCGATTTCACTGGCAAGTACGCACAAATTCCAAATAAATTTATCGCTAAGAAAGGTGCGGGTCTAGATTTTGATAATCTTAAAGATGTCAAAATTGGCGTGCAACGTGCGACGACACATGACAAGTACTTAACTGACAACTACGGCGATGATGTCGAAATTGTGCGTTATGGCTCTTTTGATGAAGCGTATCTTGATCTAGAAAATGGTCGAATTGCTGCCGTTTTAGGTGATGCTTCTGCTCTAGAAGAGGGTGTGATCAACAAAGCAGGTGGCGAAGCTTATGAGTTTGTTGGACCATCGTTAACCGATCCAAAATGGTTTGGCGAAGGTATGGGTATCGCTGTTCGTAAACAAGACAAAGATCTAACGAAGAAACTCGACGCAGCAATTATTTCACTACGTGAGAAAGGTGTTTACCAAGAAATTGCTGGTAAATACTTTAACTACGATGTGTACGGTGAATAAACCGTAATTAAGCGACCGTTGGCTTGTTCCTAGAAGTAGTCAACGGTCGATTTTTTGAGTTTAGGGATTAGGAACTCACCTATGCTAGATTTACAAGGATACGAAGCTTCGATTTTGAAAGGAGCTTTAGTAACAATAGA
This sequence comes from Vibrio sp. 378, assembly GCF_033339435.1. Lineage (NCBI taxonomy): Bacteria > Pseudomonadati > Pseudomonadota > Gammaproteobacteria > Vibrionales > Vibrionaceae > Vibrio > Vibrio sp. 378. The sequence goes on from NZ_JAWOUO010000004.1 coordinate 64,556, forward strand.
AGTTGCAGTGCTTTCACTCATTCTCGCCATGGTCTTAGGCATGCTTGGCGCATTAGCTAAGTTAGCGCCTTACAAATGGGCAAGGGCGATTGCCACTCTTTACACCACCGTCATTCGCGGCATTCCAGATTTGGTTCTGATGATGCTAATTTTCTTTGGTGGACAAATACTTTTAAATAACAGCCTTTACTCCATCAACGAAACGCTCAACGAGTGGTTTGCCTCGAGTGATCCAAACCATGAATGGACGTCTTACTTACCTGATTATATTGATGTCAGCCCATTTATTGCTGGTGTACTCACGATTGGTTTTATCTTTGGCGCCTACATGGCGGAGACTTTTCGTGGAGCGATCATGGCGGTGGACAAAGGTGAGCTAGAAGCGGCGAAAGCTTATGGGATGAGTTCTGCTTTATCGTTTAGAAGAATCTTACTGCCTCAGATGATTCGTCATGCATTACCTGGATTTGGTAATAACTGGTTAGTGTTACTTAAGACCACTGCGTTAGTTTCCATTATTGGTCTGGATGACATGGTGAGAATGAGCTCATTGGCAGCAGGTACAACGAAAATGCCGTTCACCTTTTACATGGCTGTCGCGCTCATCTTTCTATTTTTTACCAGCGTTTCGACCGGGCTACTCAAGCTTGTTGAGCGTAAGTTCAGTATTCACGCGAGGTAAGTTATGGACTTTTCTTTGATTATTGAAAGCTTTCCAACTTATCTTCAGGGACTTTGGACAACAGTTTGGTTAGTGGGATTAGCGTTGGTTATTGGCTTGTGTGTCTCTATTCCATTAGCCGTGGCACGCAATAGTACCAATTACGCTCTAAGCTTACCTTCTTGGGGATTCATTTACTTTTTCCGTGGAACGCCGCTATTGGTTCAGCTGTATTTGATTTACTACGGCATGGATCAGTTTTTCCCTGTGAAAGATACCTTATGGGAGAACGCTTGGTTCTGTGCTTTGGTCGCTTTTATTCTGAATACATCGGCTTACACCGCAGAAATTATTCGTGGTGCGATTAATGGTTTGCCGAAAGGTGAGGTGGAAGCTGCGAAAGCCTATGGCATGAGTAAGTTTATGACATACAGACGTATTATCTTGCCGAGTGCATTGCGTCGAGCATTACCAGCTTATTCCAACGAGGTCATATTTATGCTGCACGGAAGTGCAGTCGCGGGCATCGTTACCATCATGGATTTAACTGGTGCTGCGCGTCTAGTTAACTCGCGCTACTATGCACCATTTGAGTCTTTCCTGACGGCGGGGCTGTTCTACATGGCACTGACGTTTATGATTTTGTGGTGTTTCAAAGTGGCAGAGAAGCGTTTCTTAGCTTATCTGCGTCCTTTAAGCTAATTATCAATAGAGGCAATAGCACCGGAGTGGGTGCTATTGCTTTTGATAATTTTGTTATCTTCATTCCTATTTTTCCAGCCGATGTAAAAGACTCTTTCTTATTATTCATTAACTTACATTAACATTCGATAAACTCATTGTTTAGTAAGTAAAAATGAAAAAAACAATTCTATCGTTGGGCATTGCCGCCTTAGCCACAGGATGTGGTGGGGGAGAGGGAGAATCACAACCTAATGCTCAAGTAAAACCAACGCCAGCTCCAGTTCAACAAGCTCTTGAAACTGGTAATGCACTGCTCGTTTCTGACCCGAGCGATTTCATTCGTGAAAGTCGTCAGGTTGTGGAAGCTCACAAGATGCAGTCGAATACGATCAAATCTGCAATTGCGAAAAACCTTTCAGGTCTTTATTGGGATCCAACCCATGATGCCGCGATCTTGGCACCTAAGTATGGCTTCAACGACACCATCTTGATGACCAATAAGGCCATGGTAAGCGGTTACAAAGATCAAGCTATGTCAATTGGCGTTGCCGGGGAAAAGTCTAATGGTCAACGTTACGCACTATTAGGGAGTAACCCATTTAGAACGGCACAACGTTTTCCCGACTCTTCCAACGCAGCGATGACGAAATGGTTAAGTAATCTGGTCACTTGGTTGTCGGGCGGAGTTACTTCAAACGTCGTCATCGCGCAAATGGACCAGTCTTATTACTTTCCGGATGAGCAAGCGACTCGGAATTGGCTGAAAGACAATGTTTCACAAGAGTTGGCGTTTAACGAGGCCAACCTATGCGATGGTTCGAAGCTACTTAGCTGCTTGCAAACCAATACTCCAAACTTATTGATCTTGTCACAGCATCTGCAATCTGGCGACACCAACCAACAAGTACTCGATGCTCTGGCATACGCTGAGCAAGCCCAAATTCCTGTTCTATACCTGCATTGGGATGGAGGACTAACTGAACTTGGCCGAGACATTTTGGAAAAATTCCATGTTGATTATGTGGGAGATAACTATTGGCGTAAGTTAGGCTTGGTTGATTGGGCGCCTTCATCACTCATGAACTTCGTGCCAGACTCTGTTGCTACGCAACAAGCGCTGTTGTCTCGTTTTGAATCTCAAAATTTCAACGTTGACTTGTCAAAGTGTGATGACAAATCCTGCCCTGACACTGCGAATATGGACAGTCAATTTTATGCAGGGGCAAACAGCATTCGCCATTGGTTGCAAAAGCTTGATGAACAAAAAGTAGATTTGTTTAATCAAAACGGCTACCAATACGAAAAACTCATGGTATTGCTGGCTGATCATTATCGTCAAACGGTTGTCTTCCCGATGGACAAACAATCAACCCAAACGACCGAATTCCTAAAGTCGTACTTTGCCGATTACGTGCAATACAACAGCCGAAGCGTAAACCCAAAACAACCAAATATGGGGAACTTCAGCCGTAGTGAGTTTAGCCCTGACATAAAGAGAATCAGTGCAACGATTAATATGGAATCAAAGCGTAACTTCCGTTCGGCTGGTGTGTATGCGCTTCCTGGGGAAACCTTTACGGTTAAACGTAATGACAGCAATGATGTGGCGACTAAGATTGTCATCAACACTTTAAGAAGTGGTGCAACTCATGAGTTCAGCAAAGATGGATACACGCGACCAAAACTGCTGACTTCATTCGGCTATGAAGTGAAGCCGGGTGAAACCATCACGCTGACTTCTCCTTATGGTGGTCCAGTACAGGTTCACTTTGACAAAAATGATGTTCCGGTTGAACTGAAATTTAATCATGTGGCACAGCATCCAGTTTGGAGAAGTGAGAAGGACAACGACGCTTTTATTCAACAGTTAGAAGCCAATTTATTCGATTGGGCTGAGCTGATCACTCCTGGGTTTGAAGTACACTCAAAGCGCGACAAAATGTTGGAGTCGGTCAACGATGAAATGTGGTCTACCCCTTCGGAAATGGCGCTTGCAACAGAAGAATATGTTCACAACTACCCGCATGTGCTGGCAGGTTTCCAAGGGCCGGGCATAGATGAAGTGCCTGAAATTATTCAATACGCCCAAAACCAAGGTTGGGAAATCGCCAATATTGATATAGTGAAGCACATGAACGCTGACCAAGCGACGTGTGGTTATGGTTGTTCGGGTAACCCTTACGATGCTTACTGGTCATTCAGCCCACTCGGTCACGGTGATTTACATGAGCTTGGTCATGGTTTAGAAAAAGGTCGATTCCGATTTTCAGGCTGGGAAGGGCATTCAACGACCAATTACTACTCGTATTACAGTAAGTCTCGTTTCTTCCAGAATACGGGAAAAGTTTCAACTTGCCAAAGCTTGGATTTCAAAGGCCAGTTTGAATTATTGCAAGCTAGCCGAACTCAAGCGGATCCAAACGCATACATGGCTGCGCAAAATCAAACCAGTTGGAGTTGGGGCGCTCGTGTTTACATTCAAATGATGATGGCGGCGCAGCATGAAGGTGTGCTTAAAAATGGTTGGCATTTATTGGCGCGCTTGCACCTGATTGAACGTGAGTTTAACCGCTTAAAATCGGACGACGCGCTTTGGGATGAGAGACGATTGAGCATTGGTTTTGCCAACTACTCTCGGGAAGAAGCAAATAGCATCTCGAACAACGACTGGTTGCTTATTGCTCTGAGCTACATCTCTCAGCGAGATATGACTAGCTATCTCGATATGTGGGGGTTCTCGTTCACAGAAAAAGCGAAACAGCAGGTTGTGGCGCTGAATCTACCGCCGATGCCGCTCACTTACTTTGCAAGTAGTAATACAGGCTACTGTCTGAACGAATTTGCTCAAACACCGATAACTATTGATGGTCAAACGGTTTGGCCGCTGAATCAGTGATTAACTGGTAATTTGTATGAAAAGGGAGACTGAGTCTCCCTTTTTATTGGACTAAGCTTAGCGTTGAGTCTCGCTTATAGCTTTGCAATATATTACTTAAATGTTGACCAGATTGGTGCGTGATCTGAAGGCTTCTCGATACCACGAAGCTCATAGTCGATACCAGATTCAATACACTTTTCCGCTAGAGAAGGGGTTGCCAAAATGACATCAATTCGTAGGCCACGGTTATCATCAAAACCGCGAGAACGGTAGTCAAACCACGAAAATTGATCGTTCACCTCTGGGTATAGCTTACGGAAGGTGTCCACAAAGCCCCAGTCTAGTAAGGTTTTCAACCATTCGCGTTCTTCAGGTTGGAATGAACATTTACCTGTTTTTAGCCAACGTTTACGGTTTGGCTCGCCGATACCGATATCTGCATCAATAGGGCTGATGTTGATGTCACCCATAACAATCAATTGCTCGTCGTTATTGTGATGATCGTTTAGGTAGGTCATCAGATCTTTATAGAATTGGCGCTTGTATGGGAATTTGGTTTCGTGGCTGATGTTATCCCCTTGAGGGAAATAGCCGTTTAGCACAGTTACCTTTTCGCCGTTTTCATTTAAAAACGTTGCCATGATCATGCGCTTTTGATGTTCCTCGTTATCCGTCGGGAACCCTTTTTGTACGTGTAGAGGCTCTTGCTTACAAAGCATTGCTACGCCGTAATGTGCTTTTTGACCATGAAAATACACTTTGTAGCCCATGGCTTCGACAGCTTCAATCGGGAATGCTTCATCGTGAACTTTAATTTCCTGAAGACCAATCACATCAGGTTGGTGTTTGTCGATTAGCGCTTGGAGTTGGTGCAGTCGCGCACGTAGTCCATTGATGTTAAAGCTGATTACTTTCATTATTTATCCTTTTGGGGCGTACTTTTTATGAATAGTATCATTGTGTAAGAGCACTGAAAATGAGTCTCGGTGAAAGGAGTGAAACGCTCTGAGCTACTTTGCTTTTAATTTGTTTTCTAAGTCGTTTTGCACGATCTTTAAAGCGTTAAGCGCAACTTCTGGATCTATCTCATTGCTCTCAAGCAAATAGATTAAATCGACAGCCAGTTTGATCTCTTCAGGTGCGTCATCTAAAGGCGAGGTTGGTTGATCAGCCATTATTGATGTTTTTCCCTATGTGTAATTTGGTTCTCTAGCTTAAGAAGTGCTGCTTCACAACGCGCTAAACGTTGCTCGGTTGCTAGTAATACTTTTTGAGCGTCGGCACGCATAAAACTAGGAGCGCTTTCGACAGCACGTTCTTTTTCTAACACCATCTCGCGCAAGCGTCTTGCCCACTCTTGATGTTGAGCGAGCTCCTGATAAAGCACGTTGATAGGCTTACGGAAATGGCTGCTATGTTTGATTTCATTCTTACGAATTTTAGTGGTAGAAATCTCGCGTTGAATCGCACCGATTTGCGCCACTAACTGTTCAGTGAGGTACTCAGCACGCAAAGCGGTGAGCTTACCTTCATTTTGCTCACGCACAATCGCATCCAGCGTGGCTTTTGCTTCTTTTACGCAAGGAGTAAGTAAGCGAGAGCGGCAACCAAATAAGCGCTCATCAAAAAGCGGAACATGATGTTCGCCTCTTTGACGGTCAAGAACAGCGGCTTGCTTCGCCATTTGTTCTAGATTTTCCTGGAGTTGAGAAATGTTCATGACAAACCTACAAACCATGCGTCATAAGCCAATTTAATGGCTAGTATGCTGACGACAGTAACAAATACAGGACGAATGAATTTAGAACCAAATCTAATAGCGGAGTGCGCGCCAACAAAAGCACCAGCCATTAAACATACTCCCATTGTTAAGCCTAGCACCCAGTTGATATGTCCGAGGAATGCAAAAGTGATCAAAGAGGTAAAGTTACTGGTAAAGTTCATTGCTTTTGCTAAGCCAGAGGCGAGCAAGATATTCAGCCGGTACAGCGCCATTGAACTTACTGTCCAAAAAGCCCCAGTTCCAGGCCCTGCGAGTCCGTCGTAGAATCCGATTGATAAGCCTTGTATGTACTGTTTTTTATGAAGTTTGGGGCAAGGCTCGGGTATTGGACTTTGATGAGCAGAGTGGGGCGTTTTATGAAAAACGGTATACAACGCTGCCGCCAAAATAACAAGCGGCAATCCTTTTTCCAGCCAATCTGTACTAATCGCATCTACAAATAGCGTACCTAATGTCGCTCCGACGAGTGTCGCCACGAATGCACGCCGCCAGCATTGAGGCTTGAATAGACGTTTTTTGTAGTACGTAAATGCTGCAGTAGAAGAAGCAAAGGTAGCGGCAAGTTTATTGGTGCCTAGTGCAATATGAGGCGGCAAGCCTAGCGAAAGTAGAGCAGGTACGGTAAGCATGCCACCACCACCGGCAACTGCATCAATAAATCCTGCGACAAAAGCGACAAGCGCCAACACCAACAGCATGGTTGGCTCAATCATTTCCATAAATGGTGATTCTTCTAATATTCTATTTTACGTTTAAATGGAGGTAGTGAGTCGATTAAGGCTTGTCCGTATCGCTTAGTGACTAGGCGTCGATCAAGAATCGTTACTCTACCAGAATCTCTCTCTTTACGCAGTAAGCGACCTACGCTCTGGATCAGCTTTTTGCTTGCGTCAGGTACAGTTATTTGCATAAACGGGTTTCCTCCTTTTTTCTCGATGTATTCGGAATGAGCCTGCTCAACAGGGGAGGTTGGAACGCCAAATGGAATTTTTGTAATCACCAAGTTTTCAAGTAATTCGCCAGGTAAGTCTAGCCCCTCAGAGAAACTACCAGTACCAAATAAGACGCTGGTTTTATTTGATTCTATTAACTTTTTATGTTTTTTTAGAATTTCTTGACGTGAGCTTTCACCTTGAACTTGCAACGCCCAGCCTTTTTTTATGAACTCCGAAGAGAGTGCCTTCGCGACTTGGTTCATCTGCCAATAGGATGAGAATAATACTAAGTTGGCTTTCTTGTCTTCCAAGTACTTAGGCAATATCTCGATAAGATATTCAGTAAATTGAGGCGCTGGTGGTTCATATTTCATCGCAGGGATGAGCAATTCTGCCTGGTTTTGGTAATCGAATGGTGACGCAAGCGCTAAAAACTGAGTGCCTGATTCTGGTTTTCCATCAATACCAACCTGATGGCAAAAGTAATGGAAAGAGTTTAATGCACGCATCGTTGCGGAAACCAAAATGGCGCCAATACATCTGCTCCAAATCTGTTGGTCGAGTTGCCATCCAATTTCAAGTGGCGAAACACTCACAATGAAATCACCCTCGCGATCGGGGTGGGTTTCTAACCAGCGAGCTAAAGGCGCACCTTTTTCACGAGTTGGTTCAGCCATTAAATGCCATACTTGCGCTAGGTTTTCTAACCTTTGAATGTAGAAACCGAGCTCTGCAAGCGCTGGTTCAGCCAACCTTGTCGCAAGCTCCCCGTCCTTTACTCTTTCCGCAATAAGGTCGGCAATTTTTGCCACACTCTGATTTGCTTTTTTACTGAACTGTTTTAGTTCTTTGGATTGGTTCTCTAGCCATTCTGGTAGTTCACCGTGTTCGAAGCGGTAGATACCCTCTTCAAATTGAGCCGGGTCGAACTGTTTGGGCAATTGAGTCAGTGCCGGTATCAAGTTCTGAACCGCGTCTTGAAGGTCGTTGCGAAATCGAGCTACGCGTTTCTCGTCTGCGAGTGATGAAAACTTACTAATCGACTGATTTAACTTCTCAAGCCATGCTGCCGCACCTTTTAAACTCGCAGATGCTGAAGCATGGTCACGAGCGACGTGAGGTAAGTGATGTGCCTCGTCGAAGACGTATATCGTATTTTCTGGCTCAGGTAAAATCACGCCGCCACCTAAATCTGCGTCTGCCATGACGAGAGAGTGGTTAGCAATGATGACATCGTTTTTATCCAACTCTGAGCGCGCTTTTTGGAATGGGCAGCCGCGGTGGCCTGGTAAACTGTTATTGCAACTGTGTTTATCACTGACAATCAGTTGCCAAAGCTTATCGTCGATGGGTTTAGGCCAAGAATCACGGTCACCGTCCCATTTACCTTGCGCAAGAGAGCGATGCATTGTTTCTAACAGCTCTATATCTTTTTGCTTAGGTTTGGTTTCAAACATGGCTAACTGGCCACCATCAGCACCGCTAGCAGTAGCGAGCTTTTCTGCACAACAATAGCGTTGACGGCCTTTTGCCAAAATAAAAGAAAACTCTCGGTCGGTAATCCGACGAAAAAGAGGGAGGTCTTTATTTATGAGCTGCTCTTGCAGAGCGACGGTCGCCGTTGAGATAACCACTTTTCTATTGTTATGTACAGCCACGGGAATGGTCGCCATTAGATAGGAGAGCGATTTACCAATTCCAGTCCCTGCTTCTGCAACGAGTATTCGGTTAGATTTGTGATACTGACCGCACAGCGTTTTTGCAATCTCTGCAACAAGGTAGTTTTGTGCTCTTCTAGGCACAAAGTTATCAAGTTGATCTTGAAGGTTTTGATAGCTATTACGAATCGATTTTTGAATGTTACTGGTCAGCATACGGGCCTCAAATGCGTTGGAGGCGAATAGTAGCACACATCACTAGTTGTACAGTAGTTCACAAAACGGAATGCTTTTATAAGGAATGTAGATCTCCTTCACAAAAAAATATTGAACCTTATCTTAATGAAATTAATTTCATTATATGAAAAATATAAAACTCCAACTTTGTCTGATTTGTAGGTTTTTATTCTTTTTTTTGTTTTTTTAAATTTACTTATTGGATTAAAAAACCATTTGTTAATAATTTTGTAAATTACAAATAATAATGGAGATTGGTTAGATGTTCGTCGAATAAATAAAGGTAATCTTATCAAGTTGTTGTTTTGTAATGGTATTTTGTTTTTTTTACATTGGTATTTAGAAAATTTGACAGCCAGAATAATCTTTTGCACTCTTAGCTCCAGATTTTGAGGAGGTGCTGTATAACGTTTTGTTAACGCTCTACCTCAAACATATAAAAAAAGGGAACCGGACAAGGATATCCCGAACTAAGAAAAGGCAGTGGATTAATTATGAAAAAAACTCTATTAGCACTAGCTGTAGTTGCGTCTGCAACTTCAGTGAACGCAGCTGAAGTATTCAAATCTGAAGAAGGTTCTGTAGATTTCTACGGTCAGCTACGTCCAACTCTTCTATTCACAGAAAAAACTGATCACACAGCAGAGCTAAACACTAGCTCTTCTCGTACTGGTGTGAACGCGGTTTACGTTGTTGACGAAAGCCTAAAAGTTCTGGGTGAAGTTGAAATCGGTGTTGCTCTAGGTGACAACTACGACGCAGGTGCTGATTCAAGCGAGCGTACAGATGACTCTGTATACGTACGTCGCCACATCATCGGTTTTGATATGGGTGATATGGGTACTCTTCGCTTCGGTAAAGAAGGTACTTGGGCTGATGACGTATACTTCGCAGATTACTCTTACTTCTTCGGTGGTAACGCAGCGGAAACTGCATACGGTCATGCTTGGAACAACGATTCTCAAATCAAATACGCTTACGAAAATGACGCGTTCTGGCTAAAAGCTGGTTACGCGCTAGGCGAAAAAGATTCTAACGAAGAAGTACTAGAAGTATTCGTTGGTAAATCTTTCAACGACCTATCTCTACACGCTGGTGTACTTACTGCGAACAACGACATCAACGTAACTAAAGAGAAAAAACTAGTTCTTAATGGTGTAGAGCAAACAGTTTCTCACACAGAGCGTACTGATAACGAAAACCTATCTTTTGAAGTAACTGCTGAGTACGCACTAAACGAGCACACTCTAGGTGCTACGTACTACTACAACGAAAACGAAGATAAGCTAGGTAAATCAACAGTTGATTCACACTACATCGTTGTAGCTGGTATGTTCGCTGTTGCTCCTAAAACAACTCTATACTCTGGTTACGAGTACCTAGCTCAGTCTACTGACGAAGCAGGTAAAGTAGACGCAGACTCTTCTTGGTTCTACGCTGGTGTTGAATACAAGTTCTCTAAATGGGCACGTGTATTCGCAGAAGCGGGTTACACTTTCGAAGGTACTGACTTCGACAACAAAGACACAGACGACGCAACTAACTTCGGTGTTGGTGCTCGTTTCTACTGGTAATCAATACCCAGTTTGATATTGTAAGACCCAGCTATATGCTGGGTCTTTTACTATGAAGATAAGGATGAAAAATTCTATGCAGTTATCATTAAAAGTGGCAATGGCACTGTCTATTTTTGCCAGTACAAACCTCTACGCTGCAACGACTTTAGTGGTTCCAGAAGACGTGAAGTTATTGGCCGTCAACATGGAGAAGCCAGATCTAGAAGGTGGTCTTTTTTCTAGTGAGAAGACAATCGAACTACCTGACGGAACGAATCAAATTGTCTTCAAATATCAACCTACATTCGAAATTAACGAAAACCTTAAGACGGTTTACAGTGATGTAATCGTTGCTAAATTTGATGCTGAAAACGAAAAGCTAACGTTTGAACTGCCAGAGTTTAAAACTCTTCGCCAAGCGCAAAACAACATCTCGCCTCTAGATTGGCAATTACTGGATACCAAAGGCCAACCTATTGCTTTGGTCGAAGATGTATTAGAGTCAGATGGTGTTCAAATTGGTCGTAATTACCCTCAAGAATCTCGCAACTACAATATTGCTGGCGGTATCGCGAGTGTTGCCGTTAGTTATGTAACTGTGAATCAGCATCAACAATCAGTAAGTGATATCGAGCCTCGAGTTGAGACTAGTGATACCCGTTCAACAGCCGCATCGAACGACAGCCCAATGGTTGATGTATTAAAGACGATGTACCAGAAAGCGTCTCCGGCGGAAAAAGAGGCATTTAAAAACTGGCTTGCTGAGCAGTAATCCCTTAGTTCATTAGATAGGGCTTAACTGAAAAAGTACGAATCTAAAAAGCAGGCTTTAAGCCTGCTTTTATCTTTTCTGCTTATTAGAGAGAGATTTCTCTCCATTCACCAGGCATTAGGTCGTTAAGGACGATATCACCCATCGAATGACGAATGAGGCGCAAAGTAGGGAAGCCAATGTGCGCAGTCATGCGACGTACCTGACGATTTCTTCCTTCAATAATGGTAATGGCTAACCAAGTGGTAGGGATATTTGCTCGAAAACGGACCGGAGGGGTTCTGTCCCAGACTTGTGGTTCTGGAATAACTTCAACTTCGGCTGGTAGAGTCATACCATCTTTTAGCTCTACTCCCTTTCTCAATTTTTCAAGATCTTGCTCTTGAGGAGCGCCATCGACTTGAACCCAATAAGTCTTCGGTGATTTTGACTTTGGCTGCGTTAGCTTCGCCTGCAAGATGCCATCGTTAGTGAGTACCATTAAACCTTCGCTGTCTCGGTCCAATCGGCCAGCCGCATAGACATTTTTGATTGGGATATAGTCCGCTAACGTTTTGCGACCATCGCCATCGGTAAATTGACTGAGCGTATCGTAAGGCTTATTGAAAATAATGACTTTACGATCTTTAGGGGCCACTTTTGGCTTTTGGCTTTTTGTTGGACGATTAGGGCGGCGGTCTTGTTGAGTACGAGTCTTCGAGCCATTGCGAGCTCCTGAGTGTTTAAAATGGCCCGTTTTAGACTGGTTACGACTGCGACCTTTTTCCTGACCTGTACGAGATGACATGTTAACTACCCTGCAAAAATGTAAATGAACTGTGTTTGAAAGTTTTAAGTTTTCTCATGATCGGATATGATTTGCGCGCCTAAAACTAACAAACGCGCACAGAATGATAGACTAATTCGTGTTATTTGTTTAATTATATCAGTGCACTCATGGATTCAGAGCTTAGAGCTTCAAACTACAACAAAGAGTGCGAACCGCATGTGGCGTTAGTGAGGAGACATGTACTGCTAACGTGCAGCAATGCGTCAATTAAACCAACTCAGACGCTGAGTTGATCAGCCAACAAGTTGATTAAAAAATAGGGAAATTTCATGCCTACAGAAAAACCTACAATTATCTACACCATCACTGATGAAGCGCCGGCGCTAGCAACTTATTCATTACTACCAATCATTCAATCATTCACAGCATCGTCTGGCATCAATGTAGATACTCGTGATATTTCACTAGCAGGTCGAATTATCGCTAACTTCCCAGAGCATCTAAAAGAAGAACAGCGCATTGGCGATGCGTTGACTGAGCTTGGTGAACTAGCTCAAACTCCAGAAGCAAATATCATCAAGCTACCTAACATTTCAGCTTCAGTTCCTCAGCTTAAAGCGGCGATTAAAGAGCTTCAGGCGAAAGGTTACGATTTACCAAACTACCCAGAAGAGCCGAGCACGTACGAAGAGAAAGCGATTAAAGCGGCTTACGACAAAATCAAAGGTAGTGCGGTTAACCCAGTACTTCGTGAAGGTAACTCAGACCGTCGTGCTCCGACTTCGGTTAAGAACTACGCGAAGAAAAACCCACACTCAATGGGTGCATGGTCAGCCGAATCTAAGTCTCATGTTGCGAGCATGTCAGACAATGACTTCTTTGGTAGCGAAAAGTCTACAACTATCTCTGGTGCAACAGAGGTCAAAATCGAGTTTGTCGGTAATGATGGTACAGTTAAAGAGCTTAAGTCTGCGTTCCCATTACTAGATAAAGAAGTCATTGATACTTCAGTAATGAAGAAGAAGGCGTTGGTTGAATTTTTCGAGAAAGAGATTGCTGAAGCGAAAGCGCAAGACGTGCTGCTGTCTCTTCATATGAAAGCGACGATGATGAAAGTTTCTGACCCTGTCATTTTCGGCCATGCCGTAAAAGTTTACTACAAAGACGTTTTCGATAAGTACGGTAAGCTGTTTGAAGAGCTAGGCGTTGATGTAAACAATGGCATCGGTGATGTTTACTCAAAAATTGAGTCTCTACCTGAAGCGCAAAAAGCAGAAATTGAAGCGGCCATTCAAGCGGTTTACCAAACTCAACCAGAACTTGCGATGGTTGACTCTGATCGTGGTATCACAAACTTACATGTACCAAGTGACATTATTGTAGATGCTTCTATGCCAGCAATGCTTCGCTCTTCGGGTCAAATGTGGGGACCAGATGGTAAACAAAAAGACACCAAAGCGATGATTCCAGATCGTAGCTACGCAGGTATTTACCAAGCGGTTATTGATTTCTGTAAAGAGCACGGCGCATTTGATCCAACCACTATGGGTAGCGTACCTAACGTTGGTCTAATGGCTCAGAAAGCTGAAGAGTATGGTTCTCACGACAAGACATTCATTCTAGACGCTGCGGGTACTGTTCGCGTTGTTGATGCTTCAGGTAACGTACTGTTAGAGCAAGCGGTTGAAGAAGGTGATATCTTCCGTATGTGTCAGGTTAAAGACGCACCAATCCAAGATTGGGTTAAACTAGCAGTGACTCGCGCACGTGCAACAGGTGTTCCAGCTGTATTCTGGCTAGATGAAAACCGCGCGCACGATGCTGAGCTCATCAAGAAAGTAAACGCCTACCTACCAGATCACGATACTGACGGTCTAGAGATTAAGATCCTATCTCCTGTTGAAGCTTGTAAGTACTCACTAGAGCGTATGAAAGCGGGCCTAGATACTATCTCTGTTACAGGTAATGTTCTTCGTGACTACCTAACAGACTTGTTCCCAATTCTCGAGTTAGGTACGTCTGCTAAGATGCTATCTATTGTTCCATTGATGAATGGTGGTGGTCTATTTGAAACAGGCGCTGGTGGTTCTGCTCCTAAGCACGTTCAACAAGTAGAAAAAGAGAATCACCTTCGTTGGGATTCTTTGGGCGAGTTCCTAGCGCTTGCAGCTTCGTTAGAGCATTTAAGTGTAGCGACAAACAATCCTAAGGCTCAGGTTCTCGCAGATACACTAGATAAAGCGACCGGTGAGTTTTTAGACACCAACAAATCTCCGTCACGCAAAGTGGGTGAGCTAGATAACCGTGGAAGCCACTTCTATCTTGCACTTTACTGGGCGAAAGCGCTTTCAGAGCAAACGGATGATGCGGATCTTGCTGCTGAATTTGCACCAATTGCAAAAGCGCTGTCAGAGCAGGAAGAAACGATCGTTGCTGAGCTAAATAATGCGCAAGGCGTGAAAGGTGAGCTAGGAGGTTACTACTTACTAGACGATGCATTGGTTTCTAAATTGATGCGTCCAAGCGAAACCTTTAACGCAATCATTAACAAGTAAGTTAGTGTAAAAACACGTCGTTTTCGGCGTGTTTCCTATCCTGTAAGTGCGTTGTAAGTGTTCCTTTTGTAACACGTGCTCTAAATAGTAAGAAACCCGCTATCTTTGCGGGTTTATTTTTCTCTTCAAAACATCAACGTGGCGTTTCGAGAGCAATATTTTAATATTTCGACAGCGCTCTAATTATTTGGCTTGGCCTTCAAGAGGCACGACGCTACTCGCGTGACAGCCTTTGGGACCTTTTTCAATCTCGTAAGAGACTTGTTGGCCTGCTTTCAGTGTACGATAACCGTCCATCTGGATAGTTGAGTAGTGGGCAAAGATATCTCCCTCTTCTTCATCTGAACAAATAAACCCAAATCCTTTGGCATTGTTAAACCACTTTACTGTACCTGTAGCCATGCTTTACATCCCTCATGCATTTTTTACTGATGTTGTTACTGCAACCAAGTTATACCTTTAACTTGGTACTACCATTGTCAGCGAATGCCAACAAACGTCAAATCAATGATAAGTCACATTCATCAAACCACTTAAAGGAGAGAGGTTTCAAAATGATGATTTATGCATCGACACTTTCCACTGTAGTCAATGAATTTCGACAGTCAATAGCAGTGAGCAACAAACAGAAACATAATTGAAAACAAATCACTTTTGAGATTAACAAATTTGCAAACAGTTTTTCGTATATACGCAGAAGTTTAGTCAATTTGCCTATGAAGTGGCTCATACTGAAAAAGCCATACTGTCCGTGTTGCTTATGGGAGAAGAATCCTCTGACTGAATAAAAAATGAAGTTTTCGTGATAATTACCGTATTCTCAATGAGGAAGTGTGATCCAGATAGAAGATGATGGGGTGGTTTGCAATAGTCCGAGAGCAATAAATAGAAAGTTCTTTTATAAGAAAAAATGTGTAACTTATCGACAAGCATCTTTTATTTGCGCCGTATCAAGACGTGCATTAGTCTCTATATTAGGTAGCAACTTTTATTGATCAAAGATCGAATTCGGTGCCATAACTCACTACACCGCGCTGCATGCTTGTGGTAGATTGTTTTTATAGGTCGAAAACATCAACCCTTTGATACGATATCTTTAGATTGCCATGAGTAAAAATTTTGAATGGGTCACTCCGGACTCTGATCTTCTGGAGAGAGAAAGTACGAAAGTCCAGCCACCTAAGCTGTACAATGTCGTACTCAATAATGATGACTATACACCTATGGATTTCGTCATAGAGGTGCTTGAGCGATTTTTCTCACATGATATTGATAAAGCAACTCAAATCATGCTTCAGGTCCACTATGAAGGAAAGGCAATCTGCGGCACATACAGCGCAGAAATTGCCGAAACAAAAGTAGCGCAAGTTACGATGTACGCAAGGGAAAATGAACATCCGCTACTTTGCACTATGGAGCAAGCGTAAACAAAGAAGACTTGCTCGAACAACCCCAGTTGTTTTTTCGGGAGGTACTTATGCTAAATAAAGAACTAGAGTCAAGCCTTAACGGTGCATTTGCTCGGGCGCGCGACAAACGCCACGAGTTTATGACTGTCGAACACCTCCTACTTGCATTGTTGGAAAATGATGCAGCTAAGGAAGCCCTTCTAGCTTGTAAGGCGGATCTCGACGCTTTACGCAACGAACTCGATATTTTCATCGATCAAACTACGCCTCTTATCCCAGATAGTGATGAGACGCGTGAAACGCAGCCGACTTTGAGTTTTCAACGTGTACTACAACGCGCCGTCTTTCATGTACAGTCGTCTGGTCGTAATGAAGTAACAGGCGCCAACGTGCTTGTTGCTATCTTCAGTGAGCAAGAGTCGCATGCCGCTTACCTTCTGAAGAAAAATGACATCTCCCGATTAGATATTGTTAACTTCATCTCCCACGGTATTACTAAAGCATCAGGTGCAGGTGAGGATTCATCATCAGACTCGTTTAGCTCAGAAAGTGTTGAAGAGCCTAATTCTGAAGAACGCCTAGAAAGCTTTGCGACGAATCTTAATCAAGTCGCTAAAGATGGAAACATCGACCCACTCATTGGACGTGATAAAGAGTTAGAGCGCACTATTCAGGTACTTTGTCGACGCCGCAAGAATAATCCACTACTAGTGGGTGAGGCAGGGGTTGGTAAAACAGCTATTGCGGAAGGTCTTGCATGGAGAATTGTCGAAGGGCAGGTCCCTGAGGTCATTCAAAACAGCGTGATTTATTCACTAGATATTGGCTCTTTGCTCGCTGGTACCAAATATCGCGGTGATTTTGAAAAACGCTTCAAGGCGATTTTGAAACAACTTGAAAAAGAAGAGGATGCCATTTTGTTCATCGATGAAATACATACCATCATCGGTGCAGGCGCGGCATCTGGGGGGCAAGTCGATGCAGCAAATCTTATTAAGCCTCTTTTGAGTAGCGGTAAGTTGCGTTGTATTGGTTCGACGACATACCAAGAATACAGCAACATTTTCGAGAAAGAGCGTGCGTTGTCTCGCCGTTTCCAAAAGATAGACGTTGTAGAGCCTTCATTAGATGACACAACTAAAATCTTGATGGGCTTGAAGCCGAAGTACGAAGCTCACCATGAAGTACGTTATACCAATAAAGCTCTGCGTGCCGCGGTAGAACTGTCGGCTAAATACATTAATGAACGCCATCTACCAGATAAGGCCATTGATGTCATTGATGAAGCTGGTGCGCGTAGTCGTCTTGCTCCTGCAAGCCGTCGTAAAAAAACGGTCGGAGTGGCTGATATCGAATCAATGGTTGCCAAAATGGCGCGAATTCCAGAGAAGTCGGTTTCTTCTTCAGATAAAGACATTTTGAAAAACTTAGATAGCAAAATGAAGATGTTGGTATTTGGTCAAGATAATGCGATTGATGCCTTGTCCGAGGCGATCAAGCTGACACGTGCAGGTTTAGGTGTAGACAACAAACCTGTTGGTTCATTCTTGTTTGCAGGCCCAACAGGGGTTGGTAAAACAGAGGTGACGGTGCAGTTATCTAAGCTTCTAGGTATCGAGCTACTTCGTTTTGATATGTCTGAGTATGGTGAGCGTCACTCCGTAAGTCGCTTAATTGGTGCGCCTCCTGGCTATGTCGGTTATGACCAAGGTGGTTTGCTAACTGATGCTGTTATTAAGCACCCACATTCAGTCGTATTACTTGATGAGATTGAAAAAGCGCACCCTGATATCTTTAACCTGTTGTTACAAGTCATGGATAACGGTACGCTAACGGACAACAATGGTCGCAAAGCAGACTTCCGTAATGTCATTCTTGTTATGACAACTAACGCAGGTGTGGCGGAAACCGAGAAGAAATCAATTGGTTTGATTCAACAAGACAACAGTCACGATGCAATGGCGGAAATTAAGAAGGTGTTTACTCCTGAGTTCCGTAACCGTCTTGATAACATCATCTGGTTTAACAGCCTTGATGAAAGCGTTATCCATCAAGTGGTTGATAAGTTCATTGTCGAACTGCAAGTGCAACTTGATGCGAGAGGCGTTTCAATGGAAGTATCGCAAGACGCTCGCCATTGGTTAGCACATAAAGGTTATGACAAAGCTATGGGGGCTCGCCCAATGGGGCGTGTTATCCAAGAACAGCTTAAGAAGCCTTTGGCTAACGAACTGTTGTTTGGATCTTTAGTTGACGGCGGTACAGTGAAGGTAACGCTGGTCAACGATACGCTTGAGTTTGAATACTTAAGTGAGAAAGAGACAGCGATGCATTAATCGTTAGTCGGTAACAAACGCAAAAGCGTACGAGAAGATCGTACGCTTTTTTTTATCTGAACTAAATCGGAAAAAATTGTGCAATAAAAAACGGAGCAGCTTGCTCCGTTTTTTATTGCATCCGAAAATCAGAGATTAACGAGCGCGGAAGACGATGCGGCCTTTTGACAGGTCGTATGGAGTCATCTCTACAGTTACTTTGTCACCCGTTAGGATACGGATGTAGTTCTTACGCATCTTGCCAGAGATGTGAGCAGTCACAACGTGACCGTTTTCAAGTTCAACACGGAACATAGTGTTTGGTAGAGTGTCAAGGACAGTGCCTTGCATCTCGATTACGTCTTCTTTAGCCATTTAATCCTCTTTAGAAATTAGGCAATATTAGCGGGCTATATTCTGCCGCTAAATAGTAATTATGTAAAGTTGAGGCGTATTCTACCCTCGCCAACGCTGATTTACTAGCCTTTGGTGGCGTTGAAAGCGTGTTTTGTAGCTCATTGCTGGGCACTCATCAATCTGATATCCCAAATATAGCCACTGTTGTTTGTTTTCTTGGCAGTATTTAATTTGATAAAGCACTGCTAACGTGCCAAGAGATAACTCGTAGTCAGGGTCAAAGAAAGTATAAAAAGCACTCGAGCATTGTGGCATCAAATCTGTCACCGCAATGGCGAGCAATTGATCTGATTCATCGTAAATGTGTAAAAACGACGTTGTCAGCCAGCTAGTTTGAGCAAATCGAGCAAACTCATCACGCTTTGGTGGGTACATAGTGCCGTTTTTATGCCGTTTGCAGATGTACCGACTGTAAAGCTCAAACCATTCCTCATCCATTTCAGGTTTCATTTCCCAGCGTAAAGACTGTGCTTTATTAAGCAGCCTCTTCTGACTTTTTGATAATCTAACGTCTGGAATCGAGACTCGAATTGGCTGGCAAGCGGTGCAATGCTCGCAATGCGGTTTATATATGGTATCTCCGCTACGACGAAAACCGTTAGCCATGAGCAACTGGTAATTTTCTTCAGTATGCAGCCTTTCATCAAGCGCCACCGCAACCCGCTCTTGCCGTTCAGGCAAATAACTACAAGGGTGATTATTCGTCAACCCTATTCGAATATGTTGTATATCCGTACTCATACTGAATCCTGCAAAACTTGGGGCTGATAGGCATCAAATAGTGTTTGCTTTTCTCTTAAAGATAGTAGTTTTTGCATAAATTCGTCACGCTCAAGTTCAAATGCGCCAAGTGATGCCAAGTGAGAATTCATAACTTGGCAATCGATTAATTGACCTTGCTTTGACGCCAAATGGTTGCATAAGTACCACAATGCAATTTTGGATGCGTTATCTTTTAGGCTAAACATCGACTCCCCGCAAAAAAGTTGGCCCACGCAGATGCCATATAGTCCGCCAATCAGGTTGTTGTCATGCCATACTTCTACAGAGTGACAGTGACCAAGTTTGGCTAACTCAATGTAGGAAGCTTGCATTTCCTCGTTGAGCCATGTTTCCTCTGCAGGGCGTGTTGAAGAACATAGTCTAATCACTTCTTCTGTCGCGAAATTGAGTGTTACTTTATAGTTATGTTTACGCTGAAATTTTTTGAGACTTTTAGATGGCTTAAACTGCAATGGGTCAAACACAGCGCGCGGAGAAGGGCTCCACCATAAAATAGGTTCACCAGGACCATACCAAGGGAAAATGCCTTGATAGTAACCATTGAGGATTCTCATGGGGTTTAAGTCACCACCAAAAGCCAGCAAACCATTGGGGTCGCTGAGTGCTTTATAGGGTGAGGGAAAGTTGAACGTTTCATCGAGTTCAGTTAAATAAATAGCCATAAGAAGTCGTTACCAACATTGGAGTCAGAGGAGTTTATGATGACCTGGTTAAGAAATATCGTAAAAGTATGGCTTGGGATCATACTGTTTTTACCACTTGTCGCCAACGCAGCCTATGAAAGAAATGTTGCCAAGCCAGTTAATGAAGTAGTTTACGGGAAGATTGACTCTGTCCGTTATATTACTCAACAAGAGGTTGTTCAATCGAAAAGTAACGGTTGGAAGACACTACTTGGTGCCACTATCGGTGGTTTAGTCGGTAATCAATTTGGTGGCGGTACGGGAAGAGAAGTCGCGACGGCAGTGGGTGCGCTTGCAGGTGCCGCAGTTGCTCAAAACCAAAGTAATTACCAATACACGGTTGAATATAAGTTAGTTGAGCTACTCATCAAAGTGAAGGGTGATAAGCTAATTAATGTCATCCAAGATGTTGATAAAAATATGTTATTTAGTCGAGGGGATGAAGTTCGTATTTTATATTTTGATGATGGAGTCAGGGTTGATATCACTTATTAACCCTAGGTTGTTTTAGCCTAACTAAGCCTAATCAGGCATGTACAGTCGGGCTGGCTTATTGTCAAATCAAGTCGAAATAGTTTGCTGTTTCGCCGTGCTTCTTTCGCTCTTATTTACATCGCTGGCAATGCCTTTAATTCTGTATCTTTAGGCTGCTTGAGGATATTCATAAATTAGCGCCGATTTACTCTGGTTTTGTCGTGTTTTTTTGGGTAGTCTGAATTCACGAAGAATTGTTTAGCCCTCATAAAAAATCGTATGTTGAGGGCACAAAGGATTATCAACTTTTAATGGAAAGCCTAACGTTACAACCTATCAATAAAATTCAAGGGGAAGTGAACCTTCCTGGCTCTAAAAGCGTTTCTAATCGAGCTCTTTTACTTGCTGCTCTTGCTAAAGGCAGAACTCGCCTTACTAATCTCCTCGACAGTGATGATATCCGTCATATGCTGAATGCGCTGACTAAACTAGGCGTTCAATACCAACTTTCCGAAGATAAAACAGAATGTCTCGTTGACGGCCTTGGGCGTCCGTTTTCTGTCTCAGAGCCGGTAGAGTTATTTCTCGGCAATGCTGGCACTGCGATGCGACCATTAGCTGCGGCTCTTTGTCTTGGAGAAGGGGAGTATGTACTGACGGGCGAACCTCGTATGAAAGAGCGTCCAATTGGTCACCTTGTCACGGCACTGAAAGATGCTGGTGCGAACGTTGAGTACATGGAAAACGAGAACTTTCCGCCTCTCAAAATAATTGGTACTGGCCTAAAAGCAGGTACAGTTTCTATCGATGGGTCCATTTCAAGTCAGTTCTTGACCGCTTTCTTAATGTCTGCGCCATTGGCTGAAGGTGAAATTCGCATCAACATCGAAGGCGATTTGGTTTCTAAGCCTTATATCGATATCACCCTGCATATCATGAAGCAGTTTGGAGTCGATGTGATCAACAATGACTATCAAGAGTTTGTGATCCCAGCCGGTCAGCAATACATCGCTCCAGGTGATTTCTTGGTTGAAGGTGACGCGTCTTCTGCTTCTTACTTCTTGGCGGCGGCAGCCATCAAAGGCGGAGAAGTTAAAGTCACGGGTATCGGTAAAAACAGCATTCAAGGTGATATTCAATTTGCTGATGCGCTTGAAAAAATGGGTGCAGAAATTGAATGGGGTGATGACTACGTAATTTCACGTGTTGGTCAATTAAAAGGCATTGATATGGATTACAACCATATCCCTGATGCTGCAATGACCATCGCGACAACAGCGTTATTTGCCGAAGGCACTACCGCTATTCGTAACGTTTATAACTGGCGTGTAAAAGAAACAGACCGTTTGTCAGCTATGGCGACTGAGTTACGTAAAGTTGGTGCGGAAGTGGAAGAAGGGGAAGACTACATCATCGTCAAACCTGTCTCTCAGTTAAAGCATGCAGCGATTGATACTTACGATGATCATCGTATGGCGATGTGTTTTTCGCTGGTGGCACTTAGTGATACGCCTGTGACGATTAACGATCCAAAGTGTACGTCGAAAACGTTCCCTGACTACTTCGACAAACTTAAGGCTTTAAGTTGCTAAATATTCTGACCTAAAACAAAAAGCCAGAGTGAATAACACTCTGGCTTTTTTGTTTCCCAATACTATTTAACCAGCGTAAATTCCTTAGAAAGGTGATGCGCTAAGTATTTGAACATATTGAATACTGCAGTCGTATTTGAAGTTGGTAAACCTTTGTCATCAAGGAAGTATTCACCTTTAAAAACTAAAACACCTTCTTTTTCTTCTACGCTTGTTGCTCGCATCCCCTCGATGTAATCATCGTGCTCTTGGATGATTTGGTTAGCGATCAAAAGAAGGTCGAACTCTTCGATAAACGTTCTATCAGACATATTCTTTCTACCATTCTATTTAGTTAAGAATGCTGAGTATACCTACAACTAAAATGGGTTTGCATGATTAATTCAGTCAATCGTTCAGTAAGACTAAACAGATCAATTTTTAGAGTATAAGCATGATGCGGAGGAAGATGGCAGAGCATTGAACCAAACTATTTTGTGATGGGTAACAAAATTTATTGCATTGGATTAGCGGATGCTAAGTTTGCCTGTTTAGATATGCCGCTCAATACCTTTCAGAACCCTGTCTCTTTGAAGTATAAAGACGATGAATTGTCAACCAATCGGATCTGAATTTCAAAAAAGCAGTTGATCTTCTTTTCATCTCGCACAATAGTAAAAAAAGAAGCAATGAAATAGAACATTATGCGGGTGGCCTTTAAACAAGGTTTCTACCCGCATTATTATGAAGGACGTTAGAGTCAGTTATGGGTAAATCACTCGTTATAGTGGAGTCACCAGCCAAGGCAAAGACGATAAATAAGTACCTTGGTAAAGACTTTATTGTTAAGTCTAGTGTTGGTCATGTGCGTGATCTGCCTACGGCCGGTCAAAGCACTGGTGAGAAAAAAGCCGCAGCCATCTCAACTAAAGGGATGAGTCCGGAAGAGAAAGCGCGCGTTAAAAAAGAGAAAGACCGCAAAGCGTTGATCAAAAAAATGGGGATTAACCCATATCATGACTGGGAAGCGAATTACCAAATCCTTCCAGGCAAAGAAAAAGTTGTCAACGAACTACAAAAACTCGCCAAAGACGCAGATTGCGTTTATCTCGCAACCGATTTGGACCGCGAAGGGGAAGCAATCGCATGGCACCTTCGTGAGATCATCGGTGGCGATGAAGAGCGATACAAACGTGTAGTTTTTAACGAAATTACGAAAAACGCGATCCAACAAGCTTTCCAGACACCTGGCGAGCTGAACATGGATGGTGTAAATGCCCAACAAGCACGTCGCTTCATGGACCGTGTCGTTGGTTTTATGGTTTCACCTTTACTTTGGAAAAAAGTGGCTCGTGGCTTATCTGCTGGTCGAGTGCAGTCTGTTGCGGTGAAATTGTTAGTTGAGCGTGAGCGTGAGATTAACGCGTTTGTACCAGAAGAATTCTGGGACATTCATGCGAATACGAAAACGAAAGACAAAGCGGACTTTAAACTGCTTGTTGCGCAGAAAGACGGTTCTGCGTTTAAGCCAGTTAATGAGGCAGAAACCAAAGCAGCGATGTCTGTACTTGAGAATGCAAGTTACGAAGTATGTAAGCGTGAAGACCGTCCTACAAAGAGCAAGCCTTCAGCACCTTACATCACCTCTACGCTTCAACAGGCAGCGAGTACACGTCTGGGCTACGGCGTGAAAAAGACCATGATGCTAGCTCAGCGCCTCTATGAGGCCGGTTACATCACTTACATGCGTACTGACTCGACTAACCTAAGTGCCGAGGCTGTGGACGCTGTACGTGACTTTATTGGTTCTGAGTTTGGTGATAAGTACCTGCCAGCGAAACCATTGACGTACGGTAGCAAAGAAGGGGCACAGGAAGCGCACGAAGCGATCCGTCCTTCAAATGTGGGTGTTAAGGCGGAAGACCTGCAAGGTGTCGATGCTGATGCGCACAAACTTTACGCTTTGATTTGGAATCAGTTTGTAGCGTGTCAAATGACGCCAGCAGAATACGATTCAACAACCATCAGTGTAAAAGCGGCAGAATACACGCTTAAAGCGAAAGGCCGTATCCTTAAATTTGACGGCTGGACTCGTGTACAGCGTCCAATGGGCAAAAACGAGGATACAATCCTTCCTGCGGTACAACTTGGCGATAAGCTAAGCTTAGAGTCACTTGACCCTAAACAGCACTTTACAAAGCCACCTGCGCGCTACACTGAAGCAGCACTGGTTAAAGAGCTGGAGAAACGAGGTATTGGTCGTCCGTCGACTTACGCATCGATCATTTCTACGATTCAAGATCGTGGCTACGTGAAAGTTGATCAGCGCCGTTTCTACGCTGAAAAAATGGGTGAAATTGTTACTGACCGCCTTGATGACAGCTTTAACGATTTGATGAACTACGACTTTACTGCGCGTATGGAACAGAAATTGGACCAAATCGCTGAAGGTGAAGTGAACTGGAAAGCTGTGTTAGACAACTTCTTTGCTGATTTTACTGGCGATCTTGAAAAAGCGGAGCTGGATGAGTCAGAAGGCGGTATGAAGTTAAACCACATCGTCATGACGGATATCGAGTGTCCGACGTGTAGCCGTCCAATGGGCATCCGTACTGCTTCGACAGGTGTGTTCTTAGGCTGTTCAGGTTACGCGTTACCACCAAAAGAGCGTTGTAAGACAACCATCAACTTGGGTGACGAAGAAGGTATTATTAACGTTCTAGAAGAAGACGTTGAAACCGCAGCTCTGCGCGCTAAAAAGCGTTGTCCGATCTGTGAAACAGCGATGGACGCATACCTGATTGATGACAAGCGTAAGATGCATGTTTGTGGTAATAACCCGAATTGTGAAGGCTACCTTGTTGAATACGGCGAGTTCAAAGTAAAAGGCTACGATGGTCCAGTTGTTGAATGTGACAAATGTGGCTCTGATATGGTGCTTAAGAACGGTCGCTTTGGTAAATACATGGATTGTACGAGCGAAACGTGTAAGAACACTCGTAAGATCTTGAAGAATGGCGAAGTCGCGCCCCCGAAAGAAGATCCTGTTCATTTCCCCGAGTTGCCATGTGAAAACTCAGATGCGTATTTCGTACTTCGTGATGGTGCTTCAGGTCTATTTATGGCGGCAAGCAACTTCCCGAAATCGCGCGAGACACGTGCTCCTTTGGTTGCTGAACTGGCACGTTTTGAAGAGCGTTTACCTGAGAAGTTCAAATACCTAGCGACCGCACCGCAAGAAGATCCTGATGGTCGTCCTGCAGTCGTACGCTTTAGTCGCAAAACAAAAGAGAACTACGTTCGTTCGGAAGAGAATGGCAAACCATCTGGTTGGACAGCGCTCTTTGTTGACGGTAAGTGGGAAGTCACTGATAAGCGTAAAAAAGCGAAAGCATAAAAACGTACGATCTAAGTAATGTAAAAAGGCAGCGATATCGCTGCCTTTTTTGCGTTTTGTTTTTGCGTAAAGGCCACTGTGTTGTTCGTATAGATCTTTGCTGCTTTGACTGAGTTTTGCTGACGCAAGAAGATCCCAGCATCAATATTTCGTAGTCGCTGATGTATTTTTTATGTAAAAAATATTCGTTGTAACTTTCATTTTGCATTCACATATTTGTTATACATTAGGCTAAAAAATCGGCGGTGTAGTGAATCCGTTCGTAAATTGTTTTCACAATGTAATCGTTTGCTTTTCCATGTGTGATCTAGATATCGTCTTGAGTACGCAAGAGCTGTATGGTACACAGAATGGCGTATTAAAAATTGTAATTTAGAACCCGCTTAGATAATTTATTACAAAAATTAGTGCAACTGTGTGCATTGTTTGCGTCAAAAAATAAGGAAAGAGTGGACGTTGCATACTGGAAGTGCCGTAGCTTTTTTATCCGTGTTGTAAGAGTTCACAGAAACTCAGAGACGGTTGCTAAATGTATTCGCTTGACTCCCCGAGTATGACTCATTCAAGCGAGTACCAAATCCAAGCTATAACGATATGGAGAACAACAAATGGCTGGTGTTTTGGGAATGATTCTTGCTGGCGGTGAAGGCTCTCGTTTGAGACCTTTAACGGAATCTCGCAGTAAACCTTCGGTACCGTTTGGTGGTAGTTATCGATTGATCGATTTTGCTCTAAACAATTTTGTTAATGCGGATTTGATGCGCATTTACGTCCTAACCCAATTTAAATCTCAATCTTTATTCCATCACTTAAAAAAGGGGTGGAACATCAACGGCATTACAGACCGCTTTATCGATCCTATTCCCGCTCAAATGCGTACTGGTAAACGTTGGTACGAAGGGACGGCGGACGCGATCTATCAAAACCTGCGTTTTATGGAATTAGAAGAACCAGAGCAAGTTTGTATTTTTGGCTCTGACCATATCTATAAGATGGATATCAAACAAATGCTGAACTTCCACTCAGAAAAGCAGGCTTCTCTGACGGTATCTGCATTGCGCATGCCACTAAAAGAGGCGTCGCAATTTGGGGTTATCGAAGTGGATAGTGAAGGTCGTATGATTGGCTTTGAAGAAAAACCAGCAAATCCGAAGTCGATTCCTGGTGACCCTGATTACGCTTTAGTTTCAATGGGTAACTATGTTTTTGAAGCTCAGGTACTGTTCTCAGAGTTGGTCGAAGATGCGGATAATGAAGCTTCATCACATGATTTTGGAAAGGACATCATTCCAAAGATGTTCCCTAGAGGTGATGTGTTCGTGTATGACTTCAGTACCAACAAAATCAGTGGCGAAAAAGAAGAGGTGTACTGGCGTGATGTCGGAACTATTGATGCGTACTGGCAAGCGCATATGGATCTGCTAGAAAAAGATGCACCATTTTCGCTGTACAACCGTAAATGGCCATTGCACACCTACTACCCACCATTGCCACCTGCGACATTTACCGACTCTGATAATGGTCGTGTGCAGATAATCGATAGTTTAGTGTGTAATGGCAGCTATGTTAGAGGCTCAAGAATCGAAAAGTCGGTGCTTGGTTTTCGCAGTAATATTGCTTCTGCTTGCGATATCAGCGAATGTATACTTCTTGGTGACGTAAAAATTGGCGAAGGCTGTGTTTTACGTCGTGTGATTGTCGACAAGGATGCCGATATTGCTCCTGGTACTCAGATTGGTGTGAATCTTCAAGAAGATAAAAAACACTTCCACGTGTCTGAGGAGGGCATTGTTGTTATTCCGAAAGGAGCTCGAGTTGGCTACTAACAACTTATCTATTCTGTTTGTAGCTTCTGAGGTTGAAGGCCTCATTAAAAGTGGTGGCTTGGCAGATGTTGCCAAGGCACTACCGGAAGCCCTTCAAAACCTACAGCAAGACGTAAGAATTACCATCCCTGCGTACAGTAGTATTGATAAACTCGCAGACGCAGAAGTTGTATTAGAAACAAAATTAACATCATGGCCGCATACGGAGTATCGAGTTTTGCGGCTCATGTTAGGTCAAAATCCTGTTTACCTGATTGATTGTCCGCCGTATTTCAATCGACCATCAATGTATGCGGAGAACAACCAAGCGTATACTGATAACGGCGAGCGCTTTGCGTTTTTTAGT
Organism: Vibrio sp. 378; assembly: GCF_033339435.1. NCBI lineage: Bacteria > Pseudomonadati > Pseudomonadota > Gammaproteobacteria > Vibrionales > Vibrionaceae > Vibrio > Vibrio sp. 378. The sequence continues at coordinate 92,265 of NZ_JAWOUO010000004.1, forward strand.
GCAGTATGTCTCGACATGTTACCCAAGCTCGCCTTTCAACCTAATATCATACACGCGAACGATTGGCACACAGGTCTTGTTCCATTTTTGCTCAAGCACAGGTATGGCAATGATCCGTTCTTTGCTCATACTAAAAGCGTCATTTCAATTCACAATGCGGTCTTTAAAGGCGTATTTAGTTATGAAGACGTGCAGTGTTTGCCAGAGTTTCATTGTAGAAACGTTCCCGATGCTGCGGTGAGTGCAACGCATATTACGATGCTTAAAGCTGGCGTAATGAATGCAGATAAGATAAACGCGGTTAGCCCTACGTACGCAGAGGAACTAAAAACAGAGCTTGGCAGTCACGGCATGGCTTGGGAGTTTCAGCAACGTGCACAGGACTTAGTCGGCATCTTGAATGGTTGTGATTACAGCGCTTGGAATCCGGAAACGGATACCTACTTGCCGGTTAATTACTGCGCCGACCAGCAAAGTATGTCGCAAGGGAAGAAAGCTTGTAAAAAAGCATTACAACAACGACTAAATTTGCCCGAAAAAAATGTAGCTATGTTCGGTATGGTTTGTCGATTGACCCAGCAGAAAGGCGTTCATTACTTGTTGCCTGCTTTGGCCGATTTTTTGAAGCACGATGTTCAGCTAGTTGTCGTTGGGACCGGAGACCCTGTTCTTGCCGCTCAGCTACGAGAGGTTACCGCGCAGTTTTCTAGCAAATTTGCCTTTGTAGAAGCGTATGACAATGAACTTGCGCATATCGTTGAAGCTGGTTCTGATTTCTTCTTGATGCCTTCTGAGTTTGAACCATGTGGCTTAAACCAAATCTATAGTATGGCTTATGGGACATTACCGATAGTACGCGGTGTTGGTGGCTTAAAGGACAGCGTTAGCGATTATGATGTAAACCCATCTGAAGCAACGGGGTTTGTTTTTTTCGAACCGACACCGCAGGCATTGTTGTTAACGATGCTAAGGGCACTGTTGCTCTACGCTCAAAACGAGCCTGAAGTGAATAAAGTACAGTTGCACGCGATGCAACAAGACTTTTGTTGGCAAAAGGCCGCAGAATCTTATTTGCAGCTTTACCACTCAGCGTTAGTTTGACTTAAAATTGTAACGAAAGGCACCGAATGAGGTGCCTTTATTATCTTGAGTAAGGGGAGTGTGGTAGGATGGCTTTTTACTCAATAGCACGATCTTTTTGATACTCAATATGACCCAGCCGCTACTTTTTCATAAAACCTATTTGCACCCTACTAGTAATGAGTGGGTTGTATTTGTGCACGGTGCTGGTGGTAGCTCTTCTATCTGGTTCAAGCAAATTAAAGCTTACAAGCAACACTTTAACTTATTGCTGATCGATTTAAGAGGTCATGGAAAGTCAAATCAGTTACTTAAAGAGCTCATTGCTAGCCGTTATACCTTTACGGAAGTTACCCAAGATATTTTGAAAGTATTGGACCATTTAAAGATCCAATCCGCTCACTTTGTCGGTATGTCGCTTGGTACTATTATTGTTCGAAACCTTGCTGAATTGTCATCAGAGCGCGTACGTTCGATGGTGCTCGGCGGTGCTGTCACAAGGCTTAACACTCGTTCTCAGATATTGGTGAAATTAGGTAATTTTTGTAAGCATATCCTACCGTACATGTGGCTCTACAAACTGTTCGCTTATATTGTTATGCCTCAAAGAAGCCAACGAGAATCTCGCCACCTTTTTATTCGCGAAGCCAAGAAGCTTTGCCAAAAAGAATTTAAACGTTGGTTTATTCTTGCCGCTGATGTAAATCCGTTAATGAAATATTTTAAAGATCGAGAGTTACCCATTCCGACTCTTTACTTAATGGGCGACAGGGATTACATGTTTATTAAACCTGTCAAAGAAATGGTTGCAGCACATAAGCTCAGCATTCTACGAGAAATCCCGAATTGTGGTCATGTATGCAATGTAGAGCGTCCAGAAGACTTCAATCAACACTCCATCGAGTTTATTAAACAGCAAGCTGTATGTGCTTAAAACTGAGTGCATCCACTGAATAGGAGAGCCGCTATAGCTCTCCTAGTTGATATCCACATTGCCAACATGCACCAAATTGCCCTTCGTTTATTTCATGACATTTTGGGCATTGCCAATCTTGATACTCATGCCTATCGGATTGTTTTCGATATGCTTTTACTATTTCTTCAGCTTTCATCTTTTGTGCAGTGTCAAAAAGCCACACATAAGGATCGGTATCATCACCAAACGGCAGTTCTCCTTTTAAGCCGAAAATACCTTCTCCACGAACTTCACAGTAAATTTGTTCCACTTTAAGCAGCTCACATACAATGTGTGCTTCTGCTGGGTTTTTAGCGATAAATATTTTCATCAAAATACCCACTTCACCAATTACGAGTTTTGCTGACTTGGTGTCGGCCTTACTTTATTCATAACCCATTTAGTGATGATTGGAAATAGTCCCAATAGCGCAAAAGACGCTAATACTGCGGGTGAAACAATGCCCGATAGGCTTTCAATTGTTGCTAATTGAGTACCTGCATTCAGATATACGGCTGTGCCTGGCAGCATACCTATTTGGCTAGTGAGATAAAATCGACCTACAGACATCGGTGTTAAGCCCATCAGTAAGTTGATTAGAAAGAAAGGGAATACAGGGATTAGGCGCAAGGAAAATAGATAAAAAGCTCCGTCTTTTTCGACACCTTGATTAATTGCGTTGAGTTTATTTCCGAATTTGTTTTGTACCCAGTCACGCAATAAGTATCGGCTGCTCAAGAAGGCCAGTGTTGCCCCCATAGTGCTAGCGAAAGAAACCAGTAGCAAGCTTGTCCAAAAACCAAATAAGGCTGCACCAAGTAAGGTGACTACTGCCGCTCCTGGGATAGAAAAAGCGGTAATTGCAATGTAGGTAAAAAAGTAAATCGCAGCCGAGAATACAAAATTCTGATCGAGGTATGTAGTTAGTGCTTCTTGTTGGGCTTTTGCATTCTCTAAGGTTAAATACTGGCCAAAGTTAATACCTAAAAAGACGATAGCCGCTAGTAGGATGAGACCTAATATCAGTTTCTTATTCATAATTTTGATTCCAATTTGGGATATATGTAATAAGACAGTAGGAAAACCGAAAAAATTTCACAAAAAAACCGCAGATTAGACTGCGGTTTTACAAGATAGTTTTTAGGTCGACTTTTATTGGAGGCCGTTCATCAACTCATCTCGGCGAGCTTGAGGTACCACACTCCAATGAGTGCCGTTGATAGCACCTTCTAGTGCCCATAGCAACTCAATGTTGACGGTTGCAGAGTGCGTATCTCTTATCGCTTTATAGGCGTTAAGCGCACCTTCCTCTTCAAGCTTCTCTACGGATTCGATGCCGGCTTTTTTTAGCATGCGCTCGGTAGCCAGTCGTAAGTTAGGCAAATCTTTCAAACGGTTAGGCTTTGTACTTGCTTGCTGTTCTTTCTCAAGCTTTGCCTTTTTCAATGATTGATTCGCTACTTCGATTAAGCGTTCGCTTGATTCCCATAAATCGCTGGAAATAGCGTAGTACTTTGTAACGACTGGGAAGCCACGTTTTTTATAAACGTAAGGCTTTAGCCCTTGTTTCTCGAAGTCAGATGAAGTTTTTTGGTCTGCTCTGATATGAAGCTGATTGTTTACCACTAGTGCAAACATTGTTTCATCAGCGAATAGTCCGAAGCCACCAAACATTGAGCGCGACTTGATATTACCAAGTGCCTCAAATAGCTTCATAGAGTCTTTGAGTATCGGTTTATCCATGTTTTGTTATCTCGGTGTAATTAATATTACGCCACCAAAAGTCAGGTCCGAGAGAGTAGCAAACATGCGTAAAAACAATGTCATTACAGAGTAAAGTCATTGCTTACACACTTGCCATCGGTAACCCCGCTACCTTCCATATCGTAATATGGTTCAGGCCGGAGGCTTTGCGTCCCACTCTTTCGAATGGTTTGCCCTGTGCGTGACACAATGAGCATACTTCTTATATTGAATTAACATCACGGTTTAGCGTTAAAAGTGTGATTTCGGTTCAATAAAAATGATAGATTGAATGCTCTATTTTGCATATGGAAAGGTGCAAATTGGCCTTTGAAAAGGAGTTCTTAATATATATTACATTTATATAAAACAGGGAGTTAACGTTAGTCAATTGTTATTAGAGTGGTGTGAAGTATTAGAGAATGCTTAATTTTTCCAAAAAAATAAGCGCCCCTGTAGAGCGCTTATTTAACACGGTTAAATACAGTGAAATTTAGTTCATTTTTTTCACAGTATTTCGAATTACAAGCTCAGGTTGCATTTCGAAAATTCGTTTTTCGTGTTCTTTATCTTTGATACGCTCAAGTAGAATTTCGAATGCATTTTTACCAACACGACGTTTAGGTTGGTGGATAGTCGTTAGCGGTGGAGAGAAGTATTCCGCAAGCTCGATGTTGTCGTAGCCGATCACTGAAATATCTTCAGGAATTTTGATCCCGTTTTGTTGCAAGCGGCTCATTAGGCCTAGAGCCATTGTGTCGTTAAAACAGAATACCGCCGTCGGGCGCTTGTCCATTGCGGTAATTTTATCTGCAACTAATACGGCCGTATCACATTCAAAGTTACCTTCAAGGATCCAGTCTTCATTTACAGCTAGGTTCGCTTCGCTCATTGCGCGACGGAAACCTGCAATGCGCTCTTGGCAAGCAAGCTTTTCAAAATGACCGCTTAGACAAGCGATATCCGTATGACCATTGTCAATCAGATGTTTGGTTGCAATGTAGCCACCTTCTTCTGAGTTATCCATGATCTTGTCTGCTTGTGAGCTCTCTGGGCCCCAATCCATGACCACTTTAGGAATGTCCGCATGACGGTCAAGCATCTCTTTTAGTTCTTCGGTTAAGTCAGAACACATCACTAGGATGCCATCAACGCGCTTTTCAGCCAGCATACGAATGTAATCGCGTTGTTTTTCGTAAATCCCGCCTGTGTTACATAAAATCAGAGTATAGCCTTGGCGGTAACAGTAGCTCTCAACGCCATCAATCACTTCTGAGAAAAATAGGTTAGTTGATTGAGTTACTAACATGCCAATCGTACGAGTTGAGTTGCATTTTAGGCTGCGTGCAACGGCACTTGGCGCGTAATTCAGCTCGTCAACGGCTTTCATTACTTTTTCTTGCGTTGCTTCTGCAACGAAACGCGTTTTATTGATAACGTGCGAAACTGTCGTAGTGGAAACGCCGGCTAAGCGAGCAACGTCTTTTATCGTGGCCATAAATGGTGTCCTGTATCGAGCTACTGAAATATGTCGTATTGGATGTACCTGATGCTCTAATGGTTTCACACCTAGCAATCTAAAATTGGCGCTAAGTGTCTCGGCAGCGGTTGATCCAAGTGCGACAAAAGGGTGCGTAGCAGCATCGGTCGATGAATTTTATCTTTTTCTATCTGATGAGAAATTGCCATCAACCTGTTAAGAAAACACAAAAACCGCTATATTTCAGCGGTTTACATATAAATCATATTTAATCGTTTGCGCTCACATTTTAGCCCTATGTGGACTGACTAGCAATGTTTTCAGCAAGAGATTTGTGTATTTGAAGTCACATTTTGACTGCTAAATAACCAAGCGTCTTTGCGCTAAGTTAAGGCAAACGAATATTATACCCAAGTTACTTACAATCGGTCACTTTCAGGCACACAGGAAGCCCGATAGGCAGGCTCCCTAAAAATAGGCGGCAATTATTCACCAAGAAGGTAGGCGCTGTCTAGTTTACAAAATGCAACTAATAGTTTCGCGACACTTGAGTAAAATCCAAATTCATCGAATTTTTTACATTTGTCTGAAAACTGAGGTAACCAAGACATCAATTGTTGCTGGATAAAGTCGTTTTGTTTAACGAAGGCTTCTTCCATGTGTTTTTCTTGTTCAAGCTCGTTTGAGCGGATAATCATGTTCCCGAGAAAGTCGAGCTCAACGGCTAAGTGATCCGCAGGTTCCTTTAGGTTTTCGTCTACTTGAACGCCAAATTCAGCCATCAACTTTTCCATTTCCTCAGCTGGCTTGTCATTCAGTAAACCTGATTCACCAATGTACATGGATGCGTAAGGAAGAGCGCCGTATTTTTCTGTCTTCAAAAACAGTTCACAAAAGTCAGCTGCAAGCTCTAGTTGTGCATCTTCACGATCTTGTAACCGATTCAATGCATCAACTAGGCTATCAACGGCTGGTTTTAGCGACTCATTTTCACCTAAACCTGCGAGAAAACTGCGAATTTCAACACTGTGATAGGCTTCCAATTCTTTCTCTGTTAGTTCTTTTGCGAACAAGCTCGAAAACCACCAGTAAATTTCAGCGCGTTTTTCATTAAAAGCTTTCACTTCTTGCATTTTGGGCTCCTGAATGATGCTTCAAGTCATGCATCACAAAGTCAATTAGGGATATCCCCTAAGTGTAATCAATTAAAATGAATAGCAGTAACTATAATTGTTATGTTTTATGGTCAAAAATGACCGCTTATTAATAGCAATGGGCAAGCTTGTTTTGAATCAATAAAAACGCTAAATCTTGCGTTTTAATGTATCTATGACTAGAAATGTTACTAGTTATGAATAGAATACGTCTTGGATAATAAGAAGACAGAAAAGTGGTGTAAATGAGCTATCACGTATTAGTCGTAGAAGATGATGTTGTAACTCGTAGTAAGCTTGCGGGATATTTCCAAAATGAGGGCTACCAAGTCAGCGAAGCAGAGAGTGGCGCAGAAATGCGTGAAGTTTTGCAAGCGGGCGATGTAGACCTGATCATGCTGGATATTAACCTGCCTGGTGAAGACGGCCTGATGCTTACTCGTGAGTTACGTAGCCAATCGGATATTGGTATCATATTAGTAACAGGACGCACGGATAGCATTGATAAAATCGTAGGCCTAGAAATGGGTGCTGACGATTATGTGACAAAACCTTTTGAACTGAGAGAGCTGTTAGTTCGCGTTAAAAACTTGCTGTGGCGTATTTCAGCAGCGCGCAGTGGCAGCTCGAAAGCGAATGAAACCAGTGAAGAGCACATTGTGCGCTTTGGGGAGTGGACATTCGACATTCAACGTCGCGCACTTAGCCGCAACGGTGAGCCAGTAAAACTAACTAAAGCAGAGTATGAACTTTTGGTGGCATTATCGTCTTACCCTAACCAGGTGTTAAGTCGTGAGCGTATTTTGAACATGATCAGCCATCGAGTGGATGCGCCGAATGACCGCACCATTGATGTTCTTATTCGACGTATGCGCGCAAAAATGGAGTTCGATCCTAAGAACCCACAGATTTTTGTAACGGTGCACGGCGAAGGCTATATGTTTGCTGGTGACTAGTTTGAACATAACTCAATCGTAAAAAGAAAAGGAGAGCTTCGGCTCTCCTTTTTTGTGGCTTCAAGATAATACTAGTTTGCTTCAACCATTGGTGTTTGGCCGACAGTATCACGCAACCTTTGCCAAATACTGCCCAAGTACTCATGCCAATAAAGCTCTGTTTGTTCTAAGTAACGCGCTTTAGGTGAGTATTTATCCCAAGGTTGACTTATCTCGCTAATAGCTAAGAAGTTGGTCGGGGCTGGGATTGGTTTAATGCCTGCTGCGTTGAACTCATACAATGCACGGCTCATGTGACTCGCAGAAGTGACTAACACAATCTCCTTTTGTTGAACGAATGCAGCCGCTTGACGCGCCTCTTCCCACGTATCTTTCGCATCTTCTAATAAAATGATATCGGATTTCGCGACTCCCAACGCAAGGGCAACGTTCGCCATCATTCGCGCGTGGCTAATTTCAGAACCGCCAGCATAGCCGGATAAGATTAATTTCGCGCCTGGATACATTCTTAAAATACGAATGCCCTCAGTTAAGCGCATTAATGCTGCACGGCTTAACTGCGAGGTGGGTGGAATTTCGTCATCGATAACATGACCATTCCCTAAAACCATCACGTAGTCGATGGTGCCAGAAACTGGCAAAAAGGCTTTATGCTCTCGCTCTAACGGCATAAGAAGCTTGGTTGAAACAGGTTGGAAGGCAACAAGAAAAATGCCAACAAAAGAGAATAGAACAACGAAGCAGCCAGTTTTACGTTTTGTAGTAAAACTAATGAGAGCAAGACCCAACAAGCCTATCAGCAGCAATGCCGGAAGGGGCATAAGCATGGCTGACACTACTTTTTTCAGCTCAAACATACATAAATAGTCCGAAAAAACATCAATTGATAATAAAAATGAGGGTATCCCTCTTTATTCCTGCTTTCCTTGTGCCAGAATAGCGGCACAATCCGTTATGATAACTCAGCAGAAGTGACAGAAGACCGCAATTTCGACGATATCGCCCACAAATTTGCAAAAAATATTTACGGCTCCGATAAAGGGGAGATCCGCCAAATCATTGTGTGGGAAGATTTTCTACAGATTCTAAGTGAATTAGATGCTGACCAGCAACCCCTAGAAGTGTTAGACGCTGGTGGTGGTTTGGCACAAATGTCGCAAAAGCTTGCTAAGCTCGGACATCGAATCGCTTTATGTGATCTATCTTCGGAAATGCTGCAGTTGGCTAAGCAGGATATTGAAAAAAACGGTTTGCTTGAGCAGTATCGCCTGATTCATTCGCCTGTCCAATCCATCGGTGAACATATGGATGTACAGGTCGATCTGGTTATGTTCCACGCTGTGATGGAGTGGCTGGTTGATCCTAAGGCCGCACTTGAAACAGTTCTAGAGCAAGTAAAACCGGGAGGCATCGCATCAGTCATGTTCTACAACCACCACGGTTTAGTCTATAAAAATGTGGTTTGTGGCAACATTCCTCATATTTTAGACGGCATGCCTCACCGGAAAAGATTTAAACTACAGCCACAGAAAGGCCTAAAACCCGAAGAGGTCTATCAATGGATAGAAGATTCTGGTTTTAGTATTTGTGGCAAATCTGGTATTCGTTCCTTCAGTGATTACATAGGCAATATGCAATACATGGGCGATTACGAGTTTGAAGATGTGTTGGCGCTAGAAAAACAACTTTGTCGACAAGAGCCATACCTCTCATTAGGCCGCTACATACACGTGTGGGCTAAGAAGAACGATAAACAGGAATAACAATGAGTGAGATGACTCTCAATGCTGCAGAGCAACCAATCGATGAGCTGGTTGGCTGGGTTAAGCAGCACGATTTCTCGTTGAACCTGACCACAGAGCGATTGGCATTTTTGATAGCCATTGCCGTACTGAGTAATGAAAGGTTCGATGAAGAACTGGGTGAAGGTGAACTGCATGATGCATTTGCCATCGTCACTCGACTATTTGATGAGACCGGCGAAGCCTCCGCTTTTCGTGCGAACAATGCGATCAACGAGATGGTTAAGCAGCGTCTTATGAGCCGTTTTGTCAGTGAGATTACTGACGGAGCGAGCATTTACCGCTTGTCGCCATTAGCGATAGGAATAACCGACTACTACGTGCGTCATCGTGAGTTCTCAAAACTGCGTCTATCTATCCAGCTATCCATGGTAGCGGATGAAATGGCGAAAGCGATTGAGGCAGCACAAAAAGGTGGCACACCGGGTCACTGGAAGAAAAACGTATACGGTGTTTTAAAATATTCTGTAGGCGAAATTTTCGATCAAATTGACCTCAACCAACGTGTTATGGATGAGCAGCAACAGTCAGTGAAACAACAGATTGCTGACCTGCTTAACAAAGACTGGCGTGAAGCGATCAACAACTGTGAAGCACTTCTGTCAGAAACATCAAGCACGTTGCGTGAACTTCAAGATACGCTGCAAGCCGCCAGTGATGAACTGCAAACTCAGATCCTCGATATTCAAGAAATTGTTTACGGTGACCCTGAGCTGGAGTTTATCGAAGAAGCCTTGTTTGGTCTGCAAATGAAGCTGGACCGAATCACAAGCTGGGGCCAGCAAGCTATCGACCTTTGGATTGGTTACGACCGACACGTGCACAAGTTTATCCGTACTGCAATCGATATGGATAAGAATCGTGCGTTTAGCTCGCGTCTGCGTCAATCTGTCAAAGATTACTTCGATGCGCCTTGGTATCTGACTTATGCAGATGCGGAGAGGCTTTCCGACCTTCGTGATGAGGCCCTAGTACTGCGTGATGACGAGGTCACGGGTCAAGTTCCGATGGAAGTAGAATACGAAGAGTTTCAACAAGTCAATGATGAGTTGGCAGAGCGAATTGGTGACATGCTGAAAGCGCATAAAGATCAAGGCACACCAATCGATTTGAGTGTGGTACTGCGAGATTACCTTGCACAGCACCCTTACACTCATCATTTTGATTTAGCTCGCATTATCGTCGATCAAGCTGTACGTCTAGGGTATTCAGAATCGGATTACCAAGCGATTCAACCAGACTGGAAAGCAATCAACGAATTTGGGGCAAAGGTACAAGCGAATGTCATCGACCGATACTAATGAATACATGTCAGAGAATCTGGCAAAAGCAATTTCTAACCCTCTGTTCCCAGCGCTAGACAGCATGCTTCGAGCAGGGCGTCATATCTCAAGTGAAGATCTAGACAACCACGCGTTGTTGTCGGATTTCGAACTTGAGCTTTCTTCTTTCTACCAACGCTACAACACCGAATTGGTGAAAGCGCCAGAAGGTTTCTTCTACCTTCGTCCACGTTCAACGTCTCTGATTGGCCGTAGTGTTCTTTCTGAACTGGATATGCTGGTGGGTAAGGTATTGTGTTTCCTTTACCTAAGCCCGGAGCGTCTTGCGCACGAAGGCATCTTCACTAACCAAGAGCTGTACGACGAACTGCTTGCTCTAGCAGATGAAAACAAGCTGATGAAGCTAGTGACGAACCGTGCGACTGGTTCCGACCTTGATAAAGAAAAGCTGTTTGAAAAAGTACGTACGTCACTTCGTCGTCTACGCCGTCTAGGCATGATCATCAACATCGGTGAAACCGGTAAATTCAGCATCAGTGAAGCGGTATTCCGCTTTGGTGCCGATGTACGTATTGGCGATGACATGCGTGAAGCGCAGCTGCGTCTGATCCGTGATGGTGAAGCAGTAGTGCACACCAAAGAGCCAAGCCAAGGCAGCTTATTGTCTGAAGAAGATCAAGACGACCAAGCCCAAGAAGAAACAACAGAAGAGGGTGAAGCATGAGCATGATTGAACGCGGTAAATACCAATCGCTGACCATGGTCAACTGGAACGGCTTCTTTGCCCGTACGTTTGACATCGATGGTCTGGTCACCACGCTATCAGGTGGTAACGGTGCAGGTAAATCAACCACAATGGCGGCGTTCATCACCGCATTGATTCCTGACCAAACGCTGCTGCACTTCCGTAACACGACAGAAGCAGGCAGCAGCCAATCGTCTCGCGACAAAGGTCTGTACGGTAAGCTACAGCCGGGCGCGTGTTATGCGGCGCTTGACGTGGTTAACTCACGTAACCAACGCCTATTGTTCGCAGTAAAACTGCAGCAAGTTGCAGGTCGTGATAAGAAAGTAGATATCAAACCGTTTGTTATCCAAGGTCTTCCAAGCCATGTGAAACCAACAGATATCTTGGTTGAAAGCGTATCTGCGACTCAAGCTCGTGTACGTCAAATCAATGAAGTAAAAGAATCAATCGCCGAATTTGAAGGCGTTCAATTTAAAGCCTTCTCTTCTATCGTGGATTACCACGCACAAATGTTTGAATTCGGTGTGATTCCGAAGAAACTGCGTAACTCTGGTGACCGTTCTAAATTCTACCGCCTGATCGAAGCATCGCTTTACGGTGGTATCTCAAGTGCGATTACCCGTTCGCTACGTGACTACCTTCTGCCACAAAACGGCGGCGTGAAGAAAGCGTTCCAAGATATGGAATCGGCGCTGCGTGAAAACCGCATGACGCTAGAAGCGATCAAAACTACGCAAGCAGACCGTGACTTGTTCAAACACTTGATCACAGAGTCGACTAACTACGTGGCAGCGGACTATATGCGCCATGCTAACGAGCGTCGTAAAAAACTAGAACAGACATTGTCTTTGCGTTCAGAGTTATTTGGTTCTCGCGAGACCTTGATTGAGCAAAACAATCTGCTTAATCGCGTTCAAGAAGAGCTGGAACTGCTGATCGAATCAGAATCTTCTTTAGAGCAAGACTACCAAGCGGCTTCTGATCACTTGCAACTGGTGCAAAACGCGCTGCGTCAGCAAGAGAAGATCGAACGCTACCAAGAAGATCTTGAAGAGCTGAGCGAGCGTCTTGAAGAACAAATGATGGTAGTGGAAGAAGCGCAAGAACGCGTGATGATGGCTGAAGAGCAAGCTACCGTTGCAGAAGAAGAGGTGGATAGCCTTAAGACGCAACTTGCTGATTACCAGCAAGCTCTTGACGTTCAGCAAACTCGCGCCCTTCAATATCAACAAGCAGTTCAAGCGCTGGAGAAAGCGAAGCAGCTACTTGGCGATGACAGCCTAACGGCGGAATCGGCTCAAGCGCTTGTCTCTGAGCTTAAGAGCAAAGAATCAGAACACACCAATGCGTTGCTATCGGTTAAGCACAAACTGGACATGTCCTCTGCAGCGGCAGAGCAGTTTGAAACCGCGCTTAAACTGGTACAAAGCATCGTTGGTCAAGTTGAGCGCAAAGACGCGTCTGAACATGCGAAAACTGCAATCGCGAAAGCGCGTGAGTCACAACAAATCGCACAAAACGAACAGCAATGGCGAGCACAACACCGTGATCTCGAACGCAGCCTTAACCAGCAGCGTCAAGCACGTGAACTGGTTGCTGAATACAAAAAGCAATATCACGTTGAACTAACCGATGAGGTTACGTTTGAACAAGAACGTGAACGTCATGCGACGCAAATCGAATCACTAGAGATAGCTCAAGAAGAAGTTCGTGATCAGCGTGGTGAACAGCGCCGTCTAGAGCAAAACGCGGTGGCAGAAATCAGTAAGCTTGAAGCAATAGCACCAGCTTGGATCGCGGCGAACGATGCGCTAGAGAAACTGAGAGAGCAGAGCGGTGAAGAGCTTGAGGATCGCCATGCGGTAATGAACCACATGCAAGTTGTCCTTGAACAAGAAAGGGAGCTGTCTTTAGCTAAAGATAAGCTTGCTGAGCGCCGTAGCCAGCTAGACTCTGAGATTGAGCGTCTTGCTTCTCCTGGTGGTTCAAATGACCCTCGCCTGAAAGGTTTGGCAGATACGCTGGGCGGTGTATTGCTGTCTGAGATCTACGATGACATCACGATTGATGACGCGCCTTATTTCAGTGCGATGTACGGTCCGGCTCGTCACGCTATCGTTGTTTCTGACTTGTCAGGCATCGAAGAGAAACTGGTAGAGCTAGACGACTGTCCAGAAGACTTGTACATCATTGAAGGTGACATCGATGCCTTTGATGACAGCTCGTTCGATGCAGAAGAGTTAGAGGGCGCGGTTTGCGTTCGTATGAACGATCGCCAAATGCGTTACTCTCGCTTGCCTGAGATCCCATTGTTTGGCCGTGCGGCACGTGAGCAGCGTCTAGAGTTGCTGCGTAACGAACGAGAAGAAGTGGTAGAGAAACACGCGAAAGCGGCGTTTGACTCTCAGAAAATGCAGCGCTTGTACCAAGCGTTTAACCTATTTGTGTCTAACCACATTCAGGTTGCTTTTGACGCCGATCCAGAACAAGCACTGGCAACTATTCGTGATAAGCGTAACCAAATTGCTCGCGTGTTGGCGGATCTGGATGCGAAAGAGCAACAACAACGTTCTCAGCTTCAAACCAGCAAGCAAGCGTTGTCTTCTCTGGACAAGCTAGCGTCACACATGGTGCTTGTTGAAGATGAGTCATTGCAAGCGCGTTTTGATGAGCTAGAAGAGAAAATCGCTCAGCTTGCAGAGGCGAAGAACTTCTTAAGCAACCATGCAAAAGCCGTCGCGCAATTAGAGAATATTGCGTCTGCGCTTGATGCTGACCCAGAGCAATTCGACGCGCTAGAAGCAGAATACAAAGCGGCAGACGAACAGCTACAAGATCTTAAGAAGCAAATCTTTGCACTCTCAGATCTCGTTGAGCGTCGCCACTACTTCGCTTACTCAGATTCAGTAGACCTACTGAACAAGAGTAGCGAACTGAGCGAGCAGCTAAAAGCAAAACTGGTTCAAGCTGAACAAATGCGTACACGCTCTCGTGAAGAGTTGAAACAGTCGCAAGGCCAAATGAACCAATACAACCAAGTATTGGCGTCATTGAAGAGTTCACACCAAGCGAAACTGGAAACGGTTCAAGAGTTCAAACAAGAACTTCAAGAGTTTGGCGTGAACGCGGACGAAGGTGCTGAAGAACGTGCAATGCGTCGTCGTGATGAATTGCATGAGCGTCTACACACGTCTCGTAGCCGTAAGAGCGAATACGAGCGCACAATCACCTCTACTGAACTAGAGATGAAAGGCTTGGCGAAACGTCTGAAGAAAGTTCAGAAAGAATACGTTGAGCTACGTACCTTTGTGGTTGCAGCGAAAGCTGGCTGGTGCTCTGTACTTCGTCTGGCGCGCGAGAACGATGTTGAACGTCGTCTACACAAGCGTGAACTGGCTTACATGTCAGCGGATGAACTGCGTTCGATGTCGGATAAATCACTGGGTGCGCTGCGTCTAGCGGTTGCGAACAATGACGACCTGCGTGATGCGCTGCGTCTATCAGAAGACAACGCTCGCCCAGAGCGTAAAGTTCTGTTCTATATTGCTGTATACCAACACCTTCGTGAGCGTATTCGTCAGGATATCATCCGTACTGATGACCCAGTTGAAGCAATCGAAGAGATGGAAGTCGAGCTGGCGCGTCTAACGGAAGAGCTAACGCAACGTGAAAACCGTCTAGCGATCAGCTCTGAGTCAGTAGCGAGCATTATCAAGAAGACGATTCAACGTGAGCAAAACCGTATTCGTATGCTGAACCAAGGCCTGTCGAACATCTCGTTTGGTCAGGTGAAGGGCGTACGTCTGAACGTGAAGATCCGCGAAAGTCACGAAGTGCTACTGAACGGCCTAGCGACACAACAAGAGCAGCATAAAGACCTGTTTGAATCGACTCGCTTTACCTTCTCTGAAGCAATGGCGAAACTGTTCCAACGCGTGAACCCACACATCGATATGGGTCAACGTTCTCCTCAGGTTCTGGGTGAAGAGCTACTGGATTACCGTAACTACCTAGAGCTAAGTGTAGAAGTGAACCGTGGTACAGATGGTTGGCTACAGGCTGAGTCTGGCGCGCTATCAACAGGTGAGGCGATCGGTACTGGTCAGTCAATCCTACTGATGGTTGTTCAAAGCTGGGAAGAAGAATCACGCCGCCTGCGCAGTAAAGACATTGTGCCTTGTCGTCTGCTGTTCTTAGATGAAGCAGCGCGTCTGGATGCGAAATCGATCGCGACATTGTTCGAATTGTGTGACCGTCTGGATATGCAGCTTCTTATCGCGGCACCAGAAAACATCAGCCCAGAGAAAGGTACGACCTACAAACTGGTGCGTAAGGTGTTTAAAGACCACGAACACGTACACGTAGTGGGTCTACGCGGTTTTGGTCAAACGGATAAGCCTAAGACCGAAGCACAAGAGATGATTGAAGAGTTTGAATCGTAAACTTCGAATCTAACAAAACGCCCGCAATGAACGCGGGCGTTTTTGTATCTGTTTACGAGGCAGGCTTCGAAATACATAAGATAAGCCGAGACTGTAGGACGGCAGTCTCGGCTTATTAACGGAACTTAATGAGGAAGCGACGTTTATTCCTCTGGAATATCGTCCCTGACTTCGATCATTTCAGCAAGCTCTTCAAGTGCTTGGACAGAAAGCTCAGACAAGCGTTGTAGGTGTTGGTCTAAGCTCTCTTGTTCTTCAAGCTCTGGTTCATCATTATTTGTTTCTTTTATTAGCATTTCCCAACCTCTCAAGTTGAGTAAGGGGAGCTCTCATCATACTCAAAAGGCAAAGTAGAAAAGAAACGATCTATGTTGATTTTGTTAGCTCGATCATTGATTCAACTTATATATGAGAAGGATGTGTTTAATAAGGAGAGCAAGTGCAAGGTTTTTGGATGCGGGAACAAAAACGCCAGTAATCATGACAATTACTGGCGAGTAATAACGAACATTAGGTCGGAGGGTTAGAACAACGGCTTCACACCGAACTGCTCTGCTGCGTAAGCGACGCGTTCAATCGGTTTTGGATACTCAGCAGGTGTGCCAAGGCTCTCTATGTGTTTCAAACGAGGAAGTAAGCCTGCACCATTAGCTATTTGGATTGCCAGACCAGGGCGAGCGTTAAGCTCTAAAACCATAGGTCCTTCATCTTTATCCAGCACCATATCCGTACCCATGTATCCCAAACCTGTCATTTCCCAGGCACTTGACGCAAGCTCCAGCAAGCGCTCCCAATGCGGTACTTGAAGGGTCGAAAGGTCTTTACCTGTATCAGGGTGATGAGTCACTGGATGATCGAACTGCACCGCTCTGACGGCTTTACCTGTCGCGATGTCAATGCCTACTCCTACCGCTCCTTGGTGAAGGTTTGCTTTGCCGTCGGAAGCCGCTGTAGAGCAGCGCATCATCGCCATAACTGGATAACCTTTAAATACGATGATCCGAACATCTGGTACGCCTTCATAACTGAAGCCATCAAAACAGTCATCAAACTTGATTAAGTTTTCAACCACAGCAACGTCATTTTTACCACCAAGAGAGAAAAGGCCAGCAAGCGCATTACTAATGTGACGCTCGACCTCATCCCTACCAATTGTAGAGCCGGAGGGTTTGGTATATACCCCGTTTTTGTGAGACGTAACAACCAGAATGCCTTTACCGCCACTACCTTGTGCAGGTTTGATTACAAAACCAGGCCAGTTCTCAACCATTTTGTGGATAGTCTTAACTTCAGCTTGGTTATGAATGACACCGATCAGGGCAGGAACTGTTGCTCCTGCTGCCTGTGCAATAATTTTGGTCTTTAGCTTGTCATCGACAAGTGGGTATTTAGAACGATCATTGTAACGGCCAATATAGCTGTGGTTACGCTTGTTCATCCCCATAATGCCTTTATGGCGAAGCTTAGACGGCGAAGTAAAACTTTCGAACATCGTTTAGTCCTCCGCTAGTGGTTTGAAGCGTCGTAGCTCAGTGAGGCGGTAACCTGTGTAAGTACCTAGTAATAGAATACCGGCCAGAACAATCAACTGTAGACCAATGAAGTTAAAGGTTAAGTGTTGAATGTATGAGTTCGTCATTGCAAGGTAAACTAATACCGCTGTCAGCAATGAACCACCACCTTGCAGAGCAACTTCCTTCGCACCTTCTTCTTCCCATAGGATTGACATACGTTCAATCGTCCAAGACAAGATGATCATAGGGAAGAAGGTAATTGTTAGGCCTTCTGTTAAGCCCATTTTAAACGCAACAACGGTGAACACCGAGATGATCATAATAACGGTAATAATGACCGCAGATATCCTTGCTACCAGCAATAAGTTCAACCTAGACAAATAGCTTCGAATAATCAGGCCTGTACCTACAATTAGCAAGAAACCGACAATACCCGTTAATAGTTGAGTTTGAACAAAAGCAACGGCAATCAACACAGGCATGAAGGTACCGGATGTTTTCAGGCCGATAATCACACGCAAGAACACAACGATCAGAGCACCAATAGGGATGAGCATGATGGTTTTGAACATCGCTTGCTCTTCCAAAGGTAGGCTATGAATTGAAATATTCAGTAATCCATCTGCTTCTATTTTGTTGTTTGTAGCTTGTTGTGGTGTCATTTCTTGCTTAATCATCGAGAAATGCACTTGGCTATTTTTACCACCAACAAGGTCAAGTAAGGATACGTTTGATTCATCCCACACTAACAAGTTGGGTTTCACTGCTTTTTGTTCGGATTTTGGCGAAAACAGTACCCAATCTTTACCTGACCAAACCTGAACCATTGGCTGAATTGTTTGGCGTCGACGACCATCTTCTAGTTCGATAACACCGACGGTTTTGCTCTGTATACCTGCGGTAAGCAAAATGTTATGCAGTGCATCAGTACGGCTGAAATCGTTCAGTAGTAGCGACGAGTTTTGGCTATCTGGGTCATTAAGCGCTTTGATAAGCTCACGAGTAAACGTCACATTATCGGCTGATCGACTCATCGCACGTTCGATAAGGGCATTTGCCGCTGCTGCTTGTGGTGCTGATAGCGTTGGTGGCGTAATGTCTTCCGTTGGCGGTAACGGAGTGACTTTAGCCTGAGGGTCTACTAAGAACTGGGCTTTGTAGTATATGGTTTGTGGCCCTTGAGCTTGGCGAATTGACCATTCTGCACGACGGCCTGAATCGTCATTGATGTAGGAAACGCCATAACCTGATGAGGAAGCAGATTCACCAATAAGTGTGTAACCACTTTGCGTATGAGGTGCTGCAAGTGACGCTTTTACTTCGTTGCCGTTAGCATTGAACTCAATACGAGCTTCTACATCCCATACCTGGCGAGTTTCGCCTGGCGTCCAAGGCACGCCGTAGTTTTCATGTCTGAAAACACTCAGAGCAATGCCCGCAATCACCAATAAGATGATAGAAAGGTAAAACGGTATTTTTGACGTCATAATCTACCTTATTATTTTTTATCTTCGTCCGTTTGGATATAGGTACGACTTACATCGACAAGTGCTATGTCGCGCATAAATTCTCTACCCAGTAAAATAGGATGGTTCATATGTGAGCGATCTGCCAACGTAAATTGCGCTTTTTCATGAATTTTTCCAACGCGCACCCAAAGTTCTACCACAGCGCGGCGTTCTAACTCTTCACTGGTAACCTGGCGGATTTTGACGTAGCGAATGACAGGAGCTTCGATCCAAGTACTTTTCTCTTCTTCGGATTTACTGGTGTCTGCTAAGTGGAATCGGACCCATTTTTTGCCATTTCTTTCGAACTCTTCAATATCAACGGCATTTAAAGACGACGTCGCGGCACCAGTGTCGATACGTGCATCAAAAGTTTGCTTAATCGACTCTACAGTGACCTTTTCGATAGAGCCAAGGACAATATCGTGAGTTGGGGTTGGTTCCACAGGAGCGGGAGATTGGACAATAATCGGTTCTTTCGGTTTTTTTACTTCTGCCATTGCTTCATCGCGAAATGTAAGAAGTTCAACCTGTAGTTTATCGACTTGTTCTTCAAGGCTGTCGATATAGTCCGATTGGTTGCTGAGCTGTAGCTCTAGGTTGGTAATGCGATTATTGACATTCGCTTCTGAATTTTGAATCGCCGCTAACGTTTCTTGGTGGTACTGTTCGCCTTTGGTTAGTGAGCATCCAGATAGTAAGGCGATGGCAACAATCGGGGTCAATCGTAATAACATTGAAAACCTTGGGATTGGATTAAGTTGTTTATTTTTTAGGAGTTTAGCTTATATCGATAAAGCCTCACAAGTAAGAATGTTTCTCTATTACTTATTGTTTGAGGAATAGTGATGAAAAGCCAAAAATCAAGGACATAAAAGCGCATCCTTATTTAGAGCGTGCTTATATTTTGACGTGAAAAATGGATTCAAAAAACAAACTCGCTCATTACGAGGAAAGAGGGTAATGTCTTAACTCGTAAAATGAGTTAAGACAATGTCAGGAATCTCAGCGAATTATGATTTGCGAGCGACAAGAACCGCGCGGCGAGGGGCAGGGTAGCCTTCTACAGTTTTGCTTGGGTCGTTCGGATCTAAGTAGTCAGGTAGAGAGTTATGCGTCATCCAATCTGTGGTACGTTGTTCATCTACGGATGTGATGTTTTCATCAACGATACGAACATCTTCAAAACCGACCAATTCTAACCACACTTTTAGGGCTTTTGCTGAAGGGAAGAAATAGACATTACGCATTTGCGCGTAACGAGAAGTCGGGACCAGTACTGCATTCTCATCACCTTCAATAACGAGTGTTTCCAATACGAGTTCACCACCAGATACCAATTGATCTTTTAGTTGCACTAAATGATCGAGAGGCGAGCGGCGATGGTAAAGCACGCCCATGCTGAATACCGTATCGAACGCTTCTAACTTAGGTAGCTGTTCAATGCCCAATGGCAATAGGTGTGCACGTTGGTCATCGCCCATTAGTTTACGAATTGCTTCGAACTGAATCAGGAACAGGTGAGATGGATCGATACCGACAGTTAAGCGTGCACCTTCGCCTAGCATGCGCCACATGTGGTAGCCGTTACCACAACCTACATCGAGTACGCTGCGATTCTTTAATGGTGAAATATGCGGAAGCACGCGGTCCCATTTCCAATCACTGCGCCACTCAGTATCAATATGGATGCCGTGTACGTGGTATGGGCCTTTGCGCCAAGGATGGAATGTACGAAGTAAGCTTTCTAGCTTTTTAAGTTCCCCTTGAGGCATCGGCTCATCGTTTGAAATCGTGACAGAATCAACAATGTCGATGTTGTCCGGTCTACCCGCTGGGATTTTGTTCAGGGCTTTCAACCAGCGACCAAAGTCACCGTGCTCTGCATTTTGCCAATCCGTTAGCTGTTGTGGAAGCACATTAAGCCAAGGTTGAAGACGGGTGTCTTGGGCAATCAATTGGTAGAAATTTGCAAAGTTAAACATAGTTAGTTAATCGCTGAGTTGATGGGTATAAATTATTAACAAAAGCCGAAATCGGTATGGTTCAGGCTTTGTATGCATGGTCTATTTAATCGCGAACATGGAGCCGAAGTTAAAGCATTGGAACCAAACATCGTAGCTAGAAAAGCCAATTTTAGCGAAACGCTCTTTATGTTCTTTCTTTGAATCTGGGCGCATTACGTTTTCTATCGCGCTGCGCTTTTGGCTGATTTCTAGTTCGCTATAACCATTCGCACGTTTAAAGTCGTGGTGAAGGTCAATTAACAGTTCGTTCGAAACTTCATCTTCGAAGACGAACTTCTCCGATAGAATCAAAATGCCGCCTGGACGCAGGCCTGCGTAAATTTTCTCGAGCAAGGAGTAACGATCTTCTGGAGAGAGGAATTGCAAAGTGAAGTTCAACACCACCACTGACGCGTTTTCAATTTCGATATTGCGAATGTCTGCTTCTACTACATCCACAGGAGTGTCACTGCGGTAAGCGTTGACGTGAAGTTTACAACGCTCAACCATCGCAGGAGAGTTGTCCACTGCGATGATTTGGCAACCTTCTTGTTTGATATGGCGACGCATAGACAATGTTGCAGCACCCAAAGAACAGCCAAGGTCATAGATGTTTGAGTGAGGTTTTACAAAACGCTCTGCCAGCATACCGATTGCAGAAATGATATTGCTGTAACCCGGTACCGATCGTTGAATCATGTCAGGAAATACTTCCGCTACGCGTTCATCGAACGTGAAATCCCCAATTTTATCGATTGGAGCCGAAAAAATAGTATCTGGATTGCTCTTAGGGTTCATAACTAAGTCTCTGCATACAAGCCGCCTGAAAATGTCAGGCACCAAAAAAGGCGCGTATTTTATGGGAATTTCGCGCCTCTGTCATGTGTTGCGTTAGAACATCTGTAACTGCGAGTTGCCATCGTCAGCTGGGAAAGGTGATAACTCAGGGAGTGTGATACGCTTTTGTATGTCTTTATATAGGTTTGCGGCCAACTCTGGCGCAATTATATTGTCTGCGGTATGGATCATGACATATGGCTGTTTACCTTCGGCAATCCATTGTGGCAACTTGTTGAGCCATGGTTTAAAAAACTCGTAATTTTGCTGTTCTTCTGGATGACCAATAAAGCGAATCAAAGGGTGTGAAGCGGTAGCAATGACGTGAACAGGGACTCGTGGTTTTTTCATTTGTGCATCAATAATCGCCTCATTGTCGGGCTTAGCGGCAAAGACTGGGCGGCTATCCATAATAATGCGGTCAATATTATTCTCTACTAACCATTGGTTAAGTGCTCGCTCTTCTTCGCCTTTGGAGAAAAATGCCATATGGCGAACCTCAACACCGAGAGGGAAGTTAGGTGGAAAGTTCGCACAGAACTTTTTCAGCCGATCAAGGTGCTCAGGACCAAATGCGGCTGGTAATTGAATTGTCCATTGGCCCACACGGTCATGCAAAGGCTCCATGACTTTCATGAAGTCTCTCAGTTGTTCGCTGCAACCTCTTAGCATTTGCTCATGAGTGATGGCTTTAGGAAGTTTGAAAGTAAAGCGAAAATCATCGTGGGTTGCGGCTCTCCAGTTTTGCACTGTATTGAGCGTCGGTGTGGCATAAAATGTCGTGTTGCCTTCCACGGTATGAAACACTTGCGCATACCTTTCTAAACGTTCAGCGGGCTTTGTCCCGCTGCCGTAAAAACTTTGTTGCCATTGATTGTGCGACCACATCGTCAATCCAAGTCGAAGAGGTAAGTTATCCATTATTCTTTACTGCTTGCTACTCGTGTGAATACTTTACGAGAGTTTTGCTGAAATAGGTAATTTCACGCTATAATCCTCCCCAATTTTTTCGCTTTGGTGCGCTTTTGAACATTTGTTGTACTAAAAAGCACCAGTGAATGATAAAACACACGTAATTGTATGTTGAGTAGTCGATTTTCGTGGACATTCAGCGTATAACTGAATCTTTACTCTGCTTAGCAATGAGGCTGACAGAGCGTAGTTAACAACATTTGAGAGATTGGGAATTTCATTATGCGTACCCATTACTGTGGTCACCTGAACAAGTCCCTTGCAGGACAAACTGTAGAACTTTGCGGCTGGGTTAACCGTCGTCGTGATTTAGGCGGTCTTATTTTTATTGATATGCGAGATCGCGAAGGTATCGTTCAGGTAGTTGTTGATCCAGATATGGCGGATGCGTATGAAGTGGCGAACACACTTCGTAATGAATTCTGTATCAAACTAACGGGTGAAGTGCGCGTTCGCCCAGAGAGCCAAGCAAACAAAGACATGGCAACAGGTGAAGTTGAGATCCTTGCGAAAGGTCTTGAAATCATCAACCGTTCTGATGTTCTGCCTCTAGACTTCAACCAAAAGAACTCTGAAGAGCAGCGCCTGAAGTACCGTTACCTAGATCTACGTCGTCCAGAAATGAGCGACCGCATCAAGCTACGAGCTAAAGCGTCTAGCTTTGTTCGTCGTTTCCTAGATGACAACGGTTTCCTAGACATCGAAACACCAGTCCTAACAAAAGCGACTCCAGAAGGCGCTCGTGACTACCTAGTACCTAGCCGTGTTCACAAAGGCAGCTTCTACGCGCTTCCTCAGTCTCCACAGCTATTCAAACAACTTCTAATGATGTCTGGTTTTGACCGTTACTACCAAATCGTTAAGTGTTTCCGTGATGAAGACTTGCGTGCTGACCGTCAACCAGAATTCACTCAGATCGATATCGAAACGTCATTCATGACGGCTGACCAAGTTCGTGCAACGACTGAGAAAATGGTTCGTGAAATGTGGCAAGAGCTACTAAACGTTGACCTAGGTGAATTCCCAGTAATGCCGTTCAGCGAAGCGATTCGTCGTTTCGGTTCTGACAAGCCAGACCTACGTAACCCACTGGAACTAGTAGACGTTGCTGACCTAGTGAAAGACGTTGAGTTCAAAGTATTCTCAGGTCCAGCAAACGATGAAAAAGGCCGCGTTGCCGTTATTCGCGTTCCAGGTGGCGCTTCTCTGACTCGTAAGCAAATTGATGGCTACGGTGAATTCGTTGGCATCTACGGTGCGAAAGGTCTAGCTTGGATGAAGGTTAATGACCGTGCAGCGGGCATGGAAGGTATCCAATCTCCAGTCGCTAAGTTCCTAAATGAAGACGTGATCAACGGCATTCTAGATCGTACTCAAGCGGAATCTGGTGACATTATCCTATTTGGCGCTGATAAAGCGGGTATCGTTGCAGAAGCAATGGGTGCGCTACGTTTGAAACTAGGTAAAGACCTAGAGCTAACGGATGAGTCTGCATGGGCTCCACTATGGGTTGTTGACTTCCCAATGTTCGAAGAAGATGACGAAGGCAACCTACACGCGATGCACCACCCATTCACATCGCCTCTAGGTGTGACTGCAGAAGAGCTAAAAGCAAACCCTGCTGCGGCAAATTCTAACGCTTACGATATGGTTCTAAATGGCTACGAAGTGGGCGGCGGCTCTGTTCGTATCCACAACGCAGATATGCAAGAAGCCGTATTTGATATTCTAGGTATCACACCTGAAGAGCAACAGCTTAAGTTCGGCTTCCTGCTTGATGCGCTGAAATTCGGTACGCCTCCACATGCTGGTCTTGCATTTGGTCTAGACCGTCTAGTAATGCTGCTATGTGGCACAGAGAACATCCGTGATGTTATCGCGTTCCCTAAAACAACAGCAGCGGCGTGTCTACTAACAGACGCACCAAGTATTGCGAACCCAGCAGCGCTAGAAGAGCTAGCAATCGCAGTAACTGCAGCGAAAGAAAAAGACGCAGAATAAGCGCACAACATTTGAAGAAAACTCCCGCAACTGCGGGAGTTTTTGTTTAAATAAACCCAAGAAACTTCCAAAGCAATTTCCCAAGCAACGCTTTTTAGAACATGTTTTTGTTATTAAGCGTCAAAATACATTAAAAGGTGAATTATGGCTGGTCATAGTAAATGGGCGAATATTCGTCACCGTAAAGCAGCGCAAGATGCGAAGCGCGGCAAAATCTTTACTAAATTAATTCGTGAAATCGTTGTTGCGGCAAAAGAGGGGGGCGGTGAGCCAGAAAATAACCCACGTTTGCGAGCAGCAATTGATAAAGCACTGTCTAACAACATGACACGTGACACTGTCAACCGCGCTGTCAGCCGAGGTGCTGGTGGTGAAGGCGACGACAACATGGAAACCGTGATCTATGAAGGTTATGGTCCAGGTGGTACGGCGGTCATGGTCGAATGTATGACGGATAACCGAAATCGTACGGTATCTGGCGTGCGCCATGCATTCTCAAAGTCAGGCGGTAATCTGGGGACGGATGGTAGCGTCAACTATCTTTTCGACAAGAAAGGCGTGATTTCATATGGCCCAGGTTTAGATGAGGATGCGGTAATGGAAGTAGCATTAGAAAGTGGTGCTGATGACATTGAAACGGCAGAAGATGGCTCGATTGATGTCTACACGGCCCCAGGCGATTTTGGACTCGTAAAAGATGCTCTTGATGCCGCAGGGTTTGAGGCAGAGAACGCTGAGGTGTCGCTGATCCCATCTACGAAAGCAGATTTGGACGCGGATACTGCGCCAAAACTACTTCGTTTGATTGACGCTTTGGAAGATCTGGACGACGTTCAAGAGGTTTATCACAATGGTGATATCTCTGACGACGTTGCGGCTACGCTAGATTAAACTCAAGGTGTCGGGAGCGGTATTTGCTCCGAAGTTAGCAAGTAATAATAAAAAGACTGAGGCCGAATTAGGCCTCATTTTTAGGAACATTCATGTCAATTATTTTGGGCATTGACCCAGGTTCGCGCATTACCGGCTATGGGGTCATTCGTCAAAATGGGCGCCACTTGCAATACCTTGGTAGTGGCTGCATTCGTACTTCAGAAAAAGAACTTCCGGGTCGGCTTAAACAGATTTATGCAGGCGTCACGGAAATCATTACCCAGTTTCAACCGGACGTTTTCGCGATCGAGCAAGTGTTTATGGCCAAAAACGCGGATTCAGCGCTAAAACTTGGCCAAGCTCGTGGCAGTGCAATTGTTGCTGCGGTGAATGCGGAGTTGCCGGTATTTGAATACGCGGCTCGTCTTATTAAGCAAGCTGTCGTCGGCACTGGTGGCGCGGACAAAGCGCAAGTTCAGCATATGGTTCAGCAGATGCTTAAATTGCCCGCCAAGCCTCAAGCGGATGCAGCCGATGCTTTAGGTGTGGCGATTTGTCATGCCAATACTAACAAGACTCTCGTTGCGTTAGCGGGCAAAGCAACCAGTGCCAGAAAAGGGCGCTACCGTTAAAATTAACTGGATGTCTATCCAGTTCTTTATTATCCTGTCGCAAATTCATTTCCAAAGAGTATTTATAGTGATTGGACGTCTTCGTGGCATACTGATTGAAAAACAACCACCTGAAGTATTAATTGAAGTTAATGGCATTGGCTATGAAGTCCAGATGCCAATGAGCTGTTTTTACGAACTGCCAAATGTTGGCGAAGAAGCCATTATTTATACTCACTTTGTTGTCCGTGAAGATGCGCAATTGCTATACGGTTTCAACACAGTAAAAGAACGAGCACTTTTCCGTGAAGTGATCAAAGCCAATGGCGTTGGTCCTAAACTCGGTCTTGGTATTCTCTCTGGTATGACAGCAACGCAATTTGTTACTTGTGTGGAACATGAAGACGTTTCTACGCTGGTTAAGCTTCCAGGCGTTGGCAAGAAAACCGCAGAGCGATTGGTTGTTGAAATGAAAGACCGCTTGAAAGGGTGGGGCGCAGGCGATCTATTTACACCATTTACGGATGCTGCTCCTGCGGATTCTAGTGCGACATCCAACAACGCGGAAGAAGAGGCAATCAGTGCGCTTCTAGCTCTAGGTTACAAGCCGACTCAAGCGTCGAAAGTGGTATCTCAGATCGCTAAACCGGACATGAGCAGTGAGCAAATGATCCGTGAAGCTCTAAAATCAATGGTGTAACGCTGGTTGCACAGTGAACATTTGTTCAAGATAACTCATTCTCTAAGGTTAATGCCAATCGCTTAACGATGTTTTTTGTGTCATTCCAGCGAGCCTGGCGAGACTGGGAATCTAATAGCAGCACGCTGAGCGGTTAATGAAACAATTTGACCATAAATCGCTCGGATAGAAGATCCTGTATCACGCTCCTTCGTCGCTGTACAGGATGACGAGATATAGAAATATGCCACTTGCTGTTAAACGAGCGGCATTATTCTCTCAGGTAACCATTTTTCAAGGTAAAAAGATGATTGAAGCCGATCGTTTAATCGCGCCAGAAAACCCTGCCTTTCGTGATGAAGATGTCATTGATCGTGCTATTCGGCCAAAAAAATTAGCGGATTACCAAGGTCAGGACCATGTCCGTGACCAAATGGAGATCTTCATTAAAGCTGCTCAGTTACGTAGCGAAGCACTTGATCACCTTTTGATTTTTGGTCCCCCAGGTTTGGGTAAAACCACACTTGCGAATATCGTTGCCAATGAAATGGAAGTGAACATTCGCACTACTTCAGGCCCTGTACTTGAGAAAGCAGGCGATTTGGCCGCGCTGTTAACCAACCTTGAAGAAAACGATGTGTTGTTCATCGATGAGATTCACCGCTTGAGTCCAATGGTTGAAGAGGTGCTATATCCGGCGATGGAAGATTATCAACTGGATATTATGATCGGTGAAGGTCCGGCCGCTCGTTCTATTAAGATCGATTTACCACCGTTTACGTTAATTGGTGCGACGACCCGAGCGGGCTCTTTAACGTCACCATTGCGCGACCGCTTTGGTATTACTCAGCGCCTTGAGTTTTATAAGATAAAAGACCTCCAAGATATCGTGCAGCGAAGCGCGGATTGTTTAGGTTTATCAATGGAGCCTGAAGGTGCATTGGAAGTGGCAAGACGTGCGCGTGGCACGCCACGTATTGCTAACCGTTTGCTACGCCGTGTTCGTGATTATGCGGAAGTAAAAGGCAATGGTCACATTTGTGCCGATGTTGCCGATAAGGCGTTGAATATGCTTGATGTGGACGCCGAAGGCTTCGATTACATGGACCGTAAGCTACTACTCGCGATTATGGAAAAATTTGGTGGTGGTCCGGTCGGGCTCGACAACATGGCAGCGGCGATAGGTGAAGAAAAGGACACTATTGAAGACGTTCTTGAACCTTATCTTATTCAGCAAGGTTATTTACAACGCACTCCGCGTGGAAGAATCGCGACAGATCGTGCGTATTTGCATTTCGGAATTGAAAAATAAGATTCCCTCGCTGGGCCTTTGTTGCCCAGCGCTTCATTAAAGTTGACCAAACTCACATTTTTTGAATTTTTTCTCATACTGGTTTAGTAAGTAAAAAGCATTGATTGTTAACTCGATGTTTGCTTGCAACTGGTTAATTTCTCTCCTGATTACTCTCTCTTAACATCCGTATCCAATACTGGTTGATCTAGATCAATGTGATGGATTTTTGTGCAAATTCCGCGCATAAACATTGATGTATATCAAAGCGCGTTACGGCTATAAACCTTTTGAAACAATCTGTTTTTACAAGTAATATTAGCCCCAGCTATATTAGCTGATGCTTAACAATTAACTAACCAATGAAGCACATTTTTGCAACAATGAGTTGTGATAATTCAACATTTTTCAAGTGTAAATAACACCTGAATATGGATTGCAATATGTAGAGAGTGTCATTCAGCCGACACATAGGAGTTACCATGATTGACGTAGTTGATCTATCGCGGTTGCAGTTTGCACTGACAGCGATGTATCACTTCCTATTCGTACCATTGACCCTTGGTATGGCCTTCCTTCTGGCCATTATGGAATCGATGTACGTAATGACGAACAAGCAAATCTATAAGGACATGACCAAGTTCTGGGGTAAGCTATTCGGTATTAACTTTGCACTTGGTGTGGCGACAGGCCTTACCATGGAGTTCCAGTTTGGTACGAACTGGTCTTACTACTCCCACTATGTAGGTGATATCTTCGGTGCACCGCTAGCGATCGAAGCACTTGTCGCATTCTTCCTGGAGTCAACTTTTGTTGGTCTATTCTTCTTCGGGTGGGATCGTCTATCTAAACGCCAACACTTAGCGGTTACCTGGCTTGTGGCACTAGGCTCTAACTTCTCTGCTCTTTGGATTCTTATCGCAAACGGCTGGATGCAAAACCCAGTAGGCGCAGATTTCAACTTCGAAACCATGCGAATGGAAATGGTGAGCTTCTCTGAGGTTGTACTAAACCCAGTTGCTCAGGTTAAGTTCGTGCATACGGTTGCTTCTGGTTACACTTGTGGCGCAATGTTTATTCTAGGCATCAGTTCATACTACCTATTAAAAGGTCGTGACATTGCGTTTGCTCGTCGTTCGTTTGCTATTGCTGCT
This sequence comes from Vibrio sp. 378, assembly GCF_033339435.1. NCBI lineage: Bacteria > Pseudomonadati > Pseudomonadota > Gammaproteobacteria > Vibrionales > Vibrionaceae > Vibrio > Vibrio sp. 378. Next base: position 121,354 of record NZ_JAWOUO010000004.1, read on the forward strand.
TCTTTCGGTATTGCAGCTATCTTATCTACCATCGTTCTTGGTGATGAATCTGGCTACGAGCTTGGTGAAGTTCAAAAAGTGAAACTCGCTGCAATTGAAGCAGAGTGGCACACTGAACCTGCACCTGCCGCATTTACGTTATTTGGTGTTCCTAACCAGGAAACGATGCATACCGATTACGCAATTAAGATCCCTTACGTAATGGGTATTATCGCGACACGCTCTTTTGATGAGCAAGTAACAGGTCTTCGTGATTTACGTGATGAACACGTCGATCGTATTCGTGACGGCATGTACGCTTATGAACTTCTAGAGAAGCTTCGTGCGGGCGACAAGTCAGAAGAAAACATGACTGCGTTTGATGAAGTGAAAGGTGACCTAGGTTACGGTCTACTTCTAAAACGCTACACAGACAATGTTGTTGATGCAACAGAAGAGCAAATCCAAGCTGCTGCGGACGACTCAATCCCAACAGTATGGCCGCTATTCTGGTCATTCCGTATCATGGTTGCTTGTGGCTTCATCATGTTGTTTGTCTTTGGTGCGGCGTTTATCCAAACGTGTCGTCAGAAGATTGAACAGAAACAATGGATTCTAAAAGCTGCACTATTTAGCATTCCACTACCTTGGATTGCAATTGAAGCGGGTTGGTTTGTCGCTGAGTACGGCCGTCAGCCTTGGGCTGTAGGTGAAATTCTACCAGTGCATGTTGCAGCTTCTGCGCTAACTGCAGGTGAAATCTGGACTTCACTCTTCGCAATTCTGGCGCTATACACGGTATTCCTGATTGCAGAAGTTTACCTAATGTTGAAATTCGCTCGTAAAGGCCCAAGTAGCCTGAAAACGGGTCGCTACCACTTCGAGCAAAATGCTGACTCTGTTGAAGACAAAGTTAGTCGCCAAGTAGAAGCGTAAGGTAAGGAGATAACAAGATGTTTGATTACGAAATCTTGCGACTCATCTGGTGGGTACTAATCGGTGTTCTACTAGTTGGTTTTGCAGTAACAGACGGCTTCGATATGGGTGTAGGCGCGCTTGTACCTATCATCGGTAAAAACGACACGCAACGCCGTGTCATGATTAACTCAATTGCTCCTCACTGGGATGGTAACCAAGTTTGGCTTATCACTGCTGGTGGTGCACTGTTCGCAGCTTGGCCTTTGGTTTACGCAACGTCATTTTCAGGCTTCTACTTAGCGATGATTTTGACACTAGCAGCGCTATGGCTTCGTCCTCTTGGCCTAGACTACCGCTCTAAAATCGAAGATCCAAAATGGCGCAATAGCTGGGATATCTGTATCTCAATCAGTGGTTTTGTTCCGCCAATCATCTTTGGTGTAGCGTTTGGCAACCTTCTACAAGGTGTACCATTCCAATTGAGTGAGTTCTTGATGCCAACATACCATGGCTCATTCTTTGGTCTACTAAACCCATTTGCACTGTTGTGTGGTCTAGTAAGCTTGTTCATGATTTTGATGCAAGGTTCTACTTGGCTACAAATGAAAACAACAGGCGAAGTGCATGTGCGTGCGCGCAACGTTGCTCAGTTGGCTGGTTTACTGACGGTTGCTGCGTTTGTAGCGGCTGGTTTCTGGATCCAAAATATCGATGGCTACGTCATTGTTGGCGGTATCGACACTAACGCAGCTTCTAACCCTCTAAACAAAGAGGTTATCCGTGAAGCTGGTGCGTGGATGAAGAATTTTGAAAACTACCCATTACTATGGGCTGCTCCTGTACTAGGTGTTGCAATGCCGCTTCTCGCTGTATTGGCATCTCGTCTTGAAAAATGTGCGATTTCGTTCATTACTTCAAGCTTGGGTGTTGCTGGTGTTATCTTTACTGCAGGTTTTGCGATGTTCCCATTCATCATGCCTTCAGACTTAATGCCAAGCCACAGCTTAACAATGTGGGATGCAACGTCATCTGAGCTGACTCTGAACCTAATGACAGGCGTTGCGTTTGTTATGGTGCCAATCATCCTTGGCTACACATCTTGGACTTACTACAAGATGTTTGGTCGCCTTGATGACCAGTACATTGAAGACAACAAAAACTCACTTTACTAAGGAGCATTTACTATGTGGTATTTCGCATGGATTCTAGGTGTACTACTTGCTTGTGCATTCGGTATCATCAACGCTCTTTGGCTAGAGCACTCAGAAATGATGGATAAAGACAGTGAGTAACCTCGCTGATAAGGTAGCGAAACTTCACGCACCAATGGATAAGACTCTGCTACGAGTCTTATCTCTCATCCTTGGCTTTATGCACGTAGGATTGGTGATGTGGGACCCTGAAGCTTACCATCAAGCAATTGGTGGTTTTAACTCAATCATCGCACCAGCACTGATTTGGTCTGTATGTTCAAGCATGGTGTATGGGGTGGGCTTCAAGCCAAGAAACTGGTACTGGCAAGTTTTGTTTAGTCCTTATTTCTCGTTAGCTATCTTAATTTATCTAACGGCACTTTATTTCATTTAGGCTGAAATATGCTGTAATAAAGTCGGTTACTAAATCATCGAATAAAAGCTAGGTATCTCGCCTAGCTTTTATTTTTTCTACAAATTTCAAAAATATTTCCTTAGCTCGGTACCAATTGCTGTCGCTTCAGTTATAGTAATTACTTTAAAGAATTGAATATATTGGTACTCCCTTGCAAGGCACATCAAATCTCTTTCACTGGCCGATCACCGTGTACTATGAAGACACTGATGCGGGCGGTGTTGTATATCATTCTAATTATCTAAAATTCTTTGAGCGCGCACGGACAGAGATGTTACGTGCTAAAGGCATTTCTCAACATGTGTTACTGGAACAAAATATCGGCTTTGTTGTCCGACACATGGATATCGATTTCAACCAAGGGGCTAGGCTGGACGAGCATCTGACAGTCGTAACCCGAGTGTCAGAAATAAAACGTGCTTCTCTGCAATTCTGTCAAGAGTTGGTCAATGATCAAGGCAAGATATTGTGCAAGGCCTCGGTTAAGGTAGCATGTATCGATAATAAGAAAATGAAACCAATAGCTATTCCAACCTTTATAAATTCGGAGCTAACAAATAGTGACTGCTGATATTTCCATTTTAGATCTCTTTCTTCAGGCCAGTCTGTTGGTAAAGCTTGTGATGCTGACGTTGCTTGGCATGTCAATTGTGTCATGGGCAATGATCATCAAGCGCAGCAAAGTGCTTTCTCAAGCATCAAAAAATGCAGAGCAGTTTGAAGACAAATTTTGGTCGGGTACTGATCTTTCTCAGCTTTACCAAAAAGTAAAAGCGCGTAAAGACGAAATTGAAGGCACAGAAGAAATCTTCTACGCAGGTTTTACAGAGTTTGCTCGCCTACGTAAGAGCAACGCAAATTCACCAGCTTACATCATGGAAGGCACTGGCCGCGCAATGCGCGTTGCTGTTTCTCGTGAAGTAGATGAGCTAGAAACAAGCTTACCGTTTTTGGCAACAGTCGGTTCTATAAGCCCTTATATCGGCCTATTTGGTACCGTTTGGGGCATCATGCACGCCTTTATTGCGCTGGGTGAAGTAAAGCAAGCTACGTTGTCTATGGTTGCACCGGGTATCGCCGAGGCACTTATCGCGACAGCGATGGGGCTATTTGCGGCTATTCCGGCAGTAATGGCGTACAACCGCCTAAGCAATAAAGTGAGTAAACTAGAGCACACTTACGCAACATTTTCTGAAGAATTCCACAGCATCCTTCATCGTCAAGCGATGGCTGGCCGAGACAGCGCGGATAAGGAATAAAGCATGGCGGGTTATCAACCTAAAAAGCGAAAAATGACAGCGGAGATCAACGTTGTTCCGTATATCGACGTAATGCTCGTACTGTTGATCATTTTTATGGCGACCGCTCCATTTGTGACTCAAGGCGTCGACGTTGATCTTCCGAAAACATCGACCGCAGAATCTATGCAAGACCTTGCTGGCGAGACTGACAGTAGCTTTATTATCATCGAAATTGATAGCGAGGGTAATTTAGGCCTAAGCGTAAATGATGAAGAAGTTCAGCGAGGTTTGTCGTTGCAAGATGTTATTGTGCGAGTGAAAGCGGAGCGAGAGGTTAAGCCGGATTCACCAGTTGCGGTAGGTGGCGACGCGGCAACACCATATGCCGATGTTGTTCTATTGCTAGATGAACTAAGTCGAGCTGGTATCCCTAAGGTAGGTCTAATGACCGATATCAGGGAATAGACATCAATTATCTATGAAAGATCACAAGAAGAAACCCAACCAATACGCCAAACCGATAGCAATATCGGTTGGTTTGCATGCAATTCTAGTTGCAGCCCTGCTTTGGGGGACGGACTTCAACATGTCTAAACCAGAGCCTACAGGGCAAATGGTTCAAGCTGTTGTCATCGATCCAAAACTTGTGCAGCAACAAGCGAAAGAAATTCGCCAGCAACGCGAAAAGGCAGCGAAAAAAGAACAAGAGCGTCTTGATAAACTGAGACGCGAAGCAGAGCAGCTAGAAAAAAACCGCAAAGCTGAAGAAGAGCAAATTCGCAAGTTGAAAGAGCAGCAAGCGAAAGATGCTCAAGCGGCACGAGAAGCAGAAGCTGCACGTAAGAAAAAAGAGCAAGAGCGCAAGCAGGAAGAAGAACGTGTTCGCAAAGAAAAAGAGCGAGCTGCTAAGCTAGAAAAAGAGCGCAAGGCAAAAGAAGAAGCCGTGCGTAAAGCTGAGCAGGAGCGTTTAGCAAAAGAAGCGGCTATAGCAAAAGCTGAGCAAGAACGTTTGGCTCGTGAAAAAGCAGCAAAAGAAGCGGAAGAAAAAGCACGTCGTGAGCGTGAAGCTGCTGAAAAAGCTGAACAAGAGCGCATTGCAAAAGAGAAAGCGGCAAAAGAGGCAGCGGAGCGAGAGCGTAAAGCGAGAGAAGCAGCTGAGCGTGCCGAGCGTGAGCGTAAAGCTCAAGAAGCCGCGTTAGATGATATTTTTGCGGGTCTCGAGAGTGAGTCAGAACAGAATCAGCAAGCGAAAAATCAACATGTGCAATCTGAAGTTGACCGCTATGGTGCAATTTACAAACAATTGATAGAGAGTCGTATCATTAAGGACGATTATCTTGTGGGAAAGTCGTGTAGGCTTAATGTGAAGCTAGTTCCAACTGGGACTGATGGTATTGTGAGTAATGTTACTGTGTTAAACGGTGACTCTCGTCTTTGTAGTGCAGCCAAAAGTGCAGTAGCCCAAGTTGGCAACTTTCCGATGCCTAAAGATAGAGATGTTATTGATAAAGTTAGAGATATCAACTTAACCGTTGAATACTAGAATAAGGAATAAGACGTGATTAGACGCCTTTTACTAGGAATGTTTGTACTGTTTAGCAGTATGACAAATGTGGCGAATGCCGCATTAGAGTTGGTCATTACCGATGGTATTGATTCAGCACGACCAATTGCTGTTGTTCCGTTTAAGTGGGAGGGCACACAAGCGCTTCCAACGGATGTTTCTGCTGTTATCGCCTCGGATTTACAACGTAGTGGTAAATTCAGCCCAGTTCCAACGAGCAAAATGCCACAAACACCGTTCAGTGAATCAGAAGTTAATTTTGATGCTTGGACCAATTTAGGTGTGGATGCGCTATTGACTGGTTCAATCAAGCAAAACGACCAAGGTGACTACGTTATCAACTATCAACTTGTTGATATTGTGCGTGGTCAGTTAACAGGTGGGAAGAGTAAGGCGCTTGGTAGTGACGGTGAATTAGTCCTGTCAAAAGATCATGTGCTGTTCAATAAAGTAGCCACTGTTCAAGGGCCTCGTATGCGTGAGTACGCTCACCGTATCTCTGATTTGGTGTATGAGCAGTTAACTGGCGACCGTGGCGCTTTCATGACTCGTATCGCATATGTGGTAGTGAACGATAAAGACCGTTTCCCTTACCAACTTCGAGTCGCTGATTACGATGGCTACAATGAGCGTCTGGTTTTACGCTCTAAACAACCATTAATGTCACCAGCGTGGTCCCCCGATGGTAAAAAGCTTGCATATGTTAGCTTCCAAAATGGCCAAGCAGAAATCTTCATCATGAACATCTACACCGGTGAACGTGAGAAAATTACTTCATACCCACGTCACAATGGTGCGCCAAGATTTTCGCCAGATGGCAATAAGTTAGCGATTGTTCTTTCTAAAACAGGCTCGCTTCATGTTTATACGTTTGACCTTAACACTCGTAAGCTGACGCAAATTACGCGTGGCAGATCAAATAATACGGAACCGTTCTGGCATCCGGATGGAAAATCGTTGATTTTCACATCGGATAGGGGTGGTAAACCACAGATTTATCAAGTAAATTTGGGCAGCGGTTCTATTGACCGTTTGACTTGGCAAGGCAGCCAAAATTTGGGTGGTCAGATTACTCCTGATGGGCGATTCCTAGTTATGGTGAACCGCAGCAACGCAGGATTTAATTTGGCGAAACAAGATTTGGAAACTGGTGCTCTTCAAGTCTTAACTAAGACCTTGCTTGATGAGTCTCCTAGTATTGCCCCAAACGGTGGCATGGTTGTGTATAGCTCGATTTACAACAAGAAAAACGTACTATCGATGGTGTCAATTGATGGTCGATTCAAAGCTAGATTACCGGCAACAAATGGGCGTGTTCGAGCGCCTGCATGGTCACCGTTTTTGTAGTAATAAGTTTGATTAATAAAGGAAAATAAGATGCAACTGAACAAGGTTCTAAAAGGGCTACTAATCGCGCTTCCTGTAATGGCTGTTACAGCGTGTAGTTCAAGCGACGACGCTGCTTCTAACACTGGTGCAGCAACAAACAACAATGGCGCAGTGGAAACAACAGTAGCTACGCCAATTGATCAAAGCGGTCAGTTGACAGAGCAAGAGCTAAAAGAGCAAGCGCTACGTGAAACTCAAACAATCTACTTTGCTTTTGACAACTCAACAATTGCAGCAGATTACGAAGAGATGCTAGCGGCTCACGCTTCTTACCTAAGCAAGAACCCAGCACTTAACGTAACTATCGAAGGTCACGCTGATGAGCGTGGTACTCCTGAGTACAACATCGCTCTAGGTGAGCGTCGTGCACAAGCAGTAGCGAACTACCTACAAGCACTAGGTGTTCAAGCTGACCAAATCTCAATCGTTAGCTACGGTGAAGAGAAGCCACTTCTTCTAGGTCAATCAGATGAAGTTTACGCTAAAAACCGTCGCGCGGTTCTAGTATACTAATTCGAGGTAATCCTCATGTTCAGTAACACTAAGCGCGCTGTTGCGCTTACGTTACTGGCAAGTGCAGCGAACTTTGCGTTCGCTGCACCAGCTCCAGTATCCGATCTCAACAGCACATCATCCGTCTCTAAGAGCCGTTCATCTGAAACGGAAGTAGAGCGTCTAGAGCGCTTGCTACAAAACCGCAATCGCGTTCAGCTCCAAATGCAACAGCAAATTGACCAAATGTCACAAGAGATCAGTGAATTACGTGGTCAATTAGAGCGAAATAGCTACGAAATGAAGCAAATGTTGCAACGTCAACGAGAGTTGTTTGTCGAGCTGGATCGTGTTCGTGGAGAGATAAAATCCGCGCCTGCGCAAGAAGCGAAACCGGCTAAAACAGGTGGTCAGTACACACCAAATGTTGATGAGCAAACGGCATACCAAAATGCAGTCGACCTCATCCTCAAGAAACGTGACTACACTGGCGCAATTGCAGCGTTCCAGCAGTTCCAGAAAGATTATCCTGATTCTACATATTCAGCGAATTCTCACTACTGGCTAGGTCAGTTGTACTTCGCTAAAAAGCAGGATGAGGATGCAGTGAAAAGTTTTGCCGCTGTTGTGTCTTATAAAGACTCCAATAAGCGAGCCGATGCGTTGCTTAAGTTAGGCGAAATCGCTGAGCGTAATAACAATGCAGCTCAAGCGAAAAAGTACTACCAACAAGTGGTTGATGAATACCCAGGTAGTGCATCTGCAAAACTTGCCAGCTCTAAGCTGTAAGACGTTATGTTTTGAAAAGGAAGCTTCGGCTTCCTTTTTCTTTTCCATTTTCTGTTGGTGCAGAACGGCTAAGTCGATAGCAATGATGCAGAGCCTCTGACCTTATGTTGCACCGAATTTCGCTACTCGGAAATGCTACCTGTAACAAAGATATACGGCTAGACCGCTAGAAATCCCCGCGACAAGTTGGTTTTTGAAAATTAACGAGGTTACAATACTCGGATTAAAGGAAGTTGCGTAGAGCAAGAGCAATGAGCCATATATTAGATAAAATCGACACTGTTTACCCATTCCCACCGAAACCAGTTCCATTAAGCGAAGAAGAAAAAGCATCTTACATTGAGCGTATTAAAAAGTTACTCAAAGAAAAAGATGCGGTACTTATCGCGCACTACTATACCGACCCTGAGATTCAAGCCCTAGCTGAAGACACTGGCGGGTTTGTTGGTGATTCGTTGGAAATGGCGAAGTTTGGTAATCGTCACCCTGCAAGTACATTGATTATTGGTGGTGTTCGCTTTATGGGCGAGTCGGCCAAAATTCTGACACCAGAAAAGCGCATTCTAATGCCAACGTTGGAAGCGGAATGTTCGCTCGACCTTGGCTGTCCTGCGGATAAGTTCAGCGAGTTTTGTGATGCTCACCCTGATCATACGGTTGTAGTTTACGCAAATACTTCAGCAGCGGTTAAAGCCCGTGCCGACTGGGTCGTTACATCGAGCATTGCGCTTGAAATCGTGGAACACTTAGACGCTGAAGATAAGCCAATTATTTGGGGACCAGACCGTCACCTAGGATCGTACATCGCTAACAAAACTGGCGCAGATATGCTGCTTTGGCAGGGGGAGTGTGTGGTTCATGATGAGTTCTCTGCTGATGCGCTACGAAAAATGAAGAGCGTGTATCCAGATGCGGCTATTTTGGTTCACCCTGAGTCTCCAGCAAGCGTCGTAGAACTTGCCGATGCCGTTGGATCAACGAGTCAGCTGATCAAAGCAGCGAAAGCGCTTCCTCACAAACAAATGATCGTTGCGACAGACAAAGGTATTTTCTTTAAAATGCAGCAACTAGTGCCAGAAAAAGAACTTATCGAAGCACCAACCGCAGGTGCAGGCGCAACATGCCGCAGCTGTGCACACTGTCCTTGGATGGCAATGAACGGTTTGAAAGCAATTGAGAAAGCGCTTAGTGAAGGTGGTAAAGAGCACGAGATTTTTGTTGACGAAGAACTGCGTGTTAAATCCCTTATCCCACTGAACCGCATGCTAGATTTTGCTGAGCAGCTAAATATGCAAGTGAAAGGTAATGCTTAAAAAGTAGGCGTAACTGAAAGTAAATCTCAAAAACCAGCCGAATATGGCTGGTTTTTTTGTGTCTTACTATCAATGAGTTACTATTGATGCAATCAATGAATATCGAGGTCATAAATTTATGGCGGTGTGGTTAGTAGTTAAAAAGTGGCTTAGTTCCCACCTTTTTAAATTGAGCAACCGAAGCCTTCTCATCTTTAGTGGCTTATATGTGAGCCTTTCATGGTGGCTGCTGGTTCTCGCTGGTGAAACCGTATTAACAGACAGTTTCGCTAACTTTATCTATTACCTCATGGTTACGGCGAGTACGGTGGGTTATGGCGACCATTCTCCAGTAACAGATTTGGGTAAATGGGTTGTCGTACTATTTGTAATCCCCGGCGGTTTGAGCTTATTCGCCGCATTATTGGGGCGTGTCGCTGGAGCAGCGATGGACTATTGGCGAGCGGGTATTTTAGGAAAACGGAGAGTAAGAGTGGAAAACCATATTGTATTGTTGGGCTGGAATGGATCGAGAACGATGCACCTTATTCGCATGTTACAACATGAAGAAGAGGGAAAGCGTCCGATTGTTTTATGCAGCCGTTCAGAAATAGAGAACCCGTTACCTGGCGAAATCAGTTTTATCAAAGTGACCAGTTATACCGATTCGCAAGAAATGAAAAACGCCAATATTGCCGAAGCCGCTTGCATTATTGTGGATAATCTCTCGGACGACATTACCTTGTCAGCCGCTCTATACTGCGCATCTGTAAACCCTTCCGCTCATTTGGTCGCTTACTTTAAAGATGAAGCGCTAGGCCGACTTCTAAGTCAGCATTGCCCGAAAGCGGAATGCATACCTGCTGTTGGCGCAGAAATGTTGGCAAAAGCGGCGGTTGACCCGGGCTCAAGTGCGCTTCATCAGGAGCTTTTGGCTTCAACACGAGGTATGACGCAATACTCAGTTATTTATCCCGAGGGTCAGTCTGCCACCACTATTGAGAATCTCTTCGTTTTTCTCAAAAGACGCCATCATGCCACGCTGATTGCTTTTGATATTGGCGATGGTATTCAACTCAACCCAGATTTAGATGCTGAAGTACCCGCGAGTACCAAGCTGTTTTACATTGCAGATGAACGTATTGAAGATTTTGCCTGGAAAGAAATGAACAAGGAACAATAATGCACATGATTGCCGGCCTGTTAGCAGGCTTCCCAAACTTTTTACTCTATTTCTCTGTTTCTATTATTTTTGTATTGGCGTTTAAGTTCATCTACGTCAAGTTGACGCCATACGATGAGTGGCATCTGATCAAAGAAAAACAAAATACAGCAGCAGCGATTGCGCTAAGTGGGGCCTTCCTTGGTTATTGTCTCGCGATTTCGGGGGCGGCAAAAAACTCGGTCAATATCGTCGATTTTATGGTGTGGGGCGTTGTTGCAATGCTTGCTCAAATTATCGCATTTGCAATTGTACGCTTTATTTTACTTCCGAAAGTGGCAGAGCGTATCGAAAAAGATGAACTGCCAGCCGGTATTGTATTAGCCGCAGTTTCTGTTTCGGTCGGCGTATTGAATGCCGCTTGCATGACTTACTAGGAGGAACGATGAAGCGGAGTTCTAACGTTAAACGTTCTTCCATGGACAAAAGCTTAAAGCTTGGGAAAATTCTTCCCTTTGCTGCCTTTGGTGGTATTTTCTTCTTTGCTACGTACGAGTCAAAAACAGAAGGGTACATTTTTTCTGATGCTGATGAGTGTAAATCTAACTCGCCTGAGTTTAGTGAACAGTGTGACATTGCATACCAAGAAGCTTTAGCTCGTGCCGAACAAAATGCCCCTCGCTACCGCAGCGAGTTCGAATGCGAGAATGATTTCTACGAGGATGATTGTTACTACAGTTCCAGTTCCCGAGCTTATGTACCTAACTTTGGCGGTTTTTTTTACAGTCGCTCATTAAGCGGGTTGAAAGGTTATAACAAGAGCTATTACTCAGAGCCGATGTACCGTTATAAATCCAAATTCTATAATGGAGCAGGACAATTCTTTGGCTCCTACCGAAATCAGCCGACCAAAGTTGCGACGAATAGCCTTAATAAACGTGGTGGCGGCACCATTGGCAGGGCGATGTCTCGAGGCGGGTTTGGTAAAGCGGTGTCGGTCAGTCGAGGCGGTTAAAAAGCACTATGTTTCGACGAGAAATACAAGAGCGCGAAAACTGGCGTGAATTAGCACGCCAGTTTGGTTTTGGTTTCCATACCATGTATGACCAACCGTATTGGGATGAGAGTGCTTACTATCAATTCACGCTGGAGCAAATTGAGCGCGATATAGAAGCGCCCACTGAAGAGCTGCATCAGATGTGCCTGGCTATTGTGGATGAAGTCGTTCGGAGTGAGCGGTTGCTGACGCAATGTGCGATCCCTGAATCTATGTGGGAGCAGGTCGCTTCTTCATGGAGACGAAGCGAACCTTCGCTTTATTCGCGGCTGGATTTCGCGTACAACGGGACCTCGCCAGCAAAATTACTGGAAAACAATGCGGATACGCCAACCAGCTTGTTTGAAACTGGCTTTTGGCAGTGGGTGTGGCTAGAAGATGTTGTAAATAAAGGTCGAGTTCACCAGAGCGCGGATCAATTCAATATTCTTCAAGACTTTTTGATCGAGCGCTTTGCCGAAATAGCAAAATACCAACCAGGACAAACACTTCACTTTAGCTGCTGCAAGTACACTGAAGAAGATAAAGGGACTGTCCAGTATTTAGAGGATTGCGCGCGAGAGGCAGGGTTAGCAACGGCATTCGTGCATGTCGAAGATATTGGAGTGACGGAAGATGGTCTGTTTGTGGATGCTGACGACAGAGCGATTCGTTGGATGTTTAAGCTTTACCCTTGGGAGTTTATGTTTGAAGAGGAATATGCGAAGTACTTAGCGACTGCAAACGTAAACTGGTTAGAACCGATGTGGAAGTCGATACTATCCAATAAAGCACTTTTACCGTTATTGTGGGAGCGTTTTCCTAACCACCCGAACCTTTTGCCCGCTTATTTTGCTAACGATTCAAAAGCGAACACTATGAGAGATTATGTCATCAAGCCACTATTTTCTCGAGAGGGCGCGAACATCGAGATCGTCATCGATGGAAAACGTTTTGTTAAAACGTCAGGGCCTTATGAATCTAAATTCAATATCGTCCAGCAATACCATCCACTACCTAAGTTTGGGCAAAACCATACGTTAATTGGCAGTTGGTTGGTCAATGATAGAGCTGCCGGTATTTCGATTAGGGAAGACAGTAGCTTAGTGACTCAAGATATGGCGCGGTATATTCCACATGTAATTTTAACATGATCAAAAAAGCTCTCCATTTGGAGAGCTTTTTGTCTATTCAGCCGTTCAATCTTGATGGTCGACAGCGTTGCGCCTATTGTTCTTCAGCTAATGCAACACCGCGCTGGGTAAGACCACATAACATCACTGGCATTGCATTGAAGATCTCTTCAAACTGCTCTAAGCCTTCCATACCTTGTTCGGCCAATGTTTCAATGGTTGTTTCTGGGTCGTAAAGCATAGTAAGAGAAAGTAAAACACCACCGAGTAGGGCATTATCTTCGCTATCCTCAGGCATCAACGTTTCCCAGTCATCACGCGCAAGTTGCCAGCCTTGTAATACACCTTCACAGAAATCGCGAGCCTGACTTGTTACAATGTCTTGCTCATCTAGCGCGCACCCTGCAGGCCACTGCCAAGTGCCTTCTAGGAGAGCGGGACGAGTTTGGTTCCACATTTGTACAATCTCGTCAATGTACTGCTCTAGTTGCTCACCGTCAGTAAATGGCGCTGTTTCTTCTCCACCCCATAAGAATGGCAACCACTCTTGAGGCATTATTACGTTTGGCGCTGCAGCCATCGCTGTTACAAAGCCTTGAGTTTTTGCTAGGTTTAGTAGTTTACCGTCAAGTTCTGGGAGAGAAAGGATGTCTTGTAGTTTCAAAATAGAATACCATTTGTTAATGGGCTGGTTGATTGCGCTCATCTTACCAATCAATTAGTGATAAATCGATATTAGGGAATGATTCACACATCTATGGAAATTCGCTCATCACTTAGAAAAAAAAGCATTCTCGCCCTAACACTTTACCTGTGCTTCTTTATCGCCACTATCGGTTCTGTCGCCTATTTGGTTGTTGAGCCACCGGTTAGACAAAAGCTAGAGCAAAACCTAGAGTTACGTACCCAACTCCTGGCTCTTGAGATAAAAGAGCCCCTCCTCAGTTCTACAGGTGTATTGAGCAGCTTAGTAGGGCTAGCCCAAGGGACTGAAAATATTCAATCTCTCAACACAATAATTCCACATATTCTTCAATTGAGTGACAAGATGCTTGTTAGTGGTGGCGTATGGCCTAAACCCGAGCTCAAAGCAGAACAATGGAGATATAGAAGTCTATTCTTCAATAAAAACAGTGATAGTGGTATTGACCAAATTCACTCCTACAATAACCCCGAATCTGGCGGTTATGATAATGAACCCTGGTATGTCGCTGCCGCCGATGCTCCGGTAGGTTCTGTTAGTTGGTCTACGGTTTACATCGATACCTTTACTCAGGTCCAGATGATTACCGCGTCTTCTCCGTACTACCAAAACGGTCGATTCGCTGGAGTTGTAACGGTAGACCTATCACTTGATGCACTTTTTCAGTTTATTCGAGAGCACACGAACCAGCATTCTTTGGGGGTAGTGGTTCGCGATGCTGACTCAAACGTGATTATTGAACACAACTTTCAACTGACGGACGAAATTTATGTCAGCGAGCTTGATTTCGGAGAGTTCGATTGGCGCATGGAAGTTGTCAACGCAAAAGCTAAAGTCGCTGATCAAGTGTTTGAACAAGTGATGAGCGTTGAGGGGAGGATCATTCCATTTTTGCTCTTGTGTGTCTTGGTCGGTTACTACTTACTGAATCGCTATATTGTTGAACCAATTGTTCGCATTGCCGCTAAGATTGATGACTCGAAAACTGGTGGGATCATAGATATTGACTATGATAGCGATGACGAAATCGGACAGCTTATCGAGAAGTTCAATGAAAAGACGATCTATTTAGAGCAGGAGAGAATAAAAGCTCAGGCTTCGACAAACGCTAAAACGGCATTCTTAGCCACATTGTCCCACGAGATTCGCACACCAATGAACGGTGTACTAGGAACTGCCCAGATACTGTTAAAAACACCACTTACCGATGAGCAGCGTAAGCACCTGAGAACACTTTATGATTCAGGTGATCACATGATGACATTACTCAATGAGATTTTAGATTACTCAAAAATTGAACAAGGGCATGTTGAGTTTGAAAATAAGCCTTTCCCAATTGAGTCGATTATCGGCAGTATCAAGAGTGTTTATCAAACGCTGTGTGCAGAAAAAGGTCTTCGCTTTAGAGTCGTCTCGCATTTACCAACGGGTCGTTGGTACAACAATGACAAAGCCCGTTTACGTCAAGTACTGTTCAATCTACTCAATAACGCTGTTAAGTTCACCGATCGTGGCATAGTAGAGGTAGAGCTAGCCGAGAAATCGAGTAAGGCTGGCACCAAGCTGATACTAAAGGTAAAAGATACAGGGATTGGTATTTCAAAAGAGGCACAAAAACGCATTTTTCGTCCTTTTGAGCAAGCGGAGTCATCAACGACTAGACGGTTTGGTGGTACAGGGCTTGGTTTAGCAATAGTCAAAGAAATCGCGGAACATATGGGTGGGCAAGTGGTTGTAGAGAGTCAGGAGGACGCTGGAACGACTTTTACTGTCGAAATTGCCCTTACACCTTGCAAGCCAGGTAAAGTAGAGTCAATCAATACACATAAATTGAACTGTAAAGGGTTGAAAGCACTCATTGTTGAAGACAACCGAACAAATGCGATCATTATGGAAACTTTCCTCCGAGCCAAGGGCTTTGAGTGCACAAGTGTCGAAAATGGTCAGCTTGCAGTCGATGAGGTTGCGATCAAACCATTTGATTTGATACTGATGGATAATCATATGCCTGTTCTAGATGGCGTTGGGGCCATATCAGCCATTCGAGCAATGAGTTCACCTGCTAAGTCGGTACTGATTTTTGGCTGTACAGCGGATGTGTTCAAAGAAACACAAGAGCGTATGATTAATGTAGGAGCAGATCACATAATAGCGAAACCAATAGTGGAGTCTGAATTAAATGATGCACTGTATCTTCATGCGACACAGTTATATCAGTACCAATCGGACTTTGATGGAAATGCAGCAGATAGCTTTAATGCTGAAAAGTGGTTACTCAACTTCTATGTCGCTCTAGATAATGGACATCTTAATGAAGCACTTGAGGCTATTTCAGCGATCATTGCGGAGGCTCCCCTTGAACTCAGTGACGACGTTTCTTCAGTCGCCGAACGGATAAGAAGTAACTTAAAGCGTCAGCAATCCCCAGACCAAGATGATATCGATACATTAACGATTTTGCTGGCCTCACCATAACTGAATCAATATCGCGCAACTGTGAACTGTTCTTACTATTCATACGTCATCCAGCGTCGTCACAAACTCTTCTAACCTGCAATGAACAGGCTTGCAGTTTTACTTTTACGAGTAAAGCAGCGAGACCTACTACTGTGATTATATCGGTAATACTCTGAATTTTCGCAGCTTGGTAGCATAAGCTATAGGAATGACTATTTACAGTCCGAGTTTTGTTCTAACTTTACGTCAAAATAATTATCGTAACCCCTTTTTATGTAAGTGAAATCCGTTTTTTTGTACCATTTTTACGTAATTTTAGGCGTTTTTACTCGTCATTGGTGAAAAAAACTACTTTTACTTTAAAAGTTGGTTATAAATTTACAACTTAATTTTAAATACGGAACCATAAGCTAGTTTTTGTGTGTTCTAATTGCATCATTAACTGGCTTGGTGTCTTTTTAGTGGTTAATAGTTTTATTGTTTTTATTAATTGCAGTGTTTGATTTTAAGGGTTTTGTAAATGAAGTCTCGTGGACCATTTTGTATTCGTCACGCCGCAGCGGATACCTTTGCTATGGTTGTTTTTTGCTTTATCACAGGGATGATTGTCGAGATTTTGATTTCAGGGATGACATTTGAGCAATCTCTAGCATCGCGTACGCTATCGATTCCAGTGAATATCGCCATTGCTTGGCCGTATGGGGTTTTTCGTGATTGGGTGCTGCATCAAGGTAGTAGGGTGTCACCGTCTTCCTTTATGAAAAACATCTCTGATCTGGTCGCTTATGTACTATTTCAATCTCCAGTTTATGCGGGTATCTTATTCGCGGTTGGCGCGTCTACAGATCAAATTGTGACCGCAGTGGCAAGTAACGCTGTTATTTCTTGTGGCATGGGTGTGTTGTATGGGTACTTCTTGGACATGTGCCGCCGTTGGTTCCGTGTTCCCGGTTATTCTCAAAGCATGTAAATGCCCCAGTTTTGCTCAATTTAGTTACTTAGTGAGCAATCGATTCGAAAAGGGCGCTTTTTTTTATGTTTAGCCTTGACCATCAGGCACATAATCATTAAATTAGCGCCTCGTTAGCCAATGATGCTAACCAAAATTTGATTCGGTGAGTTGTCCGAGTGGCTGAAGGAGCACGCCTGGAAAGTGTGTATACGGCAACGTATCGAGAGTTCGAATCTCTCACTCACCGCCACATTCTAAAAGGTCTGATTTGTCAGGCCTTTTTTCGTATCTACATTAAAGTAATGCGTCATTGAAAGTACACAAGAGTGCTCAAGGTGCAAGCGCCATTCTATCTACAAGCCAACTATTCACATCTCACCTCTATACAACGCCAAAATTGAAGAAGCTATACAGAGGCAGCCATAATCTGATTGGTGCGGGTTAGCCTATCCACTTTAATCTAGAATTTAGCACCCATATCACATGAGGTATGAATACGGCCACAAGAATGAACGTAGTGCTACTAGATGCTAAGCAAAACAGCCATGAACACGAATACAACAGCAATCATAACAAAGAGATCTGTGTTTGGATTGAGGTCATCTGGGTTAAATTTTTCAATGCTTTGCGTCGTTTTGCATCGTATCTTCATGTTCTTGTCCTTATTTCATGTACTATTTCAACAGCAACATAACATGCAATTGAGTGTTCACAAGTCATAAAAAGCATAAGTATACTTGCACCTCATTGAGCGCAAAAAAAATACTCAAAGCGTTTTAAAGTGGCGGTCTACCTTTTGTAACATCAAATGTTCTTTCTGTTTTTGTGCCTGTATCGCTATAGTTGAGAAACGGTTATCTCGTTCTAGTTAGGAACAAACTACTGGCTGCCGCTACATTCTCTCAGCGTTCCCACTCAGTCGCCTTGGGTAGATACTTTAGTCGTTGAGTACTGCAAAAAAAAACGCCGCATGAGCAGCGGCGCTTTGTTGAGGAATTCCCTTTCCTACTTGTAGCTAAGTTCTGTCGCTTTGCCTTTGAAGATCCGGTATACCACAAAGGTGTAAAGCAATATCACCGGCATAACAATCATCACACCGTAGCCCACGATTATTAATGTCGCAGGTGAGGAGGCCGCTTGTTGTGCGGTCATCAACCCCGGCACAACTTCTGGGAAGAAGCTATACGCAAGCCCGAGAAAGCTCAACGCGAAAATGACAGTGACACCAAAGAAAGGCCAGCGCACACCCAGATCATTCACCATTGGAACCTGACGCAAATAGCGATCAACTAGGAAGATGGTTGCCAATACAATTAACGGAACTGGGGCAAGCAACAAGATTTCTGGGAAGCTGAACCAACGCAAGGCAACTTGTTGATTTACAATTGGGTTTACAACGCTAACCACCAAGATTCCTAAGGCTGCTAACCAACCAGCACGGCGAGACCAACGGGCCGAGCGTATTTGCAAATCACCTTCCGTTTTTAGTACTAACCATGCGCCACCGATGTAAACGTACGCCGCCGCTACACAAAGTGCGCTTAACCAAGCAAAGCCAAATGCTTCGGTTGATTGTTCAAATCCCATGATGTAACGACCCACCATGTAGCCTTGGGTTAGCGCGGTGACTAACGAGCCAATTCTGAAGCACCAATCCCAGTGAGGTTTCTGATCCGAGTTCGCTTTGGCTCGGAAGTCGAACGCCACACCACGCATGATCAGTGCGATAAGCATAATCGCGGTCGGCATATAAAGTTCCGTCAAAATCAAGCTATGAGCAGTAGGAAAGGCAATCAGCAGAATACCGACGGCTAACACCAACCACGTTTCATTCGCATCCCAGAAAGGGCCGATAGACGCTATCATTCGGTCACGTTGCGCTTCATTATCACTCGGTAAAAGGATACCGACGCCAAGATCGTAGCCGTCGAGCACGGCATACATAAAGACCGAGAAGCCAAGCAGCAGAAGATAAATTTCTGGTAGATAGTCGAGCATGATTAGGCCTCTTGTTGTGTCAGTGGGACTTCATGGGCTGCAACGTCTTTGCGCGCCAAATAGAATAGGGTATGGATGTACGCAACCAGCAATGCAGCATAAATGGCTAAGTACATAATGAGCGAAGTCATCACGCTACTGCTCGCAACCGTGGTGACGGCTTCGGATGTTCGCAATACACCGCTGACCAACCAAGGTTGTCGACCAATCTCAGTAACATACCAACCCGCCAGTGTGGCTATCCAACCAGAGAACGTCATGGCTAATACCGTGTACAGGTAAGGTTTAGGTAGCGCTTTTTTACGTGCTAGCTTCACCGCGCCATACCAGCTAACAAGCAACATAAGGACACCAACACCAACCATCACGCGGAAGCCAAAGAACAAGGGCTTCACTGGCGGGTGGTCAGGTGCAAACTCGTTAAGTCCTTGGATTTCCCCATCTAAGTCATGCGTAAGAATCAAACTCGCCAACTTAGGGATGCCCACTTCAAAATCATTGCTGCGAGTTTCTTCATTTGGCATCGCAAATAGTAGAAGAGGTGCGCCTTGCTCGGTCTCCCACACACCTTCCATCGCTGCAATTTTTGCAGGTTGATGTTCAAGCGTGTTTAACCCGTGAAGGTCTCCGACAAAGATTTGAATCGGGATGAATCCAGCCGCCGCGAACAACGCGACTTTTAAGCCAAGTTTGGCTGAGCGGTGATCTGGCTTTTTCATTATTTGATAAGCCGAGATACCTGCAATCAAGAAGCTGGCAGTCAGCGCCGATGCTAATAGCGTGTGTAGAAGACGGTACGGTAAAGAAGGATTGAAAATGACTTCTTTCCAACTGGTCACATGAACAATGCCGTCAATCACTTCATAGCCACTTGGTGTGTGCATCCAGCTGTTAAGCACCAGAATCCAAAATGCGGACATACTTGTCCCAACAGCAACCAGAACGGTGGCGAGAGTATGAACCCATTCCGGTACTCGTCCTCGTCCAAAAAGCATTACACCCAGGAAGGTGGCTTCCATAAAGAAGGCGGTCATCACTTCGTATCCGAGCAATGGTCCAGCTACGTTTCCGACTCGTTCCATAAAGCCTGGCCAGTTGGTACCAAACTGGAAACTCATCGTAATGCCGGATACCACACCCAAGGCGAAAGTGAGAGCGAATATCTTGACCCAGAAGTAATAAACATCGAGCCATACGGGGGCTTGTGTGCGGTTATATCGCCACTTGAAAAACACCAACATCCATGCCAACGCGATGGTGATGGTCGGGAAGAGAATGTGAAAGCTGATATTGGCCGCGAACTGGATCCGCGACAGCATGAGGGTATCTAACATCTTGGTTCCTCAAAAACGTGCCATACTAAAAATCGTGTCTATCTGTAATTTAGTTACGAAAAGTCGGGCAGTTTGGATTCATGTATTGAGAAATACAGGTGATTCTGTTTTCTTCTAACCATGATTTATATCAACTAAGGGAAAGAAAGGAGTGTAGGAAATTGTCTCAAAATGCCACTAATAGTCGCGAGAAGTGAGTAAAAGAAAGCAAATGTAACTGAAGGAGCATGGATTAAGATTAGTTCGAATTATCCTTATGATGGTTTCGATAATCCTGAAATAAAATTACAAAAACAATATTTTTAGTAAGGAAAATTGCCTTGCCTTCACTTTGAACCTCCATACTATTTATACACTAGTCATGTCGAGAACATCTCAAACACAGCAAACTTACTGGCAGTTAAGGTGGGAAACTTTAGCTAATTGATAAACTTAAAATTGCACTGCTAATGACATATGCATCATAAGTTCGTTAGCACTCGACCAGAAGTGCGATAGGCTACATTTTTATACTAGCGAACGATTTGGCGCTAGGTAATTCGGCTTTCACTAGATCAACAAGTCGACTGCGGACCATTTTCGATTCCTGATGAGTTTCAATCCAAACTGACACTTACTTTTCAGCAAGTGTGCTAGTGTCTTTCTTATTATTTATTAAATAATTAATAAATGCCGATATGGTAAAGAGAGTTGTGGACAGCTATCTCGAGCAGTAGACTGGCGCTAGCCAGAGAGTCTGACTTTGAGGGGGGCATTCTACATGAATCTTGGATTCTGCCACCGCAAAGCTGATATTGAATTTGATGGAGATGGATAATGAACGACAGTTGGGCTAATTTCTTTCCTTACTTTGCTGGAGCTTTTAAGCTTATTGTATTAGGGATAGGAGCCTACTTAGCCATTAAATGGCATTTTGACGAAGAGCGAAGGGTAAGAGAAGCGGAAGGTGTGGTGTTTGATAACCCAAGTCTCATGAAAAAGTTTGCGAAGACGCTAACTCTGCCATTCCTTTTGTGTCTTCTAGTTCTTCTTGTTATATATGCTACCAACTGGTTCCTGTACTGACAGCGTTATTGTTTGTTGTAGTAAAGTTGAATGCTGCCACCTCTGAGAGTCGAGCCGTAGTTGAAGTTAACGCCTATGCCGAAATTGTCCAACCAATCAAAGGGCTTTGGTGCATAAAATAGCCATCCTATAGAAGCTTCGTAGTAATGCGGACTTCCAAGTTCGTCGCTTAAATCATGCGAAAGGTCGACTCTTTTAATCCCAGTAAATAAAGCTTGCTCACCGTGATAAATATTGTAGTAACCGGTGATTTCATTAGATAGGTACCAACCTTTAGGGTTGCCTATATTGCCGTTATTTGCGCTTCCCCAGCTGTGCCCAATGAATGAATTCAATGTCGAACTGGCATGCCATTTCCCCCAACTTGTGGGAGACGTGTATTTGGCTTTAATGGATGGTTGAACTATTGCCGCCCATGCTGAAACGTTAACGGCACGGCCGTCTAGGATTCTTCCAATGATGGAGGAAAGTTTATTATCGGTAGAGAATGAGTTTTCATAACGCATAAGGTGAGTCGTCGTTCTGGTGCTAAGGGTGACGCTTTCATTTGCTTTGTATAGGTACCCATAACCAATCGATGCACCGTATGTCCTTTCCTTGAGAAGATCCTTACTTGTGCCGAATAGTTTGAGATCATTCTCTGTTTGTATCGTAAATGCCTTAAACGACAGCTCATGTAAGTCCTCGCTGCCCTCTATGTCAAAGTTAGTCGTGTAAGGGAGAACATATACGGATTTGCTTCGACGTTCATTGATTGACTCGTCAGTCCCGAACTCTGGGTTGGCGGTATCAAATAATGCATTCGGATCAAAGTCGCCAATACCAAACGCAATTGCGTCAGTGTCGGACAGCAAAACCGCGATAGAAAAACGTTGTTGGAGAAGGTTGCTAATTTCCTTATCTAGTGGATCCGCTTGAGCTGTGTTAGGAAG
Organism: Vibrio sp. 378; assembly: GCF_033339435.1. Taxonomy (NCBI): domain Bacteria; kingdom Pseudomonadati; phylum Pseudomonadota; class Gammaproteobacteria; order Vibrionales; family Vibrionaceae; genus Vibrio; species Vibrio sp. 378. The sequence continues at coordinate 143,398 of NZ_JAWOUO010000004.1, forward strand.
AGAGAGTAGGAGAGCGAGCGAAACGACTCGCCACTCCACTGAGGCGAAGTTGGGTTGGAACATTTTGGCTCTTTCAAATGGTTCATGCATGGAGTTTTTGGACGTACCGGTACGCTAACATTAGTTTAATCGTTGAATGGTCGGTGTAACTTTGAGAAATCTATGTTTTCTCATATTGATATGAAAAAGTTCCTTAAACGAGTTTAGCTTCAATGTGTATGCTGCACCAGATTTGTTTAGCAACATCATTCTTTTCTGAAGATGTAGCAAGACTTTGTGACTAGGTTGCATTATTTTCTTTAATGCGTCTCTTGAGAGGAAAATAGCAAACTTTTTTATTGCCTTGGCGCTCAAGAAAATCTGAATCGTTCACTGTGCTACTGGTTAACTTCGAAAACTTGTAAGCATCCTGTCTGCCAACATCACGACTAACATCATCAAGGAGTACCCTTAAATACGTCAGATAAACAATGGTTTTTTTGAGCTTTAGAAGAAATGTTCGGACCTTTGCATATTCCGCGGTGGTGCTCAATCCAAGAACTGTGTTTTGTATGTGTTCTCAGTAAATCATTGATTCGATCTATTCTTCAAAATGTGGTCCCTTTTAATTCACTTTCTGTTACATATTTTTCGTTTTGAAAGAGCATTTTAATTTGCATCTTTTGAAAAGATCTCTTTGTTAAATTTTGTATAAAATCAACTAATTGTTGAAATTAGAACCCTTGTCAAAAAGTCATTAGATTTCATGTTGAATAGCCTCTTTTACCTAATGGTATACTCTATTTGTTTGATATAATTTCCGGCAGTTTGTATACCATAAATAAAGAGAGTCTATTCATGTTCCAGAACTTAACGATCAAGCAGAAGATAGTGATTCCGCTGTCATTGATTATTGGATTGTTTATTGTGAGCTCTGTATTAAACGTTATGACAAGTTGGAAGCAATCTGAATTGAGTGAGACACTCAACGAACAGATCGTGCCGAACTTATTAACGATTGAGGATGCTTATCGCGATCTTTACCAAGCAACATCTGCAATCCAAGGTGTTGCACTTTCTGATACTCAAAACGATATTGATCATCACATCGGTGAATACAAAGACAACGCCTACAAAGCACTGCCACGTATGGAACAAATGATTGAGCTATCACAAGCCGGTGTGATGCCTTCTACACATGGTAATGAAGTTCGAACGCTTGTCTCTTTGGGTGAAAAATGGTTAGTAAGTTATGAAGCGATGCTACGTTTACCTCAATCTCAATGGCGTGGTTACTATAATGAGCACAAACATACCTTTGAAGACCAATTTATCGAGGTTAGAGCGCAGCTTAACGTTGTAAAAGATGCAATAGAAGAAAAGCAAAACCAATTGAAGGACGAAATATCAGCGGCTGCAACAAGAGCAGAACTCATTCTTGAGGCTGGCATTGTGATTGTTATTTTTGCCGCTATCGCGATGGCTTTTTTGTTGTTACAAACGGTTGTGAAGCCTATCAATGATATTAAAAATGCGATGACAGAAATTGCGTCCGGTGAAGGTGATCTAAGTCAGCGAATCGATGTAAAAACACAAGACGAAATTGGCAATTTAGCAGACGCATTTAACCAGTTTGTGTCCAAAATTCAAGTGACAGTCGCTCAGGTAATTGAAAGCTCAAATACCTTACGTAACGAAATGGCAAATCTTAGCTCGTTGACCACGACCATCGCGAACTCGACCGTTTCTCAGCAAAAAGATAGCGAGGCGGTAGCGGCGGCAGTGCATGAAATGCAAGTCACCAGCAGAAATGTAAGCGATAGCGCTAACGAAGCTGCGGTTGCGAGCCAAACAGCGAATGATGAACTTACCAATACCAATGTTATTTTGGATCAAACGGTTAGCTCAATTCGTAGCCTCGCAAGTGAAATCGAAAGCGCAAGCCACGTCATTAACACATTGGATCATGATGTGAGTAACATTGCGTCCGTACTGGATGTAATTCGTGGTATTGCCGAGCAAACAAACTTATTAGCGCTTAACGCAGCCATTGAAGCGGCTCGCGCTGGAGAGCAAGGGCGAGGCTTTGCTGTGGTAGCGGACGAGGTTCGTTCTTTAGCCAGTCGTACGCAACAGAGTACGGGAGAAATCCAAACCATGATTGAAAAGCTACAATCTGGTGCAGGACAAGCTGTAGAAGTGATGCGCGGTAGCCAAAATAGCAGTGATGAAACGATCAAGTCCGCTGGCCGAGCGAGTGAATCCCTTTCTGAAATCTTGAACGCGATTTCACGTATGAACGAGATGAATACACACATTGCAACGGCTGCGAGCCAGCAAAGTACAGTAAGTGACGAAGTAAATAGCAACGTACAAGGCATTGCAGACAGTAGCACTTCAATTGTGGAAATCGTAAACCAAGCGCAAGCTTCTTTAGCCATGTTGTCAGAGCAAACTCAACGTTTAGATCATCAGGTCAGTCAGTTCAAAGTATAAGCTTGAGAACAGCAATCTCACTGACGAAATAACCCGCTTCTTAGCGGGTTATTTTTTAGATAAGTGGCGAACCTGACTTGTGAAATTTCGACTATATTTACATTCCTTTCTCACTTTAGTTCGTATACCAGAGTGGGCAAATAACCCTAGACAGCGGTAACAAACTCTGTACAGCGTGATGATGCTTTTATCATCACTTTTGCTGCTTTTTAACCATTGCAATTGCACACAAGAAAATGTGATTTCCAACCCAAAATCTTCAAATTTGAGAACTTCATAACACCTTTACCATAAACGTTTTTCGTAAGCGTATAGAACTGTAAATTTTGTTGTATGTACAACACTGGGTATTTATCATCCTAATTAATTTGTTCTGGATATACATCCGTTAGTCATTATTAAGTCATTCTAGAAGCTTTTAATAAGGAATCTTGAAGGCTTGTCGGTAGATAAGAGAGAAAAATTCATGAGACGTAAAACCACGCTATCTCTGCTGATTGCGTCGAGCCTTTTTGTGGTTGGATGTCAACCTAGCGAAGAAGGGTCGAGCCAAGGTGGTGGTCCTGCGCCCGCAACCGAAGTAGAAGTGTTAACAGTGCAGCCAACGCGCCAAGCATTGACAGTAGAGCTGCCGGGTCGTAGCCGAGCATTCAAAGAAGCAGAAGTTCGTCCGCAAGTTACTGGCATTATTTCGGAACGAAATTTTGTTGAAGGTGGATTTGTTGAACAAGGACAGTCGCTATATCAAATTGATGATTCGTCATTTCAGGCGGATTTGCTGAGCGCTGAAGCGGAATTAATCCGTGCGCAAGCTGCGGCAGAGTCGACCTATGCCACGGTGAAGCGTTACAGAACCTTGATCACCAAAAAATCCATCAGCCAACAAGACTTGGATGAAGCAGAAGCGGCATACAAAGAAGCGAAAGCGCAGGTCCTAGTCGCAAAAGCCAAGATCAACACAGCAAAAATCAACTTAGATTATACGCAAGTCAAAGCTCCGATTAGCGGGGTGATCGGTAAATCGAGTGTGACAGCGGGTGCGTTGGTTACGGCTAACCAAGCTGCCAAATTAGCGACCATTCAGCAGCTTGACCCTATCAATGTTGATATTGTGCAATCATCCGCGCAACTGCTGCGTTTGAAAGCATCACTCTCCCAAGGCCATATGCAAGAAGATGACTCTGCGCAAGTTACATTGATGCTTGAAGATGGCAGCACTTACGAACACAAAGGCACAATGAAATTTACTGAGGTCAATGTGAACGAAAGTACGGGCAGCGTGACGCTTCGTGCCGAATTCCCAAACCCTGACGGTTTGTTGCTACCTGGAATGTTTGTTCGTGCGACGGTCATTACTGGTGTCGACCCTGATGCGATTCTAATACCACAAAATACGGTATCTCGTGATGCGACAGGTAAAGCGACAGTGATGACGGTTAATGGCGAGAACAAAGTGGAAGCGAAACCAGTGAAGACTGCTGAAGCGATCAATAGCCAATGGCGCATTATTGATGGTTTGAACGCGGGTGATAAAGTCATTACCGCCGGTTTACAAAAGGTAGGGCCAGGCAGTTCGGTAACTATCCAAAACGGTGAACAGGAGTAATCATGGCACGATTTTTTATCGATCGTCCGGTATTTGCTTGGGTTCTCGCGATTCTAACGATGTTGGCGGGGGTAATGTCATTATTCAATTTACCCGTCTCGCAATACCCAACGATTTCACCGACGACGATCACCATCAGTGCTCGCTATCCAGGTGCATCAGCAAAAACCGTTGAAGACTCGGTAACGCAAGTTATCGAGCAAAACATGACGGGATTAGATTACCTTCGCTACCTATCATCGAGCAGTGATGCATTTGGTAATGCGACAATTACCCTGACGTTTGATAGCGAAGCTGATCCTGATATCGCGCAAGTACAGGTGCAGAACAAACTGCAATTGGCATTGACTTCATTGCCGATGGAGGTACAAAACCAAGGTATTGTCGTCAATAAATCCAATACGGCATTTCTCATGGTTGTCGCAGTTTATTCTGAAGATCCTGACTTTACAGAAAACGATATCGGCGACTTTGTTGTAACGAATATTCAAGACCCGATAAGTCGTGTAACTGGCGTAGGACAAGTGCAGGCGTTTGGTGCGCAGTATGCGATGCGAGTTTGGCTGGATCCATTTAAGCTTACGCAGTTCAACTTGACCGCAATCGATGTAGCGAACGCGATCAGTGAACAGAACGCGCAAGTTTCTTCAGGTCAACTGGGTGCGGCACCTGCGCAGGAAGGTCAGTTGTTGAATGCTACGATTTCTTCTGCAAGTCGTTTGAGCAGTGTAGAAGAGTTCCAAGACATCATTCTTAAGTCCGACGCCAGTGGTTCGAATGTTTATTTGAAAGATGTAGCTCGCGTTGAGCGTGGTGCAGAAAGTTATGATATTCGAGGCCAATATAATGGCTTCCCAGCGTCGGGGTTAGGTATTTCATTAGGTACTGGCGCAAACGCGCTTGAGACAGCCAATGCGGTAAAAGAGCGCTTAGAACAACTGAGTGCAACGTTCCCAGAAGGGTTGCAGATTGCGTACCCATTTGAAACAACGCCATTCGTCAAAGCCTCGATTCAAGAAGTGGTTAAAACGCTATTAGAAGCTATTCTTCTTGTGTTCTTAATCATGTACCTGTTCTTGCAGAACTTCCGTGCGACGATCATTCCAACGATCGCAGTGCCTGTCGTATTGCTCGGAACCTTCGCTATTTTGTACGCGACTGGATTTAGCGTAAACACGTTAACCATGTTCGCGATGGTTCTGGCTATCGGTTTGCTGGTGGATGATGCCATCGTTGTGGTGGAAAACGTCGAGCGTGTGATGCATGAAGATGGGTTGGAGCCCAAAGAAGCGACCAAAAAATCGATGGGGCAGATCACTGGTGCCCTGATTGGTGTGGGGTTGACGCTTTCAGCGGTATTCGTCCCTATGGCGTTTATGTCTGGTTCTACCGGGGTTATTTACCGTCAGTTTTCAATAACTATTGTGGCGGCTATGACGCTTTCCGTTTTGGTTGCGATAATTCTGACTCCAGCATTGTGTGCTACGTTGCTGAAAAAAGGCGATGCTGAGCTTCTAGAGAAGAAAGGCTTCTTTGGCTGGTTTAACCGCAAGTTTGATGCGATGACAGCAGGCTATGAAACCGGCGTTGCCAAACTTCTAAAACGCACAGGTCGCATGTTGGTTGTATTTTTGGCAATGAGTGCAGGTGCTGGCTGGTTATTTATGAACCTTCCAACGTCATTTTTGCCAGATGAAGACCAAGGCACAGTATTCTCAATGGCTATTTTGCCGCCTAACTCAACACAAGAACAGACGGAAAAAACACTTGAGAAAATGCGTGACTTTTACCTAGTAGACGAAAAAGATAATGTAAAGTCTGTCTTCTCCGTTGCTGGATTTAGTTTCGCAGGCCAAGGCCAAAATATGGGTATGGCATTTATCGGCCTGAAAGATTGGTCTGAGCGTGAAGCGCCAGGCGCCGATGCAGCTTCCATTACTGGTCGAGCGATGGGGTACTTCTCTACCATTAAAGAAGCTTTGGTGTTTGCGTTCGCCCCTCCAGCGATTCAAGAGCTAGGTAACTCGACAGGTTTCGATTTCTATCTCCAAGACTCGTTGAATAAAGGGCACGATGCATTAGTTGCGGCTCAAGGGCAACTTCTGGGCATGGCAGCACAAAACCCGAAACTTGTTGGTGTTCGTCCAAACGGTCAGGCAGATGCGCCAATGTACAAAGTGAACATTGACCACGTCAAACTTCGTGCTTTGGATGTCAGTATCAATGACGTAAACCAAATCCTGTCAGCTGCATGGGGCGGGGCTTACATTAACGATTATATTGACCGAGGTCGTGTGAAGAAAGTGATGGTGCAAAGTGATGCGGAATACCGCATGCAGCCAAAAGACTTCGATTCATGGTACGTACGCAACGCTAAAGGAGAGATGGTGCCTTTCTCTGCTTTTGCGAGTGGCGAGTGGACCTATGGTTCTCCTCTTTTGCAGCGCTTTGATGGTTTGCCAGCAATGAATATTCAAGGCGGTGCAGCTCCTGGTGTAAGTACTGGTGAAGCCATGGAAGAAATTGAAGCAATGGTAGAAAAGCTACCAGAAGGTTTCACGGTGAACTGGAATGGTATTTCGTATGAAGAGCGCCTTTCCGGAAACCAAGCGCCGATGCTATATGCGCTATCTATCCTCGTCGTATTCTTAGTTCTTGCCGCTTTGTATGAAAGTTGGTCAGTACCTTTCGCCGTGGTGTTAGTTGTTCCTCTTGGTGTGCTTGGTGCTGTGCTTGCGGTAATGACGCGCAGTATGGATAACGATGTGTTCTTCCAGGTGAGCTTATTAACGACGGTCGGCTTGGCAACCAAAAACGCCATTCTGATTGTTGAGTTTGCAAAGGACTACTATGAGAAAGGCGCTGGGCTTATCGAAGCAACCTTACATGCTGTTCGCGTTCGTCTGCGCCCAATTATCATGACATCGCTTGCTTTTGGTTTGGGTGTGGTACCACTTGCTATCAGTTCAGGTGTGGGATCGGCAGGTCAAAACGCAGTGGGTACCGGCGTACTTGGTGGCATGATCAGTGCCACGATATTGGGTATATTCTTCGTCCCAATCTTCTTTGTAGTGGTTGAGCGATTGTTTGATCGACGTGCGAGAAAAGAGTCGGAGGTAGAGTTGTCTGAGACCAGCACTAAACCCAGTCAGCAAAGCGAGTAGGACTTGGTTGTTTTAACTGAGTTATACTAGTGATAATTAACACGATTAAAGGGCGCTTCGGCGCTCTTTATTTTATGTTTTCACTTGGTGGTTACCGTCTATGACGCGAGCCTGAAAGACGGCGTGTTGTGTGCCGTATCAGCACAGCCTTTTCGGCCGAATGAAAGCCTAAAGAAGAAAAACGACGATGAAAGATCAGAAAATTTCCCCAATTTCCGTTTTGGATCAAAGCCCTACGTTTGTCTGCGGTGTGATGCAGCGCATGTACCGCAATCGTGCCCAAGCCGAGCTCTCTCGGCAAAATTTGATGACACTAGAAATGGCAAGTGCACTGGCCGCTTTAGAAGAATTTCAACCTATGAGCCAGCAAGCGTTGGCTGATGCGGTTCGAACTGAGCGAAGTGTAGCAAAGCGGATGGTGGACAATCTGGAAAAGAGAGGGTTTGTTCAAGTTTCTAAAAGTAAATCGAATCAGCGCCTTAAAATGCTAAGCATGACAAAAGAGGGAGCAAATGCCTTAAAGCAAGTTCATCAAATCATGACGAATTTACAGAAAGAGTTTTTTTCTTGTTTGTCGGAATCTGAAGCGAGTGAATTTTTTCGTCTGGTAAGAAAGCTCACTTTTGCGAATCACGACCAGTAACTGACATCAATGCCGTTTAGCGTCTTTATTTTATCGCGGACCAATTATATTAAGCTGTAGAACTTAAGAAATAGGATGCCCAACGTACAGGTCACGGTAGAAAGCACCGTAGTGAGTGCGATGATATTTGCAGCTAACGTGGCATTGCCTCCCATGGAACGCGCCATGACATAGCTGGCAGCAGCGACTGGAGAGGCGTTCATAAAGAAAAGAATACCTAGCTCAATTCCTCGAAATCCTACTAAGTAAGCTCCCATGGTGATGATGACTGGCGCTACGATGAGCTTGTAACTGCTCGCAAACCAAGATGGACCTTTCTCTTTTCTCATCAAGCTAAAGTCAAGTGAGCCACCCGTACACAACAGCGCCAAAGGCAATGTCATTTTGGACAAGTAGTCTCCTGCGTCAATAACCACATTCGGTACTGGAATAGCGAGTAAATAAAAAGCCATTCCTAGAACAATGGAGATTATGAGCGGATTCCTAGTCAGTGTTCGGCCCATCATCTTTGCTGCTTGCGAGGCAGACGTTGCCCCCTTGGGCGATAAGCAAATTACCGCTTGGACGTTATAAATAAATGTGGTGACCGCGACATAGAGCGCTGCTAGCGCCACACCTTGAGAACCATACGCATTGGCAACGTAAGCGATACCAATAATACCTGTATTTGCTCGGAACCCACCTTGGATGAGAACGCCTTGGTCAGGCGATGCTTTGAACAGAAGTTTGACGGAAAGGTAGGTGAAAATGAAAAACGAAATACTAGCGATGACGCCGAAATTGACGAATCCACTTGCCGCGGAAAAGTCGTGTTCTGAAGCCACAATGCTGACAAATAACATTGCAGGCAAGGTAACTTGAAACACCAGTTTAGAGCCTACTTCGATAAAATTATCGTTGATTAGACCAAAGCGCTTAAAAAGAACGCCAAGTACCAACATCAAACAGATAGGTCCGGTTATCGACAAAGAGAATTGCAACTGATGTAAAACAGCTTCCATGTAAGTATCCGCAGCAAAAGAAAAAAGTGTTCCTGTTGCCTATTAAGCCACAAACCCGGAGGGTAGGACAGTAACGTGATGAAATTTTCTTCTGTTGTAGGTTCCGGAGTCATTTACACTCCAAGTTATGGACGAGGTCCCAATTTAACAAAGCGGTACTGGTCCTACGTGCGATATGTTGGTTAACTCGTTGTCGTGATGCATCCACATGCGTATTAGATGTGAGGGCTGGTCATCGTAGTTATGGATAGGAGTTCATCAATGAAAAGGAAACACAACAAAACTGTACTGTGTGCGTTTGTCTCTGGTTCGGTATTTGGTGCGGTTTTGGTCATTGCGATGTCTTTACCAATGTAATCCTCTTAATTGGCTGTTGGAACACTCACACTAATTCAGTACAAAACAGATTGAGTTCTGCGGTGTGTGCTGTTAGTTTAAAAAACATGAAAATACACGTTCGCCCTTCATTAACAACCTTCTCTTGGTGGCGCTCTAAATAGAGCGGCGCGGAATACTTACATTCTTAAGCTGCTGGATGGTAGCTAAGAGTGTTTGATCTTTTTATCTCCAGTAGCGATCTATTAAATACTTGGAGACAAATATGAATAGCCATAAAAATACATCTCAGCGTGAAATTATACTTACCGGAGATCGAGCAACAGGTCCATTACACCTCGGGCACTATATTGGTTCATTGCAACAACGAGTCAAATTGCAAACGGAGCACGAGCAAACGATCTTGGTTGCGGACATGCAAGGGCTGACGGATAACGCGCATAACCCATCAAAGGTATTCTCTAATATTCTCAATGTCGTTGCAGATTATTTGGCTGTTGGTATCAACCCCGCTCAAACTACGATCACGTTGCAGTCTCAAATTCCAGCGTTAGCCGAGTTGACAATGTATTACAGTAATCTTGTTTCTATCGCACGATTAGAGAGAAACCCTACGGTTAAAAATGAGATTCAGAGTAAAGGTTTTGAACGCTCTATTCCCGCAGGCTTTTTAACGTATCCAATTTCTCAAGCTGCTGATATTACGGGGTTTCATGCGACGCTAGTACCAGTGGGTGATGACCAACTGCCGATGTTAGAGCAAACTAATGAAATCGTGAGAAAAATAAACCATCTGGGTGGAAAAGAAGTTCTTAGAGAATGCCGTCCATTACTTAGCGATGCACCTCGTTTGCCGAGTACTGACGGTAAAAATAAGATGTCTAAAAGCATGGGGAACGCAATCAACTTAGGGGCCTCCGAAAAGGAGATTTCCGCGGCAGTGAAATCTATGTATACCGATCCCAATCATCTGAAAATTGAGGACCCAGGCCAAGTCGAAGGGAATATTGTATTCATCTACCTCGATGCTTTTCATCCTGATAAAAATTATGTCGAACAGCTAAAAGACCATTATCGACGAGGTGGGTTAGGTGATGGTTTGACCAAGAAAGTGTTAGAAGAATGCTTACAAGAGATGCTTCGCCCTATTCGAGAAAAGCGCGCTATGTATTTGAATGATAAAGCGCAGCTGATTGATATTTTAAAACAAGGTAGTGAGCGTTCTCGCGAGAAAACCGAAAAAGTGCTATTTGATGTGAAAGATGTATTTGGTTTAAATTTGTTCTGAATTAAAAGTAGAGAGTTGAACATAAGGCACGACGGCTGGTTAGCAACGTGCCTTTTTAAGTTCCCAGTCAGTCAAAGCGCATTGTTAAGAAGAAAAAAATTCACGACGAAAATCCGCGACTTCTTGTTGGTAATAGCTTTGCCATTCCGGTTCTGACAAATTTGAATGGCTAGAAGCTCTTTGCGTTCTTAGCTTGGACTCAAGTTGTTGTAATGCTTGTTGGTAATCTTTGACTTGTTTTTTTTGCTCTGTAATTTGCTGCTGACGAGCATGAATGTTTTTACTTTCTTCTTTCGTTAAGTAAGTTCGTTCTAGCTCTGCGATGAGCGCCAAGCGATCTGGTAGGCTCATACTATTAGGAATCAGGGTGACCGCACGCTCATATTTTTCCTGGTCGCTTGTTAGCCCGATAGCACCTGCATGTTCTTGCCAGTCAATGGTGAGTTGCTCGAAAGCTCGCAAAAAGTTATCTGGGCTTTGAGTGTCCAGCTTTTGGGCTTCTAAGTTGAAATCGTACAGCGCGAACTCATCCGCGAAAACAACATCAGCCAATTCTCCCCAGATGCTTCTTGCTTCGTTCTTCAGCTGTGCAATACGCGACGCCAGTGATTGTTGCTTATCAAATAACAAATTTCCTACACTCTCTTGCCATTGGCTGCTGAGCTGAGGGTAGTTCGCCAAAAGCTGGAATCGAGCTGAAGATAAATGCGCCTCAAACAAGGCGATCTGCTCTTCACAACTACGGTTCAACATACACTCATGCCAAAACGTCTCAAGTTCAGCGACAAGTTTCCTGCCTTTGAGTTGAGTTAATCGCTCAGTCGTTATTTGAACTGTGGAAGGGAGGTTAGCTGTTTGTGGTGAAGTATCCGTATCGGGCACGATGCTGCTTGTTTGTGGTGATGTACTGGAGACACTCTGATTTTTTGTCTTAGGGGAAGGAGAGGAAGCGAGCTCTTTTTTTTGAACATCGTGATTGAAAGTTAAAAATATCATGCCCGCCATAATGGCGGACATGATTATCAAAGCGATTTTCTTCATGGCTTGATTGTTGCGCTTACTGGGAAATGGTCAGAAAGGTTATAGTGTTTCCATAAACTCTCTGCGGTTGTGCGCGGCACGTCTACACGGTTGTCATTGAATGATTTCACCCCGTATTCACTACTCACCATAACATAGTCAAGGTATTCCACGTTTTCGCCACCTGATAACGCTTCACCTGCGAAGTTATTGATACGGGGATCAAAGGTTGACTCCGTGTAACCAGAGTAGTGAGGCTCTATGGCACTTAAGTTAGCGATCATTTGTTGGTAGTCACCAGGGAACTTTCTTTTGTTGACGTTAAAGTCGCCGCTGTATACCACAGTTTCGCTTGAAGGAATTTTAAGAGATTGGGCGAGTGCGCGGATTTGTTTGAACTGGCGCTGACGATACTCACGGGCGGTGTCTGTATCGAAAGATGCGGTATGGGTAGCAAACACATGGTAAGCCTGACCACCTTTAATTATTTCCGCATAATTTACGCCTTTATCGGCAAAGCAGTCTGTACCAGAGCAATCGGGAAAGACATATTGCGCTTCGTTCACGATAGGGTAGCGACTAACTATGATTACGCCACCATCATGAATATTAACGCCTTCTTTATCTAACATCTTTGTTTGGTAAGGATATTCCTTGGCTAACTCACGTAAGAATGCTTCACGGCCGCTGGCAAACACCTCTTGCAGCGCCAAAACATCGTAACCTTTTACATGTTGAGGAATCAGTTCGTAACGATCTCCAATGTGCGATGCAATAGCCGTCAACGCCCAGATGTTATAAGTCATCAACTTAAGGTTTTGTTCTTCGTTGTCGACAGACTCCGCTACCTTGCTTGGCGTGATGGTGTAGTAAAGATCATCATATCGAGCGGTACTGTCTGACTTAAATGCCAGTTCGGTTTCTCTCGCACCAAAAGCGTTAGTGTTGGCACGATGAATGTTACGATCATCTTTGAGTGATAACTCGACATCGGCTGCGGACAAGCCGTATTCAATGGTCGAATTGTACCAATGGCCTTCCATTATTTGATTGAGTGTTATGCTTTCACCTTCGGGGCTAGAAACCACCGTTTCAAAACGGTAAGTTTGATTTGATTTCACGCCCTCCCAGCGGTTGAAGCTTAATACAGATTTAGTTTCCCACGGACCAAGTACCTGCACATGTTGTTGCCACTCTTCTCCGTATTGAAGCAAATCACTGCCTTCATGTTTTACTTGAATAGTTAACGGTTGATCAGAGTTATTCGTTAGGTAAACGTCGGTATCTGCAATGCAGGGTAACGCTATCAAGCTACTTAATAAAAGGCTCCACTGCGAAAATTTCATCTTATTTTTCCATCATTTGAACTAGAGCAATCATTCTTGTTTATAAATGTTACTTGCACGTTAAATATGGATGACATCTAAGCCAGCGCTGAAAATTGTTATCAGAATGTGATCTTTATTCAATGGTTAGGATGGGGGTATTGAGTGTGTGGCCGTTGAAGCGGTGGAAAAATAATACCAACAGTCAACGAATTGCATTCACTGCAATCAAGCTGTCATCTTTGCTCTATAAGTTGTGCGGCGTCATTCATCTAGCCATATGGCTAGAACTCAAATTGATAGATGGAGCACCATGGCTAGAGCAGTAAATCCAACCGATGAAACCATCATTAAATTGTTACAAGAGCAAGGTCTGATTAGAAGTGAAGCAGAAGCGCGTTTAAAGAAAGAGGTGTACCGCTTGCAGCCTAATGAGATAGCAAAAGTAAAAAATTATGCCCAGCATTTTGGGATAAACGCGAAAGAAAAGCTCATCGATGAGATCTTGGATCTGCGCCGAGAAGCGCTCATGAAAAGATGTAGACACAATACGGAGCATACGAGCCTATCTCTAAAATAGCTTGTGATAAAACTATCAATTACTGGTCAAGATTTGATCTCTCAAGCCGATGTATATAAGAGCGTTCAATGATATCGAGCGCAAAAAACAGTGTGTTTTAGAGGTTAAGCTTTCACTTAAGTGAGAGGTTTGGAAAGGCTGCGGGGAGAAAGTGCATGCGTATTAAAGACTTAAGTGTCGTAAAGAAAATATCGGTTAGTTATTTAACCGTTTTTGCCGTGTTTGGTTTAGTGTCAGTAATGTTGGTGCAAGGTTTGTTAACACTGAATAAAGACATCTCAGTGTTAACAGATAAAAGTTTACCTTCTGTTGCGATTTTGAAAGGTATCCAAGTTGATATTACTAAAGTGCGTAAAGATGAGTTCTCTTTATTGCCAAACGCAAATCACCCCAAAATTGGTGAGTGGTTAAAAGGCCTCGACCAATGGCGTTCTGATGTGCAGGCTGGTATTGCAGAATACGAAAAGCTCGACCTTAATAAGCGTGAAACGCAGTCCTTTAGCGTTTTTAAAGAAACTTGGAATCAATACATCAAAGAAACGAAGACTTACAACGTATTGCTAAGCCAAGGCGATGCTGAAAGTGCAAATGATGTGATTTTATCGAGTTTCGATACCTACTCAAAAGCGTTGAGCAGCTTGGATGATACCCTCGCGTTGAACGATGAGTTGGTGAATTTGATTGGTGAAGAAGTACAAAGTGAAGCGGCATTTACACAATACAGCGCTGCTGTTGGTGCGCTCGTCGTCGCATTGGTCATGGTAATGTCTGCCATGTTGCTTTCTCGAGTCATTTGCGGGCCTGTTGATCGAGCATTGGAATTCGCTTCTAAAATCGCCAAGGGTCAATTGAATAATCAAATCGACGAAAGCGAATTGAGCAAAGACGAGTTAGGAACGCTGCTCAAAGAGCTTGTCGGTATGCAAACAAACTTACATTCGTTGGTTTCTGAGATTAATGACTCAACGATTCAGCTAACGGCAGCAGTAGAGGAAGTGAGTGCTATTTCTTCTCAGACCGCTTCTGGTATGCAAAATCAACAAATTGAACTTAGCTCGGTGGCTTCTGCGATGACAGAAATGCAAGCTGCTGTAAGTGAAGTGGCACAAAATACCGAAGTTGGCGCAACCTCTGCTTATTCGGCTGCGGAAGTGGCAAAGCAAGGAACGGTGACGTTACAACAAACTATCGCAGTAATTGAGCGTGTATCACATACGATCCAAGAATCAGATGAACTGGCACGTGAGCTTGAATCGAGCTCAAACAATATCAATGTGGTCGTAGATGTGATCCGCGGGATTGCCGAGCAAACAAACTTGTTAGCACTGAACGCCGCAATTGAAGCCGCTCGGGCTGGTGAACAAGGACGTGGGTTTGCTGTTGTGGCAGATGAGGTTCGTTCTCTGGCGCAACGCACTCAAGACTCCACTTCACAAATTGTGGAAATTGTTAATCAACTACAAGAGAGCAGCAGTAAAATAGGGCATTCAAGCCGTGATTGTCAGGAGGGTATTTCTCAGTGTGTTGAGCAAGTTAATGATGCTGATAGCCAGATAAAAGAAATTGAACATTCTGTCGATAACATAGCGCAAATGAGTACACAAATCGCAACGGCGTGCAGTGAGCAGAATTCTGTATCCGAAGAGCTGAATCGCAGCGTGGAGCATATTAATAGTGCTTCAACAGAGATGGCTGAGGGAGCTTCACAAACGGCTGTGGCTTGTCAGCAGATTAGTAGCCTAGCGCACAACTTGAAAACTCGAATGGGTTCATTCCAGCTCTAGTTGTTGTGTTTCAGCTTTATTCCTAACCTCATTGCTACAATAAATAAGCCGGACGAAATGTCCGGCTTATTTATTCTCTGTCTATATAAGTTCAGAGTATGCTCAACCTTGGGAGAATATGCTCGCTAGGCTGGAATACCACTGTGAAACTTAAAATCTGTATCTGGCGTAGAAATTAAATCTGCCTCTATACGTCCAAAGTAGGCGATGCGCTCGCTGATATCTTTGCCTGCGATTTGCTCCGCTAATACAAGATAATCCTGGTAATGGCGTGCTTCTGAACGTAATAAAGAAATGTAGAACTTTGCGATATCGTCATCCATATGTGGTGCTAGTTTGGCAAAACGCTCACAAGATCGGGCTTCGATGTACGCACCAATGATGAGTTTATCGATCAGCGTTTCCGGCTCATGAGTCTTCATATGCGAAATCAGTCCTTTAGCATAACGACTTGCTGGAATATTTTTGTACTCAATTCCACGACTTTCCATGATCTCTAAAACTTGATAAAAGTGGTGTAACTCCTCTTTTATCAAAAGCACCATCCTATCGATCAAATCTTGGCTGTATGGTGAGTCGGACTTAGCCATGATTGACTTAGAAATATTGCTCTTGCCTTTTAAAGTTTCCAATGAGCCTACGTTACGGTAAGCAAAATCTTCGTAGGGCTTAAACCAGTCAAGTAGAGCATGTGAACTGGATTGGTCAACGGCATACTTACGAATTAAAAACATGGCAGATTGGCCAGCTTTTAGTTCGCACAGTAGGTGGTCTAACAAAATGGTTTGAAGGTTCTCTGGTTTCTTTGCTTCCTCTACCCATTCATCAGGTGTACTGCATCGCAGAAATTGGTTAATGGGAGCAAGAAGATCTTGATAGGTGTCTAGATTCATCATTTTAGTTTTAGTACTTCACATTTTTATTGGGCATATCCGTTGTCTTGCGGATAGAAAAAAGGCTGCAATTGCAGCCTTTTTTGACCTGAAGGGAATGTTACCACTTTTTCTTCTCGCCGAAGAGAGCTTCCATGTCATTGTCACGCTCTTTGTCAGCAATCTGCTGCATTTCGGCATCGCTTTTATCTTGGCGCTTTTTATCTAAGTCACCTAACATCTCTTCAAGCTTTTGTTTCGCTTGAATAGAATAAGGATCGCTCTTAGTGCTCAAAGCATCGATACCTTTACGCAGCAGTTGAAGCGCGGTGCCTGGTTGGCCACGAGCGATAGAGTCGTTTGCTCTTTTGATGACATTTTCAATGTTGATGCGAATTTGCATCGTTTCCAAGCGCGCATTTTCGGTGACGTAAGTCTGGGTATCCAATCGGCCTTTGTTGTGCTCGTTACGGATAGTGTCGCGAAGTCGTTTAACCAGCTTAAGCATGACGATAGCTTGTTTATCACTACTCGGCATCTTGAAAGTGGTACTCTCGCCAGTAGGACCATTCTCTTTTAGCTGCGTAATCTGCTGCTTCATATTTTCGATACGTTGAGCAAGTTGCTTGTTCTTCGGGTCCAGCTCATGCATGCTCTCTAGCGCGTCAAGAATACGATTGTTTAGACACAGCAACAGCTCTTTACTAAAAGGGATATGGTGCGCATGACCAATCAACTCTTCAGTACCATCTATCAAGGCTACATATCGCGCTGATTCCTGCCTTTTTGCGGTTTCAACTTTAACCTTATATTGCAACATAATGTTATAGCCTAGGATTAACACCAGTAGGATGGCTACCAAAGCGATTATTAAACCAATATTCATATCTTTGCGTCTGCTTTACTTTTCTGCGGCTAGCGTTAAAGAATACATGAATCTTATCTTACTCGGCACCTTATTTGTTTGATTATTTTGTCTCTCCCACGTTTTAGTTACTGATAGAAGTCACATCATAGAACTTCGGTCATTTATTGGCTCAACTTTGTGCATATTGTTTCTTGCTTGAAGATTATTAGTATGTGATTGAGGTATAAGTTAGAAATTGCTGTTCATTTCGATTTGAACGCGTTATAACTAATTATTATATCGCTCGCTTGAGTGGCCAATAAACTCTCTCATGAATAAGTAAGGGATTACGATGAAACTGCAGCAGCTGAAGTATATTGTTGAGGTTGTAAACCATAATCTGAATGTATCTGCAACGGCGGAAAGCTTATATACCTCTCAGCCAGGTATTAGTAAACAGGTTCGGTTGCTGGAAGATGAGTTAGGTATTCAGATTTTTGAACGTAGCGGTAAGCACTTAACGCAAGTGACGCCAGCTGGAGAAGAAATTGTACGTATCTCTCAAGAAATTCTCGCTCGTGTAGAAAGTATCAAAGCGGTGGCTGGAGAGCACACCCATCCAGAAATGGGGACGCTGAATATCACCACGACACATACGCAGGCTCGTTATGCACTGCCAGATGTCATCAAAGGTTTTACTTCTCGTTATCCAAAAGTGTCGTTACACATGCACCAAGGTACACCGTCACAAATGTCTGAGGCGATAGCTAAAGGCACTGCGAATTTTGCGATTGCGACAGAAGCTCTTCACTTATATCAAGATGCCATCATGCTGCCTTGTTATCACTGGAATCGTTCAATAGTTGTGCCTAAAGACCACCCACTAGCGAAGAAAGACAAAGTAACGATCAGTGATCTTGCCGCTTACCCATTAGTCACTTACGTGTTCGGTTTTACTGGTCGTTCAGAGCTGGATACAGCATTCAACCGCGAAGGTTTAACCCCGCGAGTGGTGTTCACGGCAACTGATGCAGACGTCATTAAAACTTACGTTCGTATGGGTATTGGTGTGGGTGTGATTGCAAGCATGGCTGTGGATGAAGAGCAGGACGGTGACTTGGTTGCAATAGATGCGAGCCATTTGTTTGGCGCGAGCACCACGAGCATCGGCTTCCGCCGTGGTACATTCTTACGCTCTTACATGTTCGATTTTATGGAGCGTTTTGCACCGCACTTAACGCGTCCAGTGGTTGAGCAGGCGATTTCGTTGAAGTCTAATGCAGAAATCGAAGAGATGTTTAAAGACATCGAGCTTCCGGTGAGATAACACTTCATTGATGTTTCGATTCCCTCTACAATGCGCTCGTTGTAGGGGGATCTATGAAAACGCAATTTCAGTTTATTAATGACTGCTTAATCGAAAACCAATCTTTGTGGCGATTCGAGCCTTTTAAAAGCAGCATTCACACATCATTACCTTGGCAGGAGCAACATCCTCGACTGTGCCAATGGCTAGCGTCTCTTACTCCCTCTCAAATCGAAGAATACAAAGCAGCACCAGAACTCGCGTTAAAAGCACTTAGTCCGTTTTTGCCTGAGCTTGAACAACTCGCAGAACTGACTCATTTAGAGCTTTTGTCGTTAAACGGCTTGGAACTCGCTCGTGGTTTAGATAACGGTATTCCGGGACGTAAGTTGGAGCAAATTAGCTCGATGGGTGAAGCTGCAATTCAACAACACTGTGGCGAAGAATGGCTAGAATGGTGCTCAGGTAAAGGTTACTTGGGGCGAATCCTGACAACGCAAACCGATCAGCCTGTAACCAGCTTTGAATACCAACAAGCACTGTGCGATTCGGGGCAACAAGCAGCCAATGAACATCATTGGAAGATGACGTTTATTCAAGGCGACGCGTTTGATAGCAAAGCGAAAGCCGTGTTTAAGCCAACGCAACACGCAGTAGCACTGCATGCATGCGGTGACCTTCACGCTCGTCTAATGCAGTACGGCAGTGAAAATGGGATTGCTGCGATGACCATATCACCTTGTTGTTACCACTTGATTCAGTCGGAACAATACCAGCCGATGTCGGAATCGGGCAGGGCTTCTTCTCTCTCATTGTCTAAGCAAGAACTGCGTATCCCATTACAACAAACGGTGACAGGAGGAGAGCGCGTGCGTCGTCATCGTCAGCAGGAAATGATGTTTCGTCTTGGGTTTGATTTGATCACGCGACAAGCTTTGGGAATGGCAGAGTATCAGCCTGTGCCGAGTATCCGTAAGTCGCAATTAAGTGATGGTTTTGAATCTTTATGTCGCTGGGCAGCGGAGCAAAAAGGCATTGTTCTTCCTCAAGAAATCGATTTCTCTCATTTTGAAAAGTTAAGCGAACAACGCTTCTGGCAAATGGAGAGAATGAGCTTAGTGCAACTTGTTTTTCAACGTCCGTTGGAGATCTGGCTCGCATTAGACAAAGTGCTTTATCTTGAAGAACGTGGTTACCGTGTTAGATTGTCAGAGTTTTGCCCTAAATCGGTCACACCTAGAAATATTTTAATTTGTGCATATAAGATTTAGTTATTCTTTATAGCCAAACGCTCTATATGAAAAAGCCCACTTATGAGTGGGCTTTTGTAAACAAAACGTGACAAGTTATGTTTTATTTTGTCATTAATTAAACATAGCGATAGCTTGAGTTGGTTCAACGTATTCCAAGTCAAAGCTTTCTGCTACTTCTTTACATGTTACTTTTCCGTGAATAACGTTTAGACCTTCAAGGAAGCCTTTGTCTTCTAGAAGTGCTTCGCGGTAGCCTTTATTTGCTAACTTCACGATGTATGGAAGCGTAGCGTTGTTGAGTGCAAATGTTGAAGTGCGAGCAACTGCGCCAGGCATATTTGCTACACAGTAGTGAACCACTTCATCAACGATGTAAGTTGGATCTGCGTGAGTTGTCGCGTGTGAAGTTTCGAAACAACCGCCTTGGTCAATTGCCACGTCAACCACTGCTGCACCAGGCTTCATCTTAGCAATGTGCTCTTTAGTGACCAGTTTAGGTGCTGCTGCGCCAGGAATTAGAACGGCACCGATAACAAGGTCCGCTTCTAGAACATGCTTCTCGATAGCGTCTTCAGTAGAATAAACCACTTTTGCGCGACCTTGGAATTCTTCGTCAAGCTTACGAAGTGTGTCTACGTTACGGTCTAGAATAGTGACGTCAGCGCGAAGGCCAACCGCCATACGAGCAGCGTTTGCACCAACAACGCCACCACCAACGATAACGACTTTTGCAGGTTCAACACCAGGTACGCCGCCTAGGAGCAGACCACGACCGCCGTGCGATTTTTCCAACGTTTGCGCACCAGCTTGGATAGACATCCGACCTGCCACTTCTGACATTGGTGCTAACAGTGGCAAACGACCCATATTATCTGTTACAGTCTCATAGGCTATACAGACAGCTTTGCTCTTGATTAGCTCATCAGTTTGTGGAAAATCTGGTGCTAGGTGTAAATAAGTAAATAAAATTTGCCCTTCGCGGAGCATTGCTCTCTCTACTGCTTGGGGTTCTTTTACTTTTACAATCATGTCTGCTTGCGCAAATACGTCAGCAGCATGAGGGAGAATGGATGCGCCGACAGCGATGTAATCATCGTCTGAAAAACCAATGCCGGCACCTGCATTGGTCTCAACTAAAACTTGGTGACCATGTGAGATGAGTTCTCTCACGCTAGCTGGGATCATACCAACACGATATTCGTGATTCTTGATTTCCTTAGGTACGCCAATGATCATCCTGTATCCTCTTTCTATAATGGTTGTATTAACTGTTAGTAGGGTGTTATTGTCGAATTAATAACTAGTATAGTTATAGATTTGTAAAATTTGGCACCAAATATTAAAAAGTTGTAGTATATTTTTTTGCAAGGAAGTAATAAGGTGGAATAAAAAATGGCAGACAACTATAAAAAGCCGTCCAAGGAACTAGACCGTATCGACCGCAACATTCTTAATGAGCTGCAGAAAGACGGTCGTATTTCAAACGTTGAGCTTTCAAAACGTGTGGGACTTTCTCCAACGCCATGTTTGGAGCGTGTACGTCGCTTAGAGCGTCAGGGTTATATCACAGGGTATACTGCATTATTGAATCCGCAGTTCCTGGATGCATCACTATTAGTATTCGTTGAGATTACGCTAAACCGTGGTGCGCCGGATGTGTTTGAGCAGTTTAACTCAGCTGTTCAAAAGCTAGACGACATACAAGAGTGTCATCTTGTTTCAGGTGACTTTGACTATCTTCTTAAAACCCGTGTATCAGATATGGGTGCTTACCGCCGACTATTGGGCGATACGTTACTACGTCTACCTGGCGTAAATGACACTCGCACATACGTTGTTATGGAAGAAGTGAAACAATCTAACCAGCTTGTGATCAAAACTCGTTAATTTCTTGCAAAGAAAGCGGTATATGCTTCCGCTTTCGCCAGAGAGTAATTGGGTTTTTCTCCTTGATATGGTTAAATCAATTTACCGAGCGGCTTGATGCCGCTCGGAATGTTTTGCAATTTCCTATTTCATTTCCATATTCAAGTTGATTTATGTTCAAAGAGAACGCAAAGAAAGTCGAAACCATTATCAAAACCAGTGAAGAGCCCCAGTCTTCACGCTTAAATGGCTTCCAACGCTTAAAAGAGTGCTGCTTTATCGTTGGCGTTCTTAGCTCGGTATTGCTTGCGGTTGCACTATTTACCTTCAGTCCGGCCGATCCTTCTTGGTCCCAAACCGCATGGGGAGGGGATATCGATAATGCTGGTGGCCTTTTCGGCGCTTGGCTAGCCGATACTCTATTCTTCACATTTGGCTCTCTCGCTTACCCAATCCCTTTCTTGCTAGCGGCGGCTGCATGGGTGATTTGCCGTAAACGAGGAGAAGATGAGCCCATTGATTTCATGCTATGGGGTACAAGGCTGCTCGGTCTTGTCGTCCTTATTATGACCAGTTGCGGTCTTGCCGATATTAATTTTGATGACATTTGGTATTTTTCATCCGGAGGTGTGGTCGGGGATGTGTTGTCTAGCCTCGCTTTACCTACATTAAATGTACTCGGTACCACATTGGTACTGCTGTTCTTGTGGGGAGCGGGCTTTACGCTCTTCACTGGCATCTCATGGCTTAACATCGTGGAATGGCTTGGTGATCGTGCATTAGCACTAATCGCCGCGCTTGCAAATAAGGCAAGAGGTTCAGAGCAGGAAGTTTTAGAACCTCAGCTTGATGAGTTTGTAGAAGATAAAGTCTCTACGCCTAAACATAATGTAGACCATGAAATTGATGATGAGCCGCTTCCTCATTTAACGGCGTACGATGTCGATGAACCGAAAGAGTCGGCGCCAGCGCATGAGTATCCTATTTATATGCCGCAAGCTAAACCTGATAAGCCTGCGGAACAGGCGATGGTAGAACCAACGCCACCACAACGCAAGGCTACGGTTAATGCTGCGCCAGTTTATTCTGAACCTGAGCCTCAAATACAACCTATCCATACGGTTAACACTGATAACGTTGATCCGCTCTTGGAACGCACCGAGCAACTGAATGTTACGATAGAAGAGCTTGAAGCAGCGGCGCAACAAGCAGATGACTGGGGAACTGAAGAGCAGGCAGCCCCATCATTTGCAGACACTTACTCTTCCTATGTAGAGCAACATACAGCTACAGAAGAACCGATCAGTGTTGAACCAGATTATGCGGAGTACGAACAATTTGAAGCAGAGCAAGTACAGCAGCCAAGTATTGAGCATCCTGTACATGAAGAGCCTGCAATTGATTCTGCTGTGTTAGATAGCATCACGGCGCAAACGGAATCGAGCCAACATATTGAGCCTACGATCTCTGACTTTGATGTGTTAGATGATGAAGACGAAGTGGAGTCTCAGCCTGCGCAGCAAGTACAGCCAACAACGCCTCATCAGCAAGTTGCAACACCTTCAACAACATTTGAACCTGCACCTCAAAAAGTGGAGGTAGAAGAGGTCCAAGACAACGACCAAGACGTTACCGCATTCCAAGATATGGTTTCCAATGCGCAAGCCAAAGTCGCTGCAACACAGAACCCATTTTTGGTACAGAAAGAAGAAAACTTGCCAGTTCCGGAAGAGCCACTCCCAACGCTCGAGTTGCTTTATCATCCAGAAAAACGTGAAAACTTTATCGACCGTGATGCGTTAGAGCAGGTCGCTCGATTGGTAGAGAGCAAACTCGCTGACTACAAAATCAAAGCCGATGTGGTTGGTATTTATCCTGGTCCAGTGATCACTCGTTTTGAGCTTGATTTGGCGCCGGGGGTGAAAGTAAGTCGTATTTCTGGTCTTTCAACTGACTTAGCGCGTGCATTGTCTGCGATGGCGGTACGTGTCGTGGAAGTAATCCCTGGCAAGCCTTACATCGGTTTGGAACTGCCAAACATGAGTCGTCAGACGGTCTATTTATCTGATGTCATCAGTAGCCCTCAGTTTGAGCAAGCAACGTCACCAACAACGGTTGTGTTAGGTCAAGACATTGCGGGTGAAGCCGTGGTGGCCGATCTTGCGAAGATGCCTCACGTGCTAGTAGCAGGTACAACAGGTTCTGGTAAGTCGGTGGGTGTGAACGTGATGATTTTGAGCATGCTGTATAAAGCAGGTCCAGAAGATGTACGCTTCATCATGATTGACCCGAAAATGCTAGAGCTTTCTATTTATGAAGGTATCCCTCATCTTCTTTCTGAAGTTGTGACTGATATGAAAGACGCATCAAATGCTCTACGTTGGTGTGTGGGCGAGATGGAACGTCGTTACAAATTGATGTCGGCATTAGGTGTACGTAATGTGAAGGGCTTCAACGAAAAATTGAAGATGGCAGCAGAAGCGGGCCACCCAATCCATGACCCGTTCTGGCAGGAAGGCGACAGCATGGATACTGAACCGCCATTGCTAGAAAAGCTGCCTTACATCGTCGTTGTTGTTGACGAATTTGCTGACCTAATGATGGTGGTAGGTAAGAAAGTTGAAGAACTGATTGCTCGCTTGGCGCAAAAAGCGCGTGCGGCAGGTATTCACTTAATTCTTGCGACTCAGCGTCCATCGGTTGATGTTATTACCGGTCTAATTAAAGCGAACATTCCAACTCGTGTTGCGTTTACGGTATCGACTAAAACGGACTCTCGTACAATCCTAGATCAAGGCGGCGCAGAATCACTACTTGGTATGGGTGATATGTTGTATCTACCGCCGGGGTCAAGTCATACAACTCGTGTTCACGGTGCATTTGCATCAGATGATGATGTTCATGCTGTTGTAAACAACTGGAAAGCGCGTGGTAAACCGAACTACATTGAAGAGATCATCAGTGGAGATCAAACTCCAGAAAGTCTATTGCCAGGTGAGCAAATGGAAGCGGATGAAGATGTAGACCCGCTCTTCGATCAAGTTGTTGAGCACGTGGTTCAATCACGTCGAGGTTCGGTTTCCGGTGTTCAGCGCCGATTTAAGATAGGTTACAACCGTGCCGCCCGTATTGTAGAGCAGCTTGAAGCGCAGGGCATCGTAAGTGCTCCGGGTCATAACGGTAACCGTGAAGTACTGGCACCTGCGCCACCAAAAGATTAATGAACTTGTGTTACTCACCTCAGTCCAACTGAGGTGAGTGGTTCTAATAATAGGTATCTGAATGAAAAAACTATTTTCAGCGAAACTTTTCTCCGCGCTTGTTTTAAGCTTTTCCCTCTTCTCTACTGCACACGCAGCATCTCCTAAAGATGAATTAAACAAACGCCTTTCTATGAATGATGGCTTTAGTGCAGATTTCTCTCAGCAGGTTATCAGCCCTGAAGGCGAAACGGTTATGGAAGGAGAAGGTACGGTTGAAATTGCCCGCCCAAGCCTGTTCCGTTGGAGCACAACATTCCCTGATGAGAACCTATTGGTCTCTGACGGTAAGACATTGTGGTACTACAGCCCATTCATCGAGCAAGTGAGCATCTACTGGCAAGAGCAAGCAACAGAGCAAACGCCATTTGTTTTGCTAACGCGTAACCGAGCAAGTGATTGGAATAACTACAAAATATCTCAAAAAGGTGACCAGTTCACTCTCATTCCTACCGCAGTAGACTCCACACAAGGTCAATTCCAGATTAATATTGATGCCAAAGGTGTCGTGAAAGGCTTCAACGTGGTTGAGCAAGACGGTCAAAAAGGTTTGTTCACCTTTAACAACGTGAAGCTGGGTAAACCAAAAGCAGACAGATTCACATTCACAATTCCAAAAGGTGTGGAAGTGGATGACCAAAGGAATTAATTGGTAGTGAGTAATTACACATTAGATTTCTCGGGGGACGAAGATTTTCGTCCCCTTGCTGCTCGTATGAGACCGGAAACAATCGAGCAATACATTGGACAGCAGCACATTTTAGGCCCTGGTAAGCCACTGCGCCGTGCGCTAGAGGCGGGTCACATTCACTCTATGATCCTTTGGGGACCACCAGGCACAGGCAAAACGACATTAGCGGAAGTGGCTGCAAACTATGCCAATGCTGAAGTAGAGCGTGTGTCTGCGGTAACGTCTGGTGTGAAAGAAATCCGTGCTGCAATCGAGAAAGCACGTGAGAACAAAATGGCGGGCCGCCGCACCATCTTATTTGTGGATGAGGTGCATCGCTTCAACAAATCTCA
The DNA here is from genome assembly GCF_033339435.1 of Vibrio sp. 378. NCBI lineage: Bacteria > Pseudomonadati > Pseudomonadota > Gammaproteobacteria > Vibrionales > Vibrionaceae > Vibrio > Vibrio sp. 378. Next base: position 169,047 of record NZ_JAWOUO010000004.1, read on the forward strand.
ACAAGATGCGTTTTTGCCGCATATCGAAGATGGCACGGTTACCTTTATTGGTGCGACGACAGAAAACCCATCGTTTGAGTTAAACAACGCATTGCTGTCACGTGCACGTGTCTACAAGCTGACGTCTCTCGATAAAGATGAAATCTCACTGGCGCTGAACCAAGCGATCAGCGATAAAGAACGTGGCTTGGGTAACACACCTGCACACTTCGCTGATAACGTATTAGACCGCCTAGCAGAACTGGTAAACGGTGATGCTCGCATGTCTCTCAATTATCTTGAGCTGCTCTACGACATGGCAGAAGACAATGCGCAAGGTGAAAAAGAGATCACGCTTAAGTTGCTGGCTGAAGTGGCAGGGGAGAAAGTCTCTCGCTTCGATAACAAAGGTGATATCTGGTATGACTTAATCTCTGCGGTCCACAAATCAATTCGTGGCTCTAACCCAGATGCGGCGCTTTACTGGGCTGCACGTATGATTGCAGCGGGATGTGATCCTCTTTACATTGCCCGTCGATTACTTGCGATAGCATCGGAAGATGTCGGCAATGCGGACCCTAGAGCCATGCAAGTGGCACTCTCCGCGTGGGACTGTTTTACGCGCGTTGGTCCAGCAGAAGGTGAACGTGCGATTGCACAGGCGATCGTGTACTTAGCGTGTGCGCCAAAAAGTAATGCGGTATACGTGGCGTGGAAACAAGCGCTCACGGACGCTCATAACTTACCTGAATATGAAGTGCCGCATCACCTTCGAAATGCACCAACCAGTTTGATGAAAGACATGGGTTACGGTGCAGATTATCGTTATGCTCACGATGAGCCTGGCGCTTACGCTGCGGGTGAGCAATATTTGCCACCTGAAATGGGCGATCGTAGGTACTATCAGCCTACAAATCGTGGTCTAGAGACCAAAATCGGCGAAAAGTTAGATTACTTGGCTACTTTAGACGCAAATAGCCCACAAAAGCGCTATGAAAAGTAGGCGTTTTTGGATACATTTGTGCAGTAAATTTTTTTAACGCGTACGCTTGGAAAGTGCGCGTGATTTCACAACAAAAAGCATAGGATTAACAATGCTGGATTCTAAATTACTTCGTACAGAGCTGGATGAAACAGCTGCTAAACTGGCGCGTCGTGGCTTTAAGCTAGACGTAGATACTATTCGTAAACTTGAAGAACAACGTAAGTCCATTCAAGTAGAAGTAGAAAATTTACAATCCACGCGTAACTCCATCTCCAAGCAAATCGGCCAAAAAATGGCGGCTGGCGACAAAGAAGGCGCAGAAGAGATCAAGAAACAAATCGGTACGCTAGGTAGCGATCTTGATGCGAAGAAAGTTGAACTTGAGCAAGTAATGGCTCAACTAGACGAATTCACGCTTTCTGTACCAAACATCCCAGCAGACGAAGTGCCAGATGGCAAAGATGAAAACGACAACGTTGAAATCTCTCGTTGGGGTGAGCCAAAGTCTTACGACTTCGAACTGAAAGATCACGTTGACCTAGGCGAAATGGGCGACGGTCTAGACTTCGCAAGTGCAGTTAAGATCACTGGCGCACGTTTCATCGTGATGAAAGGCCAATTCGCTCGTCTACACCGTGCAATCGCTCAGTTTATGCTAGATCTTCACACTGAAGAGCACGGCTACACAGAAATGTACGTACCTTACCTAGTAAACTCTGACAGCCTATTCGGTACTGGTCAGCTTCCTAAGTTCGGTAAAGACCTTTTCCACACAGAGCCTCTAGCGGAAAAAGTAAACGACGAAGAGCCACGTAAATTGTCTCTAATCCCTACTGCAGAAGTACCTGTAACGAACCTAGTTCGTGACACGATTTCTGACGAAGCGGATCTACCAATTAAGATGACAGCTCACACGCCATGTTTCCGTTCAGAAGCAGGTTCTTACGGTCGTGATACTCGTGGTCTGATTCGTATGCACCAGTTCGACAAAGTTGAACTAGTACAAATCACTAAGCCAGAAGATTCAATGAACGCACTAGAAGAGCTAACAGGTCACGCTGAGAAAGTTCTACAACTTCTAGAGCTTCCTTACCGTAAAGTGGTTCTATGTACAGGTGACATGGGCTTCGGCGCTCGTAAGACTTACGACCTAGAAGTTTGGGTTCCTGCGCAAGAAACTTACCGTGAAATCTCCTCATGTTCTAACATGTGGGATTTCCAAGCTCGTCGTATGCAAGCGCGTTTCCGTCGTAAAGGCGAGAAGAAACCTGAGCTTGTACACACGCTAAACGGTTCTGGTCTTGCTGTAGGTCGTACAATGGTTGCTATCCTAGAAAACAACCAAGAAGCAGACGGCCGCATTGCAATCCCTACAGTACTTCAGAAGTACATGGCAGGCGCAACGCACATCGGTTAATTCATTAACCACTAGAACACCAAAACCCAGCCTTAGTGCTGGGTTTTTTGTTATCTGCGTCGAGTGAAAATACGTTGTTATGTAGTTTGCACACGCATTAGTGACGAGCTCGCCCAGAATCTGGCAGTAGGAGATAAATGATATTTTTCTAAGCAGTTTCTCACGTGACAAGCTAATGGCTTCATTTGCCCTTGTTGTTATACGTTATGCCAGTAAATCATCTTTCATTTCTCGTAACTTTTGCGCTTACCTTACTTGTTAGTGAGAGTACTATCGCAAGTAAATTTATCCAGCCTCAATACTTAGATAGTGAGCGAACCGACCGCTTTTTTGCACGCGAATTAGCGCAACCTTCCAAAGAAAATATGCAGCTTCGTAATTCACTCGACTGGGGATACGGGCTTGAGTTGGCAAGTGCGTCTGGTGACACGGAATCGGTGTCTAATTGCAAAGACTTAGCTACTGCAAGCTCTGCGGGCTTTATTGCGGCTAAAGCTTATGAATACGGCGCGTATAAGGCGTATTTAACTCAGTGCCAAACATGGAGTGAGATGGCAAAGTTAACCGCCTCCAAGCGCTCATATATATCGAAATTTAAGTTAGATGATGGCTTTCCTAGTTTGACTCCAAGTGCGCTTGCTTTTGTTATTTCTAACGAAAGTGCTGAGAAAGCAAAGACACTATCAACGTGGGATGAAGCAGACCATATCCAAAGAACTCATGTCTCCAGTGAAGTGAGAGCAGAGTACTTTGACGCGACCGATGGCTTTCAAGTCATTACGATTGTAGCAAAAGGTGATTACAACGCTGACGGCATCGAGGATATCGTCATTGAGAAAGAGAATAGTGTACTCAGTGGCTCATATTCATCTTCACACGGATATGTATTAACCCGTATGTCTGAACAAGCGCTATTTAAAGTGTTGGCTGAATGGTAATGAAACGATTTGTGGCCACTTGGGGCTTAAGTGTTGCCATGATGAGCACGGTTGCCGTTGCTAGCACCTCGCCCAGAAAAGTCTTTGAATGTTCAGTAAACAAAACTATGAATTTTAGTATTTCGATAGAGCAAGGCAAAGGTGGGCTTATCTTTAATAAGTTCATTGTGAATCAAAGCCCAGTTTTACTGCGCATTAAACCTCAAGATTATCGTATCAAACATTACCATCGAGCGTTGGTAGATGAGAAGTCACTGGAATTTAGTATTGGTGAGCTCGTCATATTAGTCAGTGAGTACTTTAGCGAGGAGTTTGGTAAGGTAGAGAGGATACTCAGTGTTACCTTGAGAGAGCCTGAGCAAACACAGTATTTTGAATGCAAGGAAGGGAGTATGAGTAACCTTGCATTGCTTTTCCATGAGAGCGCCGAATAATCGATTACAGAGTAATTATTACTAAAACGTAATAGTGTTTTCGTATTTACCTTAATTATCTTGTTATTTGTAATCGATATAATCATCCATCTTACCACGGTAAGTAGATTTTCTCATTCAAGTAACGAGGAGGGCTTATGGCCGTAGGGTGGGCAAACGACGATAGCGTCAGCCAACAAATTCAAAACACAATAGACGACGAGATTTCCCGTGTTCGTGGCAGTATCACAAAGGGTGAGAGCGCCCATTACTGCGATGAGTGTGGTGATGAGATTCCGGAAGCGCGTCGTCTTGCAATGAAAGGCGTTCGTTTGTGTATCGAATGTCAGTCAACAATCGAATTGGTGTCTCAACGCCAAGCATTGTTCAATCGACGAGCGAGTAAAGACAGTCAACTTCGATAGCTTTACTGCTCTGAAAAATAAAGAGACGGTTTGAGTTTCATACTCAAACCGTTTTCGTATTGAATTGAACTATGAAGCGAAGCAGTCTTTACGTTGCAACGCCGCATCAATCGCATCCACTAACTTTTCAATATCTTCTGGCTTGCTGATGAACGGCGGCATCATATAAATCAGTTTACCAAATGGACGAATCCAAACTCCGTGTTCAACAAACAGGGCTTGGATAGTTTCCATATTCACAGGGCGATGCGTTTCCACTACGCCAATGGCACCTAACCAACGGGTGTTTTTTACCAACTCGTATTCTTCAAGTTTTGGTAGTAACTCAGAAAACAACGCTTCGATTTGTTGGGTTTGCTGTTGCCAGTTACCTTGTTCAATCAATTCCAAACTTGCAGTAGCTACAGCACAAGCGAGTGGATTCCCCATAAAGGTTGGACCGTGCATAAAACAGCCAGCATCACCACCACAAACGGTATCCGCAACGTGTTTGCTCGCCAGGGTCGCAGAGAGAGTCATGTAGCCGCCAGTGAGTGCTTTCCCAACACACAGAATGTCTGGTTGAATATCTGCATGTTCGCAAGCAAACAACTTACCAGTACGCCCAAATCCGGTTGCGATCTCATCTGCAATCAATAACAAACCGTATTTGTCGCAAAGCCTACGCACGCCTTTGAGAAATTCTGGATGGTAGATACGCATGCCGCCTGCGCCTTGAACGATAGGTTCTAGGATCACCGCAGCAAGTTCTTGGTGGAGCGTTTCAATCTTGTGCTCGAAGTCGGTAAGGTCCTCTGGCTTCCATTCATCCCAATAACCACAAGTTGGTGACTCCGCAAAGATATGTTCAGGCAAAAAGCCTTTGTAAAGAGAGTGCATTGAGTTGTCAGGATCGGTAACCGACATCGCCGCAAACGTATCGCCGTGATAACCGTGTCGCAAAGTAAGAAACTTCGGTCGGCGTTCGTCTTTTGCATGCCAATATTGCAGTGCCATTTTTAAGCTGACTTCTACGGCAACGGAGCCTGAATCGGCAAGGAATACATGTTCAAGATTACTTGGGGCTAGGGATAGCAACTTTTTACACAAACTGATTGCTGGCTGGTGGGTAATCCCGCCAAACATCACGTGAGAGACCTGATCGATTTGCTTGTGCGCGGCTTGATTTAAGTGCGGATGGTTGTAGCCGTGGATCGTCGACCACCAAGAAGACATGCCATCGACCAGCTCAGTACCGTCTTCCAATTTAATATGAACACCATTTGCCGATGCCACTGGGTAGCAGGTCAGAGGTGTCAATGTCGAAGTGTAAGGATGCCAGATATGCTGGCGGTCGAAGGCGAGATCCATGTGCGATTCCAATAATAATTGAGGTTAAAAAACAGACAGGTGTAAACTTTGTTCTTTTGCGTTGTGTTGACAGTTTATCGAGACTCAGTAGACTGTCAACACAACAACAAAAGTGACTAAAGGAATACACGTGGAAGTTCGTCATAACTGGACGCATGCTGAAGTGCGCGATCTCATGGAAAAACCATTCATGGATCTCCTATTCGAAGCGCAGCTTGTACATCGTCAATATCAACAAACCAACCATGTTCAAGTAAGCACGCTTCTGTCGATTAAGACAGGTGCTTGTCCAGAAGATTGTAAGTACTGTCCTCAGAGTGCTCGTTACACCACAGACATCGAGAAAGAGCGTCTGATGGAAGTAGAACGCGTACTCGATGCTGCGCAAAAAGCCAAAAATGCTGGTTCTACTCGATTCTGTATGGGCGCAGCATGGAAAAATCCAAAAGAGCGTGACATGCCGCATTTGACCGACATGATCAAAGGCGTGAAGGACATGGGTTTAGAAACGTGTATGACATTAGGTATGTTGACACCAGATCAAGCAAAGCAATTGGCAACCGCAGGTCTGGATTACTACAACCACAACCTAGATACCTCACCTGAGTTCTACGGCAACATTATTACCACACGTACTTACCAAGACCGTTTAGATACTTTATCTCACGTACGTGATGCTGGCATGAAGATCTGTTCCGGTGGCATCATCGGCATGGGTGAAAGTGCTAACGACCGAGCAGGTTTGTTGGTTGAATTGGCTAACTTGCCGGTACACCCTGAAAGCGTTCCAATCAACATGCTCGTGAAGGTAAAGGGGACACCACTGGAAGAAGTGGATGATGTTGAGCCTTTCGATTTCATTCGCCTGATTGCGATTGCACGAATCATGATGCCTCAATCAGCCGTTCGTTTATCCGCTGGCCGTGAAAACATGAACGAACAAATGCAAGCGCTGTGTTTTATGGCGGGTGCAAACTCCGTCTTCTATGGCTGCAAACTGCTGACCACGCCAAACCCTTCTGAAGACAAAGACATGATGTTGTTCAATAAGCTCGGCATTAACAGCCAAGAGGTGTCTCAAAAACCTGATGAAATCGAAGAAAATGAGTTACTCGATCGCGTCGTAGAGCGTGTTGCTGCCCGTCCGACAAAAGACGACCTTTTCTACGATGCCAGCGTTTAAATCTCGTATCGAGTCCGCCCTTGCTGAGCGTAAAACGCAAGGGTTGAATCGTTCTATGAATGTGGTGTTTGCCGGTAACCAGTCCGTTTTGGAACACGAAGGTAGACGTTACATTAATTTCTCAAGTAATGATTATTTGGGCTTAGCTAATGACCAAGCGCTTGTTCGTGCTTGGCAGCAAGGTTTAAGCGTATATGGCAGTGGCAGTGGAGCATCACCAATGGTGACTGGCTTTAGTGCAGCACACAGCAATTTAGAAGCCGCACTAACTGAATGGTTGAGCTACGACAGAGCAATTATGTTTGGTTCTGGATTCAGTGCTAATCAAGCCTTGTTGTTCACCTTGTTAGAAAAAACAGACGTATTGATCCAAGACCGTTTGAATCATGCTTCATTGATGGAAGCGGGGGCGTTGTCACCAGCTAAGATGAAGCGTTTCAAGCACAATGACATCGAGCATCTAAAATCGCTGTTGAATAGCGAAGGCAACCATCTAGTTGTGACTGAAGGAGTATTCAGCATGGACGGTGACTGTGCGCCGCTCAGCGATATAGCTGAAGTCACTCGCAGTCATGATGCTTGGTTTGCTGTCGATGACGCTCATGGTATTGGCGTTCTTGGTCAATGCGGTGGTGGCTCTTGCGAGCTTGCCGCGGTTAAGCCTGAGTTATTGGTCGTTACCTTCGGTAAAGCGTTTGGTATGTCTGGCGCGGCTATTTTATGTGACCACGCAACGGGGGACTTTTTAACTCAGTTTGCTCGTCACCATGTGTATTCCACGGCGATACCACCAGCACAAGCGTATGCGTTGACTCATGCAGTCTCGATGGTTCAAGAGCAGTCTTGGCGACGTGAAAAGCTCTCTGAGCTTAGTGAAGTGTATCGAGATAGTCTTAGCGACCTTGAGGGGTTTGTTGAGACTCAAACTTCGATTAAGCCCTTTTTGATTGGTGAATCTGAATTGGCTTTGCGAGTAGCAGGTGCTTGTCGCCAAAACGGTATTTGGGTTACCGCTATTCGACCACCGACGGTGCCTAAAGGGACGTCTCGTCTTCGAATCACACTCACTGCCAATCACACCAACGAACAAGTTAAAACGCTTTCAATGGCATTGAAGCAAGCATTAGGAGCGCTGTAATGGATAATGCAACTACCGCATTAGCGCAAACGCTCGCGTTAGAGAGTTTCCATCAAGATAAAGACGCGATTGCCTCTTCGTTTGGTAAAGCAGCAGAAACATACGATAAACATGCGGCTTTTCAACGTGATGTCGGGCATCAGCTGCTTGATAAACTTCCTGAAAACTTGACGGGAAAACGTGTATTGGATTTAGGTTGTGGCACGGGTTATTTCTCCCAACTACTTCAACAACGCGGTGCGGAAGTAGTCTGCGGCGATATCTCTCAAGCCATGTTAGATAAAGCAGAGCAGCGTTGTGGTGCAGTACGAATGCACTACCAAGTTGCTGATGCTGAAAACTTACCATTTGACGATGATAGCTTCGATTACGTGTTTTCAAGTTTAGCGCTGCAATGGTGTACAGATTTAAGTTACCCACTAAAAGAAGTGCGCCGCGTGCTAAAAAATGGTGGGAAAGCGTGGTTCTCTACACTGGTTGATGGATCACTGTATGAGCTGCGTGCATCATGGGAAAAAATTGATGCATATCAACACGTCAATAACTTTCTAACGCTCAATCAGGTAAAAATTGCGTTAGCGCAATCTCGATGTGACAGCCATCAACTAGACTTGACCACCATCACAGTTTGGTACGACTCTGCATTTTCAGTTATGCGTGACCTCAAAGGTATAGGTGCAAATCACGTAAGCGGGCGCTCACACGGTTTAACTAGTCGCGAGACTTTGTTAAAAGTTGAGCATGCGTACCAAGCGTTTAAAAACGATCAAGGTCTTCTACCTGCAAGTTATCAGGTTTGTTTTGGAGTAATACATCTATGATTGATGCTTTTTTTATTGCTGGTACGGATACTGATGTTGGAAAGACGGTAGCGTCTAAAGCCATTTTGCAAGCGATCGCAGCAAAAGGACTAAACACTATTGGTTATAAGCCAGTGGCAGCAGGGAGTGACAAGACTGAAGCGGGATGGCGCAACTCTGATGCTTTACACTTACAAGACGTCGCAACACTCGATGTGGCCTATGATGATGTGAACCCATACGCTTTAGAGTTGCCTGCTTCTCCCCACATTGCAGCGAAGCATGAACATGTCGAAATAAGTTACGATGTTCTGAGTCAAAAACTGGCTCAACATAAGCAGCAAGCCGATGTTGTTCTCGTTGAAGGTGCTGGAGGCTGGCGTGTGCCAGTATCCGATACGGACTGTTTATCTACATGGGTAAAAGAAGAGCAGTTACCTGTTGTACTGGTGGTTGGCATTAAATTAGGCTGTTTGAGCCACGCTTTACTCACAGCGGAGAGTATTAAAGCGGATGGTTTGAATCTTGTTGGCTGGGTGGCAAACCGCGTCAACCCAGGCACAGAGCACTACGCTGACATTATCGAGATGCTAGAAGCACGTATCGATGCACCTAAGCTTGGGGAAATTCCATATATTCCAAGTGCTAAACGCAAAGAGCTAGGCAAGTACATTAATGTAGAGCCGTTGCTAAACACTGACTAATGGTGTTTAGGGTAAAAGACTAAAAAACCAAAGGGCTGCGCAATGCAGCCCTTTCTTGTTGGTGTAACCTAAAAAGTCAGATTACTTATCTTGGCTGAGCCCCATCAATGCTTGTTGTGTTTCTGCAACACGCTGAGACATATGATGATCGGTTGAAATACCAAGTTGTTGCTTTGCCTCGTCCTCTGAGATGCCTAGGTGACAACGCAGTAAATCAATAGCCATCTGATAGTCGTTAGTTTCTACCATGGTTTTTCCCTCAATACATGGAGTTTTTGAGCTCACCCAATGCACTTTTTGCAATGTACTTAGAGTGGCTCTGTTTTGTTCATCTCATTCGAATTTAGCATGTCCATGTAGCCGCACAATAAGACCAAAGTCTATAGCAGAGCTAACGTATTGTTTTTGGTCTATTAAAAAATTTCTAGCTAAGTTGCTAAGAGGTGATAGATTTAACACCAAGATCATCTATCAATAGATGATGGGTAGGTCAGAGCTTATTTCATCATTTTGATAAATGTATATGAACGGAGGTTCCAGCTCCTACCAAAGCATGTTTTGAAATCGCTTGAATCAAATATTTCAGTCTCGAAAACAAATGTTGCAATTTATTGCTTAACCTTGTTTTTATCGCGGATAGACTATATCTATAACGCACGGAACATGAAAATCAACGGAATTGGCTTTTATAGCGATTACCATTTGTTCCTTATAACAATCCGTTTTAAAAAAACGATAAGCTTCCTCGGAGAAAAGTAATGAAGCGAATTATGTTATTCCTAGCAACTAACCTAGCTGTCGTGCTAGTGCTTAGTGTTGTTCTGAATATTGTTTACGCTGTAACTGGAATGCAACCAGGCAGTCTGTCAGGTTTACTTGTAATGGCTGCTGTATTTGGTTTTGGTGGCGCATTTATTTCGTTGATGATGTCAAAGGGTATGGCACTACGCTCGGTTGGTGGTATGGTCATTGAAAGCCCGCGCAACGAAACGGAGCATTGGTTAGTCGAAACTGTGGGTCGTCAAGCTCAACAAGTGGGTATTGGTATGCCAACGGTGGCTATTTATGATTCACCAGATATCAATGCATTTGCGACAGGTGCAAAGCGAGATGACTCTCTTGTCGCAGTTTCTACTGGTCTTTTACACAATATGACTCGTGATGAGGCAGAGGCAGTACTTGCACACGAAGTGAGCCATATTGCAAATGGTGATATGGTCACGATGACGTTGATGCAAGGTGTCGTGAACACGTTTGTTATCTTCCTATCACGCTTTATTGCCAATATCGTGGCATCGAACGATGATGAAGAAGGCCAAGGTACAAATATGATGGTTTACTTTGGCGTATCCATGGTGCTTGAACTGGTATTTGGTTTCCTAGCTAGCTTCTTGACTATGTGGTACAGCCGTCATCGCGAATTCCACGCGGACGCAGGTGCTGCGCGCCTCGTTGGCAAAGAAAAAATGATTGCGGCTCTAGAGCGTTTGAAGGTGAGTCATGAATCTCAACTGGATGGCACCATGATGGCATTTGGTATCAATGGCAAGCAGTCGCTGACTGAGCTACTAATGAGCCACCCTCCGCTAGATAAACGTATTGCAGCGTTGCGAGGCCAGCAATACTAATTGTTCCTACTTAAATAATTGTTAATCTGCTGAAAAGGCTTGGTTTTGACCAAGCCTTTTTTTTCGCCGATTGATCGCGTGCGAACTTCATCACGTACTACTTACAGAAATAAAGTTATACAAAATTATTTTTGTACAACTTTGGTGGAATGAACTATCTTGTACATATAATAATTTTGTACAACTTAATGGGCGTGTAGGAGTAAAAAATGGACATACAGTCTGTTGGCAATATCTATCAAAAGCTCAACAAAGCGAACTTACATCTGCTTAAGGATATATATCACCAAGATGTAGTATTTGAGGACGCAGCGCATCGTTTAGAAGGATGGCCAGCACTTTCGGATTATTTCACCTCATTATATGCCAACGTCATCAGTTGTGATTTTGTAATCCATGAGCATCAACAAGTCGGAGATACAGGCTTCCTAACTTGGACAATGGACCTTCAGCATCCCAAACTTCAGAAGGGTGCGCCTATTCTCGTCAATGGTGTTTCGCACCTCAAATTTAGCGAAGGTCAGGTCATTTATCACCGAGACTATTTTGATCTCGGAGAGATGCTCTATGAGCATTTACCGTTACTTGGTTCAGTCGTTAAAACCATCAAGCAGAGGTTAGGACAATGAACAACACCATCTTAATCACAGGCGCCACCTCCGGAATAGGAAGGCAGCTTGCCCTAGATTACGCGAACTCAGAATGGAATGTGATTGCTTGTGGTCGGAATCAAGATGTTCTTGCAGAACTGGAGGCAGTTTCCTCCAAAATTCATACATTGCAGTTTGATGTGACAAATTATGAGGAAACTCAGCAGGCGCTCTCTAATTTGCCCTTTACGCCAAACACATGGGTTTTTAACGCAGGCGATTGTGAGTACATGGATGAGGGAGTGGTCGACGCGAAACTCATGGCGCGTGTGATGAACGTAAATGTTGTCGGTGTTGCCAACTGCGTTGAAGGCTGCCAAGTGCATTTAGAGAGAGGGCACCGCATTGTTATTGTTGGCTCTATCGCATCAGAAGTGGCACTGCCTCGTGCTGAAGCTTACGGCGCATCCAAAGCGGCAGTCAGTTATTTTGCACGCACGCTCGCCGTCGACTTGAAAAAGAAAGGGATCAATGTGGTAACGGTGTTTCCTGGTTTTGTTGAAACGCCGTTGACTGACAAAAACGACTTCGAAATGCCAATGATCATTTCTACTCAGCAAGCGTCGGACTCTATCAGGAAGCAGTTAGCCGCCAACAAGACCTATATCTATTTCCCAGCGAGATTTACCAGTATTTTACGTTTTATCTCGTTACTTCCATACAGTTGGCAAGCTCGCCTAACTGCTAAACTCGTAGCATAAGAAGGAATAAGAATGAAAACAGCAGGAAGAAAGAAGATAGCGATTGTGGGAACGGGAATCTCTGGCCTTACTTGTGGTTATTACTTGCATAAAGAACATGATGTAACGCTGTTTGAAGCGAACGATTACATCGGTGGCCATACTGCAACCGTTGATGTGAGCCTTGATGGTAAAGAATACGCGATAGATACTGGGTTCATCGTCTATAACGACCGTACGTACCCTAATTTCATTAAAATGATGAGCGAGATTGGCGTTGAAGGTCTGCCGACTCAAATGAGCTTCAGTGTCAGAAACGATGGGAACGGACTAGAGTACAACGGCCACACAGTGTCGACATTGTTCGCTCAAAAACGCAACTGGGCAAACCCTAAATTTTATCGATTTATCTTCGAGATACTTCGTTTCAATAAACTTGCCAAGCGCTTCGCTAGCGAGCAATCCTCGCACTCTCAGACGTTAGGTGAGTTCCTTGATGAACACAAATTCAGTGCTTTCTTTACCGATAACTACATATTACCGATGGGTGCTGCGATTTGGTCGTCGACTTTAGCTGACATGCGCGCATTCCCTCTTATGTTCTTCTTACGTTTCTTCCTCAACCACGGTCTGCTAGATGTGACTAACCGGCCACAATGGTATGTGATTAAAGGTGGTTCACGATCATACATTCCACCATTGACCAAAGGCTTTGCCGAGAGTATTCGTCTTAATAGTCCTGTCGAAAAAGTGGTTCGCAACGAAAAAGGGGTTGGCGTTCAAGTTCGCGGAGAAACGCATTGGTTTGATGACGTTATCTTTGCTTGTCACAGTGATCAAGCAATGCGAATGCTAGAGGATATCAGCCCAATCGAGCAGGAAATCTTGGGGGATATGACGTATCAAGCTAATGAGGTTGTTCTTCATACCGATACCGGCCTATTGCCAAAACGCAAGGCGGCGTGGGCATCTTGGAACTACCTATTGGAAGGTAGCGAAGATGAGCAGCAACGTCTTCCTTCGCTTACTTACAATATGAACATCCTTCAGCACGTTCAATCAGAACATACATTTTGCGTAACGTTGAACAGCACCAATCAAATCAACCCAAATAAAATTTTGCGCTCGTTCACTTATCATCATCCTGTATTTACAACGGAGTCGATAGCAGCGCAGCAGCGCAAAGACGAAGTTCAAGGTAAACAGAGCACATGGTTCTGCGGCGCTTATTGGTATAACGGTTTCCATGAAGATGGTGTGCGCAGCGCGATTGACGTAGTTAAGGGATTAGAAGAAAAGTATCGTGAACAAAATGTGGTTCCTTTTGAAAAAGGCGCGGCGTGATATGGATAGCCAAATGAACAGCCGATTGTTTATAGGCAACGTTCGTCACCGTCGATTCACGCCGGTGAATCATGAGTTGAACTACTCTTTATTTATGCCCGCCATCGATGTAGACGAGCTCGATGCTTTAGAGAAAAAAGTATGGGGTTTTGGTTCGCGTTGGTGGCATTGGGCTCGCTTCAAGCGCAGTGATTACATTGGTGAAGGTAGCGTCAAGTCGGCAGTGCACAGCAAAGTTGAAGAACTGACAGGTGTTCGCTGTACCGGCAAAGTAATCGCAGTCTGTCACTTGCGTTATCTAGGACTTTATTTCAGTCCCGTTAATTTCTACTACGTTTATAACACGGAAGGAGAATGGAAGTATCTCCTCGCAGAGGTGAGTAACACTCCTTGGAATGAACGACATTACTACGTGGTGTCAGCAGATAAAGAAGAAGAAAAGTTTGGTTGGGAACAAGTTAAAGCATTCCATGTTTCACCATTCAACCCGATTGACCAACTCTACCGCTGGAGAATTAAACCTTTGACAGACAAGTTGAATATTCATCTTGAATGTCACAAAGGAGAGAAACACTTTGATGCCACCATGGTTATGAAAGCCAAGCCACTTTCAAGCAAAACCTTATTGAGGTGTTTGATCGTTACACCAATACAAACGGTAAAAGTAATGGTTGGTATTTATTGGCACGCATTAAAACTTTGGGTGAAAGGCGCACCTTTTTATTCTCATCCTAAATATTCAACGCATGAAGAAATAGAAGCCGATACTGAAAAAACAGACAAAAAAAATAAAAAGCACAAGGAGAATTCTGCATGTTAAATACTAGTTCTATGACATTGCCGCGTAAATTGACTACAACGCAAAAAGCGGCTCGCGGAGTTATTTTTCAATGTCTGCAAAAAATGGAAATCGGCTGCTTAACAGTTATTGAAAGTTTTAAGACGGAAACGACAGAGCGAAGCGAGCGTTTTAGTGCGCCAAATGGGGAGTACAGTGGTCAACCTGTTGTCGCTACTATAGAGGTAAAACATCCAGGTTTTTATTCACGGATCTTGCAGGGCGGCAGTATTGCTGCTGGTGAGGCTTATATGGATGGGTGGTGGGATAGCCCCGATTTAACCTCATTAATGAAGCTGATGGCCCTTAACATGCGTGCTCTAGATAAACTCGAAGAGCAAGGCAGTTGGTTGACTAAAATACTGTACAAGTTCAGCCATTGGTCAAACAGAAACTCTGAAGAGAACTCACGTAAAAATATCCATGCGCATTACGACTTGGGTAACAACCTATACGAAGCGTTCCTTGACACCAATATGCTGTACTCGTCGGCGCTTTACAATCATGCGGATGACTCTCTAGAGCAGGCTCAAATCAACAAAATGGATCGTCTATGTCAGCAACTTGAGCTGAAGCCCACTGATCATGTTGTTGAAATTGGCACTGGGTGGGGCGCTATGGCGATTTACATGGCCGAACAATACGGCTGTCAGGTCACCACAACAACGATATCTGAAGAGCAACACGCGTACGCGGAGCAAAAAATCAAAGAGCGTGGCTTAGAAGACAAAATCACTCTACTCAAAGAAGATTACCGCAACCTAACCGGCACTTATGACAAGCTCGTTTCTATTGAAATGATTGAAGCTGTGGGCAAACAATTCCTGCCTTCGTACATTAAGGTCTGTGAGTCTTTGTTGAAGTCCGGTGGCTTGATGGCGATTCAAGCAATTACGATTGCCGATCAGCGTTACGATTACTACAGTAACAACGTCGACTTTATCCAAAAGTACATTTTCCCGGGTGGTTTTTTACCGTCGGTAACCTCACTAACCCAAGCCACAACAAAATACAGTGACTTAGTGACGCGAGACTTGTTCGATATTGGTTTGGACTACGCCAAGACGCTGAACGAATGGCACCTACGTTTTAATCGAGCAGAGAATGAAGTGCGCTCGTTTGGCTACGACGATCGCTTTGTGCGTATGTGGCGCTACTATTTGAGCTACTGTGAAGGTGGCTTTTTGGCTCGCACGATCAGTGCAGTTCACATGACGTTTCAACGCCCGTAGTTCGTTATGAAGGTATTTCTTGCTTCGACATGGTTCCAACTCTGCTGGTTTGCAGCGGTGCTTGGAACCTATCAATGGCAATGGGTGACGTTATTCCTTACTTTGGCAACCCTACTATACTGTCTGAAAAGCGATGCATCTTCGCTCAAAAGTATTGGTGTGATCGTCACGAGCGGGCTCGTGATTGATACGCTCAATCAACAACTCTCGGTCTTTGTCTTTCCTACCCCATGGCTGCCAGTCTGGTTATTATGCTTGTGGGTTTTGTTTTCTTGGTATGCCTATCAACTTAAGTCAATTTTGTACCGTTTCCCAAAAACCTACGTATCAATAGTAGGCGGACTCGGAGGAACAGCGAGTTACTTTGCTGGCTATAAGCTCCAAGCCGTTGAATTTGGATTTAGCACTGGCGCTACACTGGCAATGTTGTTTGTCGAATGGTGCGTCATGATGCTCTTGATACTCAAGGTGTACGGAAATGAAAAGCTTGAAGAGAGACTTAACTCAGAGACTGACTAGGCTGCTTGCGTTGGTAATAGTAACTGGCTCTTTTGCTCTGCAAGCTCAACCTGTTGGAAACAGCGAAGCCGCAAGCAACATTGCGAATTGGAAGGGATGGAAAACTGTTGGAGAAGCCCAACTTACTTGGTTCATCTTCGATATTTATCACTCAAGATTAAAAGCGCCTGATGGAAAGTTCATCGTAAGCGATGACGTATCGCCACATCCCCTTGCGTTGGAAATTAATTACAAGAGAGACATCAGTAAGCAACAGCTGCTTGATGTGACGGATGAGCAGTGGGCGAAATTGGGTTTTACTGACTCATATCGAAAAGCTTGGATCAGCGAGCTCGATCGTATGTTTCCTGATATTCAAAAAGGTGACGAGCTTACTTATCTAACAGATGGAAAATCTGGTCAGCTGTTTTATAAGCAGGTTGGGGACGTGCAAGTAAAGAACGTTGGCATCATTGAAGACGAACGAATGAACGATGCATTTTTGGCTATATGGTTATCACCCAACACAGAATTTCCGAAACTCCGAAAACAATTGATAGGGCAGGTTAGATAGTGTTTAAACGAATTTTTAAATCAGCGACTTTAGTGGCAGCTGTTTTTCTTTCGGCATGTTCCGCAGACATTGATAATTACCGCTCTTCTACACCGACTTTTGACGTATTCGGTTATTTCGAAGGCGACATAAAGGCGTGGGGGATGGTGCAAGATTATACCGGACAGCAAACGCGTCGCTTTGAAGTCGATATAGTGGGTACTGTAGCGGGTGATACGCTGACGCTAGTGGAAGACTTCGCGTTTGATGACGGAGAGGTGGACCAGCGAATTTGGGTTATCACTAGATTAGAAGACGGTCGTTATGAAGGTAAGGCAGACGATATTATAGGTGTGGCAACAGGGGAAGAGCAGGGCAATGCGCTACAGTGGCAATATGACTTTGAGCTACAAATGGAGGATTCATCAGTGACGGTTGCTTTTGATGATTGGCTTTACCGTCAGGATGACAGACACGTTTTCAATCTAACGAAAATAAAAAAGTTTGGTGTGGAAGTAGGAACAATAACCTTGTTCTTCCAAAAGCAGCCATAACAAATGGGGAAGATCTTCAATTAATAATCCATGCCATATAACTAAAATTATTTTCTCCCGACCTAACTCCCCTAACTAAAAAGGTTGACGCTTTCGCGTCAACCTTTTAGGTATCTGGTCGTTACAGGAGGATTACAGCTTATCTGTCAGCTCGATTGCTTGACCGATATAGTTCGCTGGCGTCATCTCTTTCAGACGTGCTTTCTCGTGCTCAGGAAGCTCAAGACCGTCGATGAAGTTACGCATTGCTTCGCCGTCTACACGCTTACCACGAGTTAGCTCTTTCAGCTTCTCGTATGGCTTCTCGATGCCGTAACGACGCATAACTGTTTGTACTGGCTCCGCTAGTACTTCCCAGTTCTTGTCTAGTTCAGCAAGAAGCGCTTCACGGTTTACTTCTAGCTTGCTGATGCCTTTAAGCGTAGAAGTGTAAGCGATGATTGCGTAGCCAACACCAACACCAAGGTTACGTAGAACCGTTGAGTCAGTTAGGTCACGTTGCCAACGAGAGATAGGCAGTTTCTGTGCTAGGTGGCCGAATACAGCGTTCGCAAGACCTAGGTTACCTTCTGAGTTTTCAAAGTCGATTGGGTTAACTTTGTGAGGCATTGTTGAAGAACCGATCTCACCAGCAATAGTTTTTTGCTTGAAGTGGCCTAGTGCAATGTAACCCCAAACGTCACGGTCGAAGTCAATCAGGATAGTGTTGAAACGAGCGATAGCGTCGAACAGCTCAGCGATGTAATCGTGCGGTTCGATTTGAGTTGTGTAAGGGTTCCAAGTTACGCCTAGAGACTCTGTGATGAACTCTTCAGAGAACTTGTGCCAATCTAGATCTGGGTAAGCAGAAAGGTGTGCGTTGTAGTTACCTACTGCACCGTTGATTTTCGCTAGGATCTCAACGTTTTCGATTTGCTTGAATTGACGCTCCATACGGTACGCCACGTTTGCCATTTCTTTACCCATAGTAGATGGAGAAGCAGGCTGACCGTGTGTACGAGATAGAAGAGGAATGTCGCGGTATTCCACTGCTAGTGCTTTGATAGCGTCGATTAGGTTACGGATTTCTGGAAGAATCACGTTCTCACGCGCTTCTTTAAGCATTAGAGCGTGTGATGTGTTGTTGATGTCTTCAGAAGTACATGCGAAGTGGAAGAACTCGTTTACTGCGTGCAGTTCAGGAACGTCTGCTACTTTCTCTTTTAGGAAGTACTCAACCGCTTTTACGTCGTGGTTAGTTGTACGCTCGATCTCTTTGATACGGCGTGCATCTTCTTCAGAGAAGTTTGCTGCAAGGTCGTCTAGGAATTGGTTTGCTTCTGCGCTAAACGCTGGCACTTCTGCAATTTCAGCAGTAGCAGCAAGCTTTTGTAGCCAGCGGATTTCAACGATAGTACGGTACTTTAGTAGACCGTATTCACTGAAAATTTCGCGTAACGCAATTGTCTTGCTTCCGTAACGGCCGTCTACTGGTGAAACAGCAGTCAATGCTGACAGTTCCATGATGTTCTCCTGAATTGGGTTTCTAAATTTCGTGAGCTTTATACCAATAACTGTGGCAATTGTCACGAATATTGCGCAAACGTTTGCGCGAGATTTATTTTAGTCGAAAAAAATGAGCTCGCGATAAACGCGAGCTGCTTATTTGATATTTTACTACAGACGAGCAAGAAGGATTTGTGCTTGCTCTACCATCTTCTTGCGCCCGAAGATTAGGTGGCGACGCTTACCACCAACTTGACGCCAAAGAACTGCACTACGAATGCCAGATAACAACAGCGCACGAACTTTGTGTTGGCTTGCCGTCTGCTGCAGTACAGATGGCGTGCCCGTTACTTGAATGCGTGGGCCAATAGGGCTAACGACATCCAGATAGATGCTCGCTAAATTGCTGATCATTTGATCGTCTAGTAGCTCAAAGTGCTCTGACTGACGCTTGGCCATTTGAATACGATCACCAAGCTGAGACATAGCATCGTTACGAGAGCTTAACTTACGCTCTAACGCCATTAAACTAATAATGTAACGAGTAATTTCACTGCCTGATGGTGTGCTATCAATCCCTTTAACCAAGCATTCTAGGCCGAGCTTTAGATCGGCTTCGCGACCGAATACGCCAACTGTGTTAGCAGGGTTCGTGCTCAAAATAGCGTTGATTGATGTTTCAAAAGCATCTTGATCACAATGTCCGTTTCTCGCTACCTGTTGAACTAAAGCAACAGCTTGGCAAATCCCAGCGAAAGCGATAGTACGGTCATAAAGTGTATTCGCCACGTAACGACTCCTAAGCTTGAGAATATTTAATGCGTTGCTCGATGATGCCGCCACCTAGGCACACGTCACCTTTGTAGAACACTGCTGATTGACCTGGAGTTACAGCAATTTGTGGCTCGTCAAAGATAACTTTAATGTTTTCATCATCGATAGGGATGATTGTACAAGGAATATCTTCCTGACGGTAACGAGTTTTCACTGTGCACTTCATAACATCGCGAATTGGCTCACGATCTACCCAGTGAAGTTGTGATGCAAGTAGACCTTCTGATTTCAACATTGGATGGTCTTTACCTTGAACAGCAATCAAAACGTTACGTTCTAGATCTTTCTCACCAACGAACCATGGGGCCTCGTTACCACCGCCGCCTTTACGGCCACCGATGTGTAGACCTTTACGCTGACCAAGTGTGTGGTACATCAGGCCTTGGTGTTGACCAATCACTTCGCCTTCTGGAGTCTCGATATTACCAGGCTGAGCTGGAAGGTAGCGACCTAGGAATTCCGTAAACTTGCGTTCACCGATGAAACAAATACCAGTTGAATCTTTCTTCTTAGCAGTAATTAGGTCTTGTTCTTCCGCAATGCGGCGTACTTCTGGTTTCTCTAGGTCACCAACAGGGAATAGGCTACGTGCGATTTGCTCGTTGCTTAATGTGTACAGGAAGTAGCTTTGATCTTTGTTGCCATCTAGACCACGTAGCATCTGTGGTTTTTCACCGTTTTCTGGGAAAGAGCGACGCACATAGTGGCCCATTGCAATGTAATCAGCATCAAGTACTTCATCAGCGAATTCTAGGAATGCTTTGAACTTGATTTCTTTGTTACAAAGAATGTCAGGGTTCGGAGTACGGCCCGCTTTGTATTCAGCAAGGAAGTACTCAAATACGTTATCCCAGTATTCGGCAGCAAAGTTGATAGTGTGTAGGTGGATGCCTAGCTTGTCACATACTGCCTGAGCGTCAGCAAGATCTTCTGCCGCTGTACAATATTCTTCGTTGTCATCTTCTTCCCAGTTCTTCATGAAAAGGCCTTCTACTTGGTAGCCTTGCTGCTTTAGAAGATACGCGGAAACAGATGAATCAACGCCGCCGGACATACCGACGATGACTTTCTTTTGGCTGTTATCAGACATTACTAAACACCACTTAAATAAACGGGATGCAGATTCTATCAGAATCCACAGACCGGTGACAGATCCGAGATCGAAATCACAATTCGTTTCGCTGGATTTTTCTTCAACAAAGATTCGAACGAGTAATTTCGCAAGTATAGAAGAGGTATATATGGCATAGTTGGCCAAAATCCAAGAGGAAACATCAAATGACAGAAGAAAACCAATTTATGCAAGAAAGTGAGTTGATTGAAATTGTTGAAAATCAGCTCGAAGATGGTAACCCGCTTAAAGTAAAAGAAACCCTTATGCGTTTAATGATGACTGGCACACCACGTGAAGATGCGGTTGCGATGATGGCATGTGCGATGTCAATTGAGATTTTTGATGTAATGAAGAATGAGGGTGAGTTCAACCTAAAGCGTTATAGCGAGCACCTTGAGCAACTACCAGATCTCAGCTTTATGGAAGGTGAATAAGCCACCTAAAAGAAAAAAGTAGTCAGCAAACGTTTGCTATAATCGCTTTTATTGCTGCTTTATTATTAGCGGTATAGAATCCGCTCTCCTTTTCATCCCCTTACTCAGACTGACAATATGAAATTTCCTGGACAACGCAAATCGAAGCACTATTTTCCTGTTCATGCTCGTGACCCGCTGGTGAGCCAAGCACAAGAAAGCAAGAAGATGACGCGCACTCACATCATTGGTATTGACCAAACCTTGGTTGATATTGAAGCAAAAGTTACAACGGATGTGATTGAAAAGTACGGTCTGAGTAAAGGTCACTCTCTGGTTATCGATGACGAAAGAGCAGAAGAGTTATACCAGCAACTGAAAGAAGAGAACTTGATTACCAATGAGTATGCGGGCGGTACAATTGGTAACACGCTACATAACTACTCCGTGCTAGCGGATGATCGCTCCACACTACTTGGAGTGATGAGCCAGGATATTAAGATTGGCAGCTACGGTTACCGTTATCTTTGTAATACATCAAGCCGCATGGATTTGAACTACCTACAAGGTGTAGATGGTGCAATTGGCCGTTGTTTTGCTCTTATCACAGAAGACGGTGAACGTACTTTTGCTATCAGCGAAGGGCAAATGAACCAACTCCATCCTGATAGCATTCCAGAGAAAATCTTTAAAAATGCATCAGCACTTGTACTGACGTCATATCTAGTACGTTGCAAAGACGGCGACCCAATGCCGGAAGCAACAATGAAAGCGATTGAGTACGCGAAAAAGAATGATGTGCCTGTTGTTCTGACTCTAGGCACAAAGTTTGTTATTCAAGATGATCCTAAATATTGGCAAGAATTCATTCGAGATAACGTTTCTGTCGTTGCGATGAATGAAGATGAAGCAGAAGCTCTGACGGGGGAATCTGATCCACTTGCTGCGTCTGATAAAACATTGGAGTGGGCTGATCTAGTATTGTGCACGGCGGGTCCTGTAGGTCTATTTATGGCTGGGTATACGGAAGATAGCGCGAAGCGCGAAACTTCTTTGCCATTACTTCCAGGGTCAATTGCTGAATTTAATCGTTATGAATTCAGTCGTCCGGCGAAAAAAGACTCATGCGAGACGCCAATAAAAGTGTACTCGCATATCTCGCCATATATGGGTGGCCCAGAAAAAATTAAGAATACAAATGGCGCAGGTGATGCCGCGTTATCTGCTGTTCTTCATGATATGGCAGCAAATAAATACCATAAAGAAAATGTGCCTAATTCAAGCAAGCACAGTAACGAGTATTTAACTTACTCTTCTTTTTCTCAAGTCTGCAAATACGCAAACCGTGCTAGCTACGAAGTTCTCGTGCAACATTCACCACGATTGTCGCGCGGACTTCCTGAGCGAGAAGATAGCCTAGAAGAAGCATACTGGGAACGTTAATACGAAGCGGTTTAATTAACTATTCTGTAACTAAAGTAAAAGGCACATTAAGAAATGTGGCTTTTTTATTTGTAATGGTTTAAATAAAAAAGGCTCCCTATGGGAGCCTTTTAAAAATAGCACGGATCTAGATTAGGAACTCATCCAGAGATTTACCTGCATCAAGTTGCTCTTGAATCGCCGAAGGTGTACGACCTTGGCCAGTCCAAGTTTTCTCATTACCGTTTGAATCTGTGTATTTGTATTTAGCAGGGCGAGGTGCGCGCTTCGCTTTGCCTTTCGTCTTAGTTTCGCCAGATAGCGCAGTAATAAGTGCTTCTACGTCAATACCGTCTTGAGCGATTTTCTCAGCAATCTCTGCAAGCTTAGCTTCTTGCTCTGCTTGTGCTGCGCGTTCTGCTTCTTCTGCTTCACGACGCTCATCTACGACAGTAGTGAGTTTATCTAGAGCTTCTTCCAATTGTTCTAGAGTCAGCTCACGAGAAAATGCACGAAGGCTACGGATATTTAGAAGGGTTTTAGTCAGCTCTGACATAACGATTCCTATTAAAAGGTTAATGTGTTGGGCACTTTTTATCGTTACGATTAAATAATGCCAATCTATAAATAAACAAAGAGTCCTTATATTTAACTTTATCTTTTCCTTATGTGCAAATGCTAAATCAAGATTTTGTTTAAATTTGACTATTTTTTAAAGCAATTAATATTATTACACTCGAAATAAATCATTATTAGATGAGAACTAAAATCAACAATCATTATTGTATAGAGAGAGCGACAGCTTGGTTTTTTATAAAAAAATTTGAGTTATTACTTAAAAATATGAAGCATCCATCTTTAATGGTGTGTCATATATCCTTAATTTATTGATATAAGATAAACCATGATATTTCTAAGGTAGTAATAATGTTTCATAAATAACATGATTGATGTGATTTCAGTTGCACAAAACTTATGGAAGTAGGCAAGGTTTATAAATTATCTCAGTCATTATTTATTTGTTTAATTTAGTTTGATGTGTTGCATTGACTCTCATCATAAGTACAATGGCTGCCACCTGATGCAATATTGCAGACAATTTGTTGTTAATTTGTACAGTTAGTGGTTAATTGTTTGTTGTTGCCGTAGAGGCGCGGTCTCGAAGAGTAGCTATTATTGGGGTGATGCCAATGAATAATAGTGGAAGGCGAAGATTGCCGAAGTAAGTAACTCATCAAAGTTACTTGCTGGGGTTGTATCTGAAAGGAACAACACTGCCATAGTATATATTCACATTAAACTATGGAGCGCTACTGTAGGGTTGGGTGGAGTGTTCGCTTCCCTGTCGCTAAGTTCAACATGAGCACGTATCGTATGCTACGTGACTTGTCTGCAGTAGATCTCTAGCCAAACTTTGGTTTTTGAAGATCATGAATTTAATAGATTTTTCTAGTTCTCCTGTTTCATTATTGCCACCTATTGTCGCTTTGACTTTGGCGATTTTGACTCGACGTGTATTAGTTTCCTTGGGTGTAGGTATCGTGCTAGGTGCGGTGCTACTTAATAGCTGGTCTATCAGCGACACCGCAGGTTACGTCAGTTCTCAAGTTTCTTCTGTCTTTATTGAAGATGGCGGAATTAACACTTGGAACATGAGCATTGTTGGTTTCCTAATCTTATTAGGTATGACAACAGCTTTATTAACGCTTTCTGGCGGTACTCGTGCTTTTGCTGAATGGGCACAATCTCGAGTGAAGAGTAAACGCGGCTCCAAACTTCTTGCCGCCTTTTTAGGCGTATTCATTTTTGTCGATGATTACTTTAATAGCCTTGCTGTTGGTGCGATCTCTCGCCCAGTAACCGATCGCTTTTATGTGTCTCGCGCTAAGCTTGCGTACATTCTAGACTCAACCGCTGCTCCAATGTGTGTAATTATGCCTGCTTCTAGCTGGGGTGCTTACATTATTACTATTATTGGCGGGATCTTAGTCTCACATGGGATCACAGAGTATTCGGCTCTTGGCGCATATGTTCGTCTTATCCCAATGAACTTCTACGCCGTTTTTGCGCTGCTAATGGTGTTCGCTGTTGCGTGGTTTGGTCTTGATATTGGTAAAATGCGTGAGCATGAGATCTCTGCATCGCAAGGTCGTGGCTTTGATAAAGACAAAGAAAATGACTCGCAAGAAGCGCATGACCTAAATGAAGAGCTAGATATCCGTGAAAGTGAAAAGGGTAAAGTGTCAGATTTGATACTTCCTATCGTGACGCTGATTATCGCGACTATCGCTTCAATGCTTTACACGGGTGGCCAAGCATTGGCTGCTGATGGTAAGGAGTTTGCGCTTCTTGGTGCTTTTGAAAATACAGATGTAGGTACATCACTAATCTACGGTAGCTTGCTTGGCTTAGCAGTTGCACTGTTTACTGTTGTGAAGCAAGGTCTACCAATGGCTGAGATCGCACGTACACTTTGGATTGGTGCTAAGTCTATGTTTGGTGCGATTCTAATCTTAGTATTTGCCTGGACCATTGGCTCTGTTATCGGTGATATGAAGACTGGTACTTACCTTTCGACAATGGCGCAGGGAAATATCAACCCTCATTGGCTCCCAGTTATCTTATTCCTGCTGTCTGGCCTGATGGCGTTCTCAACAGGTACTTCATGGGGTACGTTCGGCATCATGCTTCCAATCGCCGGAGACATGGCTGGTGCAACAGACGTAGCGCTAATGCTACCGATGTTGAGTGCGGTTTTAGCTGGTGCGGTATTCGGTGACCATTGTTCACCAATCTCAGATACGACTATCTTGTCATCGACGGGTGCACGTTGTAACCACATTGATCACGTATCAACACAGCTACCTTATGCATTATCAGTCGCGCTTGTTTCATGCGTCGGCTTTATTGCCCTTGGTATGACTGCTTCAATTGCGTTCTCGTTCATTGCAGCGTCGATAACATTCGTTATCGTTTGCGCTATTTTGTCATGGCTTTCAAAGTCTAAAATAGCGTCTTGCCAGAGTGCGTAAGTTGTTTTGAATAGATTCGTTACAGAGGGAAGCTCCGCTAATTTAGCGGAGCTTTTTTTAACGCGACTTAGGTGAGGGGGGCAATCGCGTTTTTGGGGATAAAAGTCTCGTGTTAAGAGCGAATTGTTTGTGTACCGAGCTCTCCTTGATGGGCTGTAATGGAAAAGCAATCCATCTTCTTCTTAGTTCTAAGCAAAGACTATGCCCATTTTAAGCTTTTGATTTTTAATACAGAAAAATCCGCATGGTTGCGATGCAGAGTTAACTAAATGATATCTAAAGAGTTACCTGTTACACAGTGTTACGTTACACCTATACAGTATTTAAACATTTAAGTTGTATTTCTTTATTAATCGATAAAGCGTTGTTCTTGAAATGCCGAGGTGACGTGCAGCCGCACTCATATTGTGTTTATTTTCTTCGATAGCTTGCAGTAGGTAGTCGAGATCAATTTGGTCCACAGAAGGGAGCAATTGCCTCTCATTGTTATCAAGGCCCAAGTCAGCGACGAGAAGCGTGTGATCTTCACACATGACAATTGCTCGTTGGATGACATTACGCAGTTCTCTTACGTTGCCTGGCCAACGATGTTTGAGGAGCTTGGCTTTTACCTTATCAGACATTTTTTGTACCTGACCATGAGACAGATCTGCTAGAAAGTGTTCGGATAAAATAATAATGTCTTTTCCACGCTTTCTCAGTGGAGGGATAGTTAATGGCAATATATTAAGCCGATAGAATAGATCTTCACGAAATCCTCCTTGTACGACCTCATTTTTCAAATCCACGTGGCTTGCTGCAATGACCCTACAGTCCACGTCAATGAATTTATCCGCTCCGACTTTATGGATTTGTTTACTCTCCAAAAAGTGAAGGAGGTGGATTTGTAAGTCTGGTGGCATGTCACCAATTTCATCAAGAAATAGGGTGCCTTTATGTGCCTTTTGAATAAAACCTATACGCTCTGAGATTGCGCCTGTAAATGCTCCTTTTTCATGGCCGAAAAGCTCGGATGCAATAAGACCACTTGGAATGGCTCCACAGTTGACTTCCACAAAAGGTGCTGAGTGTCTGTTCGACAATTGATGAATAAGGCGAGCGCAAAGACCTTTCCCAACACCAGTTTCACCCTGAATGAGGACTTCAGCATCACATTGAGCGTACTTTTGTATTGCAGTACGAAGTTCTTGGATACAGGCACTATTGCCGATCAACGGGTATAGTGCCGTATCGTCGAAATCTACAGCTTGTTTATTACTACCGTTACGCAGTTTCATTGTTAATCACTATTTTTTGCCCCGCTCTAATAATAGTTTTGAATGACTTGTCTCAAACGTGAGTTGCTGTCTCTTTATTGAGAAAAATGTCAATTAATGGGTTGGGTACGGTCTAAATAGTTGATTTGGTGGATATTCATACTATTCTTCGCTTTCTTCGTCAGAGTAGAGCTGATTGGAGGTGTTCTTTCCACCAGAGTATTCAATATGGAAAAGAATTTAATTTCATTTAAATCAATGTCTTGTGAAAAATATTTAGAAAATATTCAATTGAGTATTGAAAAATATAGAATCCTTAGTTAGTGTGGTTACTAACAAAGCAACTCAAAAAGAGCCTTAAATAAGTATGCGTAATTTTGTAATGAACATTCATCACCATCATCACCCAATCTAGTCTTTCGGGCGATGTACGCATACCCGGGAGGCAGGAAACTCCCGGAGGTAAAATCAAAGTAAAAGCAGATTTTAAACCCTCGGGAGACTTCAATCTCCCGAGGGTTTTTTAGTTTTATTAGTTTGAAAAATACTTAGATATCAAAATCTTGCATAGGGACAAAGCAATGCAAACACAACGTTTAAGAATCGCAATTCAGAAAAAAGGTCGTCTTAGCAAAGAGAGTCAAGCTCTACTAAAACAGTGCGGCGTAAAGTTCAACGTAATGGGCGAGCGTTTAGTTGTCCATTCTGAAAATATGCCAATTGATTTACTCTTGGTTCGTGACGACGACATCCCAGGTTTAATTATGGATGGCGTGGTTGACCTTGGCTTTATTGGCGAAAATGAGCTAGAAGAAGTTCGCCTTGACCGCAAAGCATTAGGTGAACCCTGCGAGTTTGTTCAGCTTCGTCGACTTGATTTTGGTGGCTGTCGTTTATCTATCGCAATCGACAAGGACGAAGAGTACAACGGTCCACAAGACTTAGCTGGCAAGCGTATTGCTACAACGTATCCTCAACTTCTAAAAGCGTACATGGATGAAGCCGGCGTTCCATTCTCTACATGTATGCTGACAGGCTCTGTAGAAGTTGCGCCTCGCGCGGGTCTCGCTGATGCTATCGCTGATTTGGTTTCTACAGGTGCAACACTGGAAGCGAACGGCCTTAAAGAAGCTGAAATTATCTTCAAATCAAAAGCGACATTGATTCAACGCACAGGTGAGTTCGACGCAGACAAAGTGGCGCTAATCGAAAAGCTGTTAACTCGCATGCAAGGCGTGCAGCAAGCGAAAGAATCTAAGTACATTATGCTTCACGCCCCAGCAGAGAAGTTAGATCAAATTAAAGCACTACTGCCAGGTGCTGAAGACCCAACTGTTCTTCCTCTTTCTGCAGATAAGCAGAAAATGGCTGTTCACTTAGTGAGTTCTGAAAACCTGTTCTGGGAAACAATGGAACAGCTGAAAGAGTTGGGCGCAAGTTCAATTCTCGTTCTACCAATTGAAAAAATGATGGAGTAAGCATCATGAGAACAGTCGTTTGGCAATCATTAAGTGAGAATCAGCAAGACTCTATTTTGGAGCGCCCTGCTATTGCAGAAGGTGCCAATATCACCACTGCTGTGGCCGAAGTTATTGCTAAAGTTCGAGAAGAAGGTGACTCTGCTCTTATTGAGCTGACCGAAAAGTTTGACCGTGTTAAGCCTGAATCCATTCGTGTTTCTTCTCAGGAAATTAAGGCAGCGTCAGAGCGTTTGTCAGAGTCAATGAAGAGCGCATTAGAGCAAGCTTACGCCAATATTTCTAAGTTCCACAAAGCGCAAAAGCCGCAACCGATCAAGGTGGAAACCCAGCCAGGTGTCCTTTGTGAACAAGTAACACGCCCAATTCAAAAAGTGGGTTTGTACATTCCGGGTGGCAGTGCGCCTTTGCCATCGACTGTTTTGATGCTCGGCGTTCCTGCAAAAATTGCAGGTTGTCGTAAAGTCGTTCTTTGTTCTCCACCGCCAATCGCTGATGAGATCCTTTATGTCGCGAAACTGTGTGGCATTGATGAAGTGTACAACGTCGGTGGTGGCCAAGCAGTTGCTGCAATGGCTTATGGCACCGAGACGGTATCGAAAGTAGATAAGATCTTTGGTCCGGGCAACGCTTACGTGACCGAAGCAAAACGACAGGTTAGCAATGATTTCCGCGGTGCTGCGATTGATATGCCAGCAGGGCCATCAGAAGTGTTAGTGATTGCAGATGAAACCGCAGATGCAGACTTTATCGCTGCGGATCTTTTGAGCCAAGCGGAACACGGTCCTGATTCTCAAGTGGTATTGGTGACTCCTTCTCCTGTGATTGCTGATCAAGTGACGGATGCGGTTCAACGTCAGCTTAAGGAGCTATCTCGTGCAGACATCGCAGAAAAGGCTCTGGCATCAAGCTTGATCATTATTTCCGAGTCGATGACGCAGTCAGTTTCTATTTCCAATTACTACGGTCCTGAGCACTTAATTGTTCAGACTAAGAACCCACGCGAGCTTCTGCCTCTATTAGACAACGCAGGTTCTATTTTCCTCGGTGATTGGTCGCCTGAATCAGCAGGTGATTACGCATCTGGTACTAACCACGTTCTTCCTACTTACGGTTACACACGTACTTATTCAAGCTTAGGCTTGGCGGACTTCTCTAAGCGTATGACGATTCAAGAGCTGTCTGCTGATGGTCTAAAGAACCTTGCCCCTACAGTAGTCACAATGGCTGAAGCGGAAGGCTTAGATGCACACAAACGTGCAGTGACTATCCGCGTAGAAAAATTGGCAGCAAAGTAAGAGGACAATGAGATGGAAAAGCTAGCGCGTAAACAAGTCCAACAACTTACCCCTTATTTATCGGCTCGCCGAATTGGTGGTACCGGTGACGTATGGCTAAATGCCAACGAATCACCATTTAACAATGAATACAAAACAGACTTTGCTCGTCTTAATCGTTACAGCGAATGCCAACCGAAAGAACTGATTTCCGCTTACGCAGCGTATGCGGGTGTGAAACCAGAACAAACGCTGACTTCTCGCGGTGCAGATGAAGGCATTGAACTACTGATTCGTGCTTTCTGTGAGCCGGGTGAAGATGCGATTCTTTACTGTCCACCAACTTACGGTATGTATGCCATCAGCGCAGAAACCATTGGTGTCGAGCGAAAAACCGTGCCACTAACGTCAGATTGGCAACTAGACCTTGCAGGTATCGAAGCTAATCTGGATAACGTGAAACTGGTTTTTGTATGTTCGCCAAACAACCCAACGGGTAACTTAGTTAAGCGTGAAGATATTGTCTCTCTGCTTGAGATGACAAAAGACCGTGCAATCGTGGTGATGGATGAAGCGTACATTGATTTTTGCCCTGAAGCATCAACGGTAGATTTACTGGCGCAATACCCGAATCTCGCAATTCTGCGCACTCTGTCGAAAGCTTTTGCGCTTGCAGGTCTGCGTTGTGGATTTACGCTTGCGAACGAAGAGCTGATTAATGTACTTCTTAAAGTTATCGCACCATATCCAGTACCGGTGCCAGTAGCAGAAATTGCCACTCAAGCGCTTTCTGAAGCAGGCCTAGCGCGAGCGAAGTTCCAAGTTCTCGACTTGAACGCGAACCGTGCTTACTTACAGGTGGGTTTGTCGATGATTCCGGGGCTGGAGGTTTTTGAAGGATGGGGTAACTACCTATTGGTGAAATTCCCAGATGGTGATGGGCTTTTCAAAGCCGCTTGGGAGACGGGTATTATTCTGCGTAACTCGCCAATCGAAAACTGTGTACGTATCAGTGTAGGGAACCGTGACGAGTGCGAAAAAACACTTGGATTTATTAGAAACTACTACTCATAAGTAGAGAAAAAATTTATCGCTCTCGCTCAATAGTGGGAGCGCCAAAAGAATAGCAATAAGGAAGTTCGAGTGAGCAAACAACAAAAAATCCTTTTTATCGACCGTGATGGCACCTTAATTGTTGAGCCGCCAGTTGATTTTCAAGTAGACCGTTTAGATAAGCTAAAACTAGAGCCATTTGTTATCCCAAGCCTGTTGTCGTTACAGGATGCAGGATACCGCCTAGTGATGGTAACTAACCAAGATGGTTTGGGTACCGACAGCTACCCACAAGCAGACTTTGATGCTCCACACAACATGATGATGGAGATCTTTGAATCTCAAGGTGTAAAGTTTGATGACGTGCTGATTTGTCCTCACTTCGATGAAGATAACTGCTCTTGCCGTAAGCCTAAACTAGGCTTGGTAAAAGAGTATCTTCAAGGTGGCAAAGTTGATTTCCAAAACTCTGTTGTGATTGGCGATCGTCAAACCGATCTTCAACTTGCAGAAAACATGGCAATTCGTGGCATTCAATACAACCCAGAAACCATGGGTTGGAAACAGATCTTGAAAGATCTAACGGTGAAGGCACGCGTTGCTGAAGTGATTCGTACTACGAAAGAAACAGACATCAAAGTTGCGGTGAACCTTGATGAACAAGGCAGCAATGACATCTCTACTGGTCTTGGCTTCTTCGACCACATGCTGGATCAAATCGCGACACACGGCGGATTCCAGATGGTGTGCAAAGTAGAAGGTGACCTGCACATTGATGATCACCACACGGTAGAAGATACCGCTCTTGCTTTGGGTCAGGCATTGAAAGAAGCACTGGGTGACAAACGTGGTATTGGTCGCTTTGGTTTCAGCCTGCCAATGGATGAGTGCTTGGCACAATGTGCACTGGACCTATCTGGTCGTCCTTACCTTAAGTTCGACGCGCAGTTTAGCCGTGAGCAAGTGGGTGACCTTTCAACAGAGATGGTGGTTCACTTCTTCCGTTCTCTGACTGACACCCTAGCGTGTACGCTGCACCTTTCTTCTGCGGGTAACAATGATCACCACATCATTGAGAGCCTATTTAAAGCGTTTGGTCGCACTCTGCGCCAAGCAATCAAAGTAGAAGGCACCGAGCTACCGAGTAGTAAAGGCGTACTTTAAGGCTAACGTTAGCAAGGAGAAAAACAGTGACAGAACAGAAAGTTGTCATTATCGATACTGGCTGTGCCAACGTCTCTTCGGTGAAGTTTGCTATTGAACGCCTAGGTTATGACGTAACGATTTCAAAAGATCCACAAGTTGTATTGGCCGCTGACAAGCTATTCCTACCGGGCGTGGGAACCGCCAGTGAAGCGATGAAAAACCTAGAAGAGCGTGACCTAATCAGCTTGGTAAAACAGGTAGAGAAGCCGCTACTAGGTATCTGTTTAGGCATGCAACTGTTGGGCAAAGTGTCTCAAGAAAAAGGCCAGAAAGCCGACGAGTTAGTCGAGTGTCTTGGACTTTGTGACGGTGAAGTGAAGTTGCTACAGACTGGCGACTTACCGCTGCCGCATATGGGCTGGAACACGGTGTCTGCAAAAGCAGGTAACCCACTGTTCAAAGGTATTGAAGAAGGTGAGTACTTCTACTTCGTGCACAGCTTTGCGATGCCAGTTGGGGATTACACGATTGCTGAATGTGAATACGGCAACCCGTTCACAGCCGCAGTACAAAGTGGCAACTACTACGGTGTGCAGTTCCACCCTGAGCGTTCTTCAAAAGCGGGCGCGAAGCTTATTCAAAACTTCTTAGAATTATAAAAGGGATTTAGTGTGATTATTCCAGCTCTTGATTTAATTGAAGGACAGGTGGTTCGCCTTTATCAAGGTGATTACGGCCAAGTAACCGAGTACAAAGTCGACCCAGCAGAGCAGTTCAATTTGTATCACCAAGCGGGTGCTAACTGGCTACACTTAGTGGATTTGACTGGCGCGAAAGACACAACAGCGCGTCAGCTTGATTTGATTGCAAAGCTACTAGCAAGCACGCCAGCGAACATCCAAATCGGTGGTGGTGTGCGTACAGAGCAAGACGTGATTGATCTGTTAGAAGCCGGTGCGCAGCGTGTTGTAGTCGGTTCTACAGCAGTAAAACAACCAGAGCTTGTGAAAGGTTGGATGGAAAAATACGGCGCAGAGAAAATCGTTCTCGCGCTAGACATCAACATCGACCAAGACGGCACGCGTAAAGTGGCGATCTCGGGTTGGCAAGAAGATTCAGGCGTGACCATCGAAGCTTTGATCAACGATTATCTGACGGTAGGTCTACAGCATGTGCTTTGCACGGACATTTCTCGTGACGGCACGCTAGAAGGCTCAAACGTTGAACTTTACGTCGACTTATGTAAACAGTACCCACAAGTGCAGTTCCAATCTTCAGGCGGCATCGGTTCATTAGCGGATATCGAAGCACTAAAAGGCAGCGGTGTTGCTGGCGTGATTGTTGGTCGTGCACTATTAGATGGTAAGTTCACAGCAGAGGAGGCGTTTGCATGTTGGCAAAGCGAATAATTCCATGTCTTGATGTTCGTGATGGACAAGTGGTAAAGGGCGTCCAGTTTCGCAACCACGAAATTATTGGCGACATCGTTCCTCTGGCGCAGCGTTATGCAGAAGAAGGGGCTGACGAGCTTGTGTTCTACGATATTACCGCTTCTAGTGATGGTCGTGTCGTCGATAAAAGTTGGGTCGCTCGCGTTGCAGAAGTGATTGATATTCCGTTCTGTGTGGCTGGTGGCATTAAGTCAGCAGAAGACGCAGCACGCATTCTTGAATTTGGCGCAGACAAGGTGTCTATCAACTCACCTGCACTGGCGAACCCTCAGTTGATTACTGACCTTGCTGATAAATTTGGTGTGCAATGTATTGTCGTTGGTATCGATTCATACTACGACAAAGAGACCGGCAAGTATCAGGTTTACCAGTTTACTGGTGATGAAGAACGCACTAAAGCGACCCAATGGGAAACGCGTGATTGGGTGCAAGAAGTACAAAAACGTGGCGCTGGTGAAATCGTACTGAACATGATGAACCAAGACGGTGTGCGTAACGGCTACGACATCGAACAACTGAATATGGTGCGCGAAGTATGTAACGTACCGCTGATTGCATCGGGTGGTGCTGGTGCCATGGAGCACTTCGCAGAAGCCTACCAAAAAGCCAATGTGGATGGCGCGCTTGCTGCATCGGTATTCCACAAACAAGTCATCAATATTGGTGAACTAAAGCAGTATTTGAAACAACAAGGCATTGAGGTACGACTATGAGTGTAAAAGCCGCCGAAGTAAGTTCGCTAGCTGAGCGAATCAACTGGGAAAAGGTGGATGGTCTGGTACCTGCCATCGTACAAGATTTTCAATCAAGCCAAGTGCTGATGATGGGTTACATGAACCAAGATGCGTTGGCAAAAACGGGCGCAACAGGTCAAGTGACGTTTTTCTCTCGAACTAAACAGCGTCTTTGGACGAAAGGTGAGACCTCTGGCAACGTATTGCAATTGGTGAACATGCAGCTAGATTGCGACAACGATACGCTACTGGTGA
The DNA here is from genome assembly GCF_033339435.1 of Vibrio sp. 378. Taxonomy (NCBI): domain Bacteria; kingdom Pseudomonadati; phylum Pseudomonadota; class Gammaproteobacteria; order Vibrionales; family Vibrionaceae; genus Vibrio; species Vibrio sp. 378. The sequence goes on from NZ_JAWOUO010000004.1 coordinate 203,306, forward strand.
AAGTGAATCCCATTGGTCCTACGTGTCACTTGGGTAACACAACTTGCTGGGATGTGGACCCTCAAGAGGAGTCACAAATGGTGTGGCTTCATCAACTTGAGCAGCTATTGGCTGCCCGCAAGAGTGCCGACCCAGATTCCTCTTATACTGCCAGTCTTTATGCCCGTGGCACCAAGCGTATTTCGCAAAAAGTGGGCGAAGAAGGCGTTGAAGTCGCGCTTGCGGCGACGTCGGGCGATAAGGCGGAGTTAGTGTGTGAATCGGCAGACTTGATTTATCACTTAATGGTATTGCTTCAAGACCAAGGCCTATCGATGAATGACGTAGTGAATAAACTGAAAGAGCGTCATAAATAAGCTGCGATAGTTAAATGAAAGCCCCTATGACTCAAGAGTCTAGGGGCTTTTTTAATGTAATATTGTTGATTCGGTGGGGAAACCTGACAGCAGAGCTTAAGGTGATTAGATTCTGAATCACGCTTGTTCTTCGTTGTTGAGAATGACGATATATTTTCTAACGGTATTTGAAGTAGAGTTATCTATTTCAAACGAAAGCACATATCCACGTTATTCCGACGGGCTTAGGTGAGATCAGAAATCTCATTAAAGCGGGCTCAATAAGCTAGGTGTGGGTGCGATTACCCACAACACTTCTTGAATTTCTTACCGCTTCCACAGATACACGGGTCGTTACGGCCGACCTTTAGACTGCTTACTGTTTGGTTCAAACGTGGATCTTGTTCCGGCTCTTCTTCTGGGAACGTGCCATCAATGTAGTACCAAAGCCCATCTTCTTTCACGAAACGAGAACGTTCTGTCATACAGTAGCGTTTGCCGTCCTCATCAAAGTAAGCGTTGAATTCAACAAAACCTTCATTCTCACTGCTACCCGCTTCAGCTTTTACTACCTCAAGCTTGCACCAATCGCTATCTATCGACTGGGCAATGCCTTCGCGTTGCTCTTCTGCATTACAGCTTGGGTGGTACGTGTTCACCACGTAATCGACTAGACCTAACACATGCGCACTGTAACGAGAGCGCATTAACTGCTCTGGAGTGGTGACGTCAGCGTGGTTATTGTGGGCAATTTCACAACACTGTTGGTAGGTGCGGTTAGATCCGCAAGGGCAAGAAGAAGCCATAAAATGAAATCTCGATTAATTAAGCGGTAAAAACAAACAACCTCACAATTGCGAGGCTGGAGGTGAGGCATTATAGCGATTTAGGGCGTTTGAGACAGCAGTTCTTGAGCCCATTCCGTCGATTGATTAAAAGCGTCTGCTAATTGAGGTTCGGTTAATTTAAGAACGGTGCAATATCGCTCGGCTAACTCCCAGTCCGCTTGTTCGTAGGCGATCGTCATCGAAAGTAAGTGACCAAGTACGCCTTTTCGACTGGTTAATGCGAGTTTTATATCTTCGTCAACGGGGATATCTTCAATGACATCCGAGAGCGGTTGATCGAGCAAAGATCCGAGTAAAGAAAACATGCCTGTCAAAAAAGCCTGCCCAGGGTCATACCTAGTGTTCATTTGACTAAGTAACAGTTCACACATTCGTGCACGCTGAATCGCTAAAGAGTAAAGAGAGTCAGGTTTATCTTCTTGAACGGACGCAATTGCAACTAAGGAAATAAAGCGTCGTAGTCGCTCTTCACCCAGATAAATAAGCGCCTGTCTGAACGATTTGATCTTAGTCGTTAATGTATATCCTGAATTTACGTAAGTAAGCAGCTTGTATGACAGCGTCACATCAATCGAAAACAGACGTTCAACCTCATTGAAGTCGATGGGCTTATCAGCAATCTCTTTACAAAGTTGGATGACGGTAAGAAACGCGGGGTTCAACCGTTTTTTCTGGATCATCTCAGGTTTGCTAAAAAAATACCCTTGAAAATAGTTAAAACCGGCTTCTAGAGCTTGCTCAAACTCTTCATAGGTCTCTACCTTTTCCGCAAGAAAGTCGATTTTAAATGGGCTCAACGCCTGAATAAAAATGGCAGCTTTCTTGATCGGCACAAGTCTAATATCAAACTTGATCATGGAAACGTATGGAAGAAAACGCTTCCAAGCTTTCGTCGGAACAAAATCATCCAGAGCAATTTTGTATCCGCACTCATGAAGGTGCTTGATGGCTTCTAACAGTTCTTCTGTCGGTTCGCAGTCTTCAAGGACTTCAATGACGAGAGATTCTTTAGGGAACAAAGTTGGGACCAAGTTCACCAAGCTTTGATGCGGAAAGTTAACAAAGCCAAGTTTGTTTCCTAATGTGTTGTAATGCGTCGATAAAAAATGATCGGATAGCAGTCGACTAGTAGCCAGCTCTGGTTCTACTTCAGGGAAGGTATTTTTAGGGCCGTCTCGAAAGAGGAGTTCGTAACCTATGGTTCGTTTTTCTCTATCCAGAATCGGTTGGCGAGCTACGTAAGAATACTTCAATTAGGTACTTCGTTCTGTTTAACTTAGTATTATGATAATAGCGATTTTTTACAAAATATCTACGACTTGAGCGTGAATCTTCTACACGCTCTACATGCTTAACGCAAATTCTGTATGAACGGTCTCGTTTGTAGGTCAAAACTATCAGAATTTACTTTTAAAACTGAGCCTTGCGTATACCAATCCCCTAAAACAATTCGGGTCTTTTTAACGCCATCGACGTCAAAAAAATGTGTGTTCGGGCGATGTGTGTGACCATGAATCATTAAGTTGACGCAGTTCTGAGACATCACTTTCTCGACCTCATTTTGGTTGACGTCCATGATATCTAATGACTTGCTCATTTTATCATCACGAATATCGGATTGAACTTTTGAGACAATTTTCTTCTTAATGAACCAAGGAATACGGTTAAACAACCATTGTAGCCATGGCTTGTGAACGGTTTTTCTAAACTCTTGGTATTTCACATCGTCAATGCAGAGCGTATCGCCATGTAGGATTACGGCTTTTTGACCATAAAGATCAATCGTGCAGACATCGTCGAGTAATGTCATACCGGTTTCTTTGCAAAAGCGTTTGCCGAGTAAAAAATCTCGATTGCCTTGGATGAAAAAAGTTGGCACACCCGCATCCGTCAGTGCTTTAAATTCTGCACGGATTTGGTCTGCAAAAGGGGTGTTGTCATCGTCACCAATCCAGAACTCAAACAGATCGCCGAGTACATAAAGTGCATCAGCTTTTGTTGCTTCTGTTCGCATGAACGTCACAAAACATTCCGTGATATCAGGACGTGATGGGGTAAGGTGAAGATCGGAAATAAATAATGTCGTCATAGAAATAAGGGGAAGCTATGCCTCCCCATTAACTTATCTTTTAAAAATAATTCCTAAGAATTACTCTTCAATTGTTGTACCAGTGATTACTACGTCTTCTAGAGGTACGTCTTGGTGCATGCCGTAAGAACCAGTGCTAACGCCTTTGATCTTATTTACGATGTCCATGCCTTCGATTACTTCACCGAACACACAGTAACCCCAACCATCTAGGCTTTCGCTACGGAAGTCTAGGAATGTGTTGTTGTTTACGTTGATGAAGAACTGAGAGCTTGCTGAATGCGGCTCCATAGTACGTGCCATAGCAAGTGTACCCACTTTGTTGCTAAGGCCATTGTTTGCTTCGTTCTTGATAGGTGCACGAGTCGCTTTTTCACGTAGACCAGACTCCATACCACCACCTTGGATCATGAAGCCGTCAATAACACGGTGGAAAAGCGTGTTGTCGTAGAAACCGTCGCGGCAGTACTGAAGGAAGTTTGCGCTTGTCTCTGGCGCTTTCTCTTCGTTTAGTTGAATCTTGATGTCACCAAAATTAGTGTGAAGGGTGATCATGCTACTTTCCTTTACTGTGTTGTGTTGAGCCCGAGATTCTAGCCTAAGTTCTAGTGCTTTAAAAACTCAGGAAGAGGAAATTCTTCGTTTTGTGCTTGAAGTTTAGCCGATTATCGTTTTATCGGTTAATTGCTATTACCTAACTAGGTTGGAGTTGATATACTCATCTTCTTTTATTCATTCACAATCATAGATAGAGATCATGTTAAAGATATATAACACACTCACAAGACAGAAAGAGGAATTCAAACCAATTACAGCTGGCAAAGTCGGTATGTATGTCTGTGGAGTTACCATCTACGATCTCTGTCACATTGGTCACGGTCGTACTTTCGTCTCTTTTGACGTTGTATCACGTTACCTTCGCTACTTGGGCTATGATCTGACGTTTGTACGTAACATCACAGATATCGACGATAAGATCATCAAACGTGCCGCAGAAAATGGTGAGTCTTGCGATTCATTGACTGAGCGTTTGATTGGTGAAATGCACGCTGATTTTGATGCGCTGAACATGAAACGTCCGGACGTTGAACCTCGTGCGACACAGTTTATTGCTGAAATCATCGAATTGGTTGAGAAGCTAATCGAGCGCGGTTTTGCATACGTTGCAGATAACGGTGACGTAATGTTTGAAGTGGGTAAATTCAACGAATACGGCAAGCTTTCTAAGCAAGACCTTGATCAGCTTCAAGCTGGCGCGCGCGTTGATATCGAAACAGCAAAACGCAGCCCTCTAGACTTTGTACTTTGGAAGATGTCTAAGCCGGGTGAACCAACGTGGGAGTCACCATGGGGTCCAGGTCGTCCAGGTTGGCACATAGAGTGTTCAGCAATGAACTCTTCAATCCTAGGTAACCACTTCGACATTCACGGCGGCGGTTCTGACCTTCAGTTCCCACACCATGAAAATGAAATCGCGCAATCATGCTGTGCACACGATACACAATACGTGAACACATGGATGCACAGCGGCATGGTAATGGTAGACCGTGAGAAGATGTCTAAATCTCTAGGTAACTTCTTTACTATCCGTGACGTTCTTGGTCACTACGATGCTGAAACAGTGCGTTACTTCCTAATGTCTGGTCACTACCGTAGCCAGTTAAACTACAGCGAAGATAACCTAAACCAAGCACGTGCTTCGCTTGAGCGCCTGTACACATCTCTACGTGGTTTAGACCTAAACGCGGCGCCTGCTGGTGGTGAAGAATACGTATCTCGCTTCACTGCAGCGATGAATGATGACTTCAACACACCAGAAGCTTACTCAGTACTGTTCGACATGGCGCGAGAAGTTAACCGCCTGAAGACAGAAAACCTAGAGAAAGCGAGCGAACTCGGTGCGCTAATGCGTGAACTAGCTGACGTGATCGGTATTCTTCACCAAGATCCTGAAGCCTTCCTAAAAGGTGATGCGGGTAACGATGATGAAGTGGCTGAAATCGAAGCTCTGATCAAGCTGCGTAACGACTCTCGTGCTGCGAAAGATTGGGCGAATGCAGATATGGCTCGTGACAAGCTGACCGAAATGGGCATTGTTCTGGAAGATGGTCCAGAAGGCACAACGTGGCGTCGTAAGTAATTGAATTTTCATTTTTAAAGGGCTGATAATTCAGCCCTTTTATTTTCCATTTCCATAAATTAAAACTTTAACTTTAGGTAATGCTCTGTGGCTCAGATGTATTTCTATTACTCAGCAATGAATGCGGGTAAATCAACAACGCTTCTTCAATCCTCTTTCAACTACCAAGAACGCGGCATGACGCCAGTTATTTTTACGGCTGCGCTAGATGATCGTTTTGGTGTCGGTAAAGTGAGCTCTCGTATTGGTCTTCAATCTGACGCACATTTATTTCGTCAGGATACCAATTTGTATCAAGAGATCGCAGCTCTGAATGAGGTTGAAAAACGTCACTGTATTCTTGTTGATGAGTGTCAGTTCTTGTCGAAAGAACAAGTTTATCAACTTACTGAAGTTGTTGATAAGTTGCATATTCCAGTATTGTGTTACGGCCTTCGCACCGATTTTCTAGGCGAACTTTTTGAAGGCAGTAAGTATCTATTATCTTGGGCAGACAAGCTGGTTGAGCTCAAAACAATCTGCCATTGTGGCCGCAAAGCGAATATGGTTATTCGTACCGATGAACACGGCGTGGCAATTAAAGAAGGCGATCAAGTTGCGATCGGCGGTAACGATAAGTATGTCTCCGTATGCCGCCAACATTACAAAGAAGCACTCGGTAAATAAGCCGTATTGATACAGAAAAGCCACCGAACTTGGTGGCTTTTTGTTGTCGGTTAGAAAAAATTAGACTAAGTCAAAACCAAACCGCTCGAGTAAAACCTGGTAAGAAGATTCGACTTGCTGAGGGATGTTCTGCTCGGTTTGAAATCCTTTCTCTGGATAGCTTTTTACGCGAGAGAAATCTTCCATTAGTGCTTCTAGCACCATCATTAATGGCATGTCTTCATTAATGTATTCAAAAAATGGAAGAGCCGCAGAGCTTACTTGGAGCTGAGTGTAGGGTGACTGCCACTGTTTTTCAAATGTCGCGATTGCTCTACGCTCCATAAACGGTTTTTGTACCAGAATAAACGAGGAACATTGTTTTCCTTCCTCTTTTAATCGTTGCTCAGTAAAGCGGACGTTTTCTCCGCTGTTTGTGGATTTAGTCTCGAGCAAAATTGCTTTGCTTGGAACGCCCGACAACTTTGCAATCTCGGCAAAGGTTTCTGCTTCGCTTTTTTCAAACAGTCCATCTGTGAAGCGACCTTCACCCCCTGAAAATACAATCAAAGGTGCCAACTTTTGGTGGTAGAGCTTGGCAGCGTGCTCCGCTACACGCACATCATTGCTGCACATCACAAACAAACAGTCCGCAGGCTTCAGTTCATGTTTAAGTTGCATGTAATCCCAAAGCGTTTCTATATGTCTATAGAGTCTCATAGCGCATCCAAAGTTGAATTGAAGTGAAATCGATAACCAAGTGAGAGTAGTTTGTCAGCAAGAATACGCTTGTCAGCTTGCTCTGTGACGGGTGGAAGAGGTATCTCACTTCCGATTTTGTTTATGGCAGCTTGGTAGAACTCAGCCTTGCTGACAGTATGAGGTGTCGTAACATTAATGACTTGGTTGCTTAAATTGCCTAAGGCAAATTTCGCAGCCGAGACAGCATCATCTTGATGAAGCATATTAGCTGGTGCTTTACGACTAACTTGTTGAAGCCTTGCTGCAAAGCGAGATGGGTGTCTATCTGGCCCGATTAATCCGCTACAACGTAGAATAACAAAGCTAATATTCGAGTCGATAACATGCTGCTCTGCTTGAAGCATAATACGTGCATTGTCAGAGAAATAAGGGCTTTCGGCTGCTAAAGAGATTGACGCGTCAGCTTCTTCCATATCGGAAGCAAGGTTAGGGTAAACCGTTGTAGAGCTGATCATGAGAAGTTTTTCAACGTTGTTTTGCTTAGCTGCGTTGGCAAGTATTTGCCATTGCTGTGCATATTCTTGACCGCGTCCTTTACGAAATCCTGGAGGAAAAGCACCGATAACGTGCGTAATTTGATGCTGTTTGAGCAGCTCATCTAGCCGTGCTGTGGCGTTCAATTGATTGAAATCGAACAATGCGGAGTGAGTTAATGAGGTGGGTAACTCTTTTAATCGAGTTTGGCTACGACGAGTGACGACAACATAGTGTCCATCTTTCATCAATTTTTCTGCTAGCGGAGTTCCGAGCCAGCCTGCACCTACGATCAATGTATTTGCCATTTGGGTCTTCCTACTTACTTATGTCTGCCCGAATAGGTTGAGCAGTTCTGCTTTGGCTTGTTGATGGAGGGGATCTGAATGCCATTTCTGGTGCTGAATAAGGTCAACATTGACTTGCCAAGCCAGTTTTGTGAAATCATCCCCAACTTTTTTTAATGTATTAGGTGAATACACGACTAAATGCTGTGGTAGAAAGCACCAACCAAACCCTTTATTCGCCAATTCCAACAAAATATAGTAGTTATCAGCGTACCAGATATCTGGGCTAAATGCTTGATTGAGGCCACATGGCTCTGCACTTTTGGATCGTATGACCAATTGACGATGTTGTTTTAGTTGATCAATGTGAGTGATTTGCTGCTTTGCTAAAGGATGTGTTGAAGAGACATAGACATCAAATGCAATATTGCCAAGATTGGTGAAATCGATGTGCCTTGGCATTTGTAAATCACTCAAAATAATCCCAGTCGTGGCGCGTTCCGACTTAACCAATTCAATGATATCAGGGCTTGATGCCGTTAAGCATTCAACTTGTAAGTGTGGAAAGCGTTGCTCTAACTTCTTTAGCACATCCGGCAAGCGAGTCAGAGGAATCCCTTCATCAATAGCTAAGACTAATTTGTTCGTTGGCGTGGAAAAGAGCTGTGATGCCCTATTGTTTAGGCGGTCGAGTTGGCTGATTGTTGCTTGTGCATAAGGTACGAGCGCGAGGCCATTCTCAGTTAATTTAGGGTACCTGCCTGATCGATCGAAAAGCTCAACGCCACAGTCGATCTCCATATTCATGATGTGCTGGCTCACTACAGATTGAGCTCGCCCCAGTTTTCTAGCTGCTCCTGAAAATGATCCTGCTTCTGATGTAGCAATGAAAGCTTGCAGTTGTTCGATGGTAAACATATCGCTTAAACCGATGGTATCTAACTTTTGGTTATCTAAATAATAGATAAAATTCTAAGCATTGAGTAGAACTATTTGGACAGAGAAATATGACTCGTAACGAACGAATTTTTCATGCAGTACTTTTTGAGTTAATCGCACTCGCGATTATTGTACCAGCGGCTTCATTGATCACTGGAAAGGGTTCTAGTGATCTCGCGTTGGTTGGGGTCGGGTTGAGCATGTATACCGTGATATGGAACTACATCTACAACTTGTATTTTGATAAGTGGTTTGGTGACAATCGAGCTGAGCGAAGTTTAGCGATGCGGCTTGGACACACTATTGGTTTCGAGGGAGGATTGATCTTTATCTCTCTACCTGTGATTGCCTGGTTCTTAGAAATTACGCTTCTTCAAGCTCTAATGCTGGAAGCCGGCTTCCTCGTTTTCTTCCTATTTTATGCCACTGGTTTTAACTGGTTGTATGACAAGGTTCAACCATTTAGCAAAATGAAAAAGCGATTATTGCCACAGGCATCGACAGGAAAAATATAGGACTAAAAAACGCCACCGAGTTCGGTGGCGTTTTTTGTTCAAATTACACAGACAAAACTCTTAAAATCTTATCTGCATGTTCTGCAACTTCAATGCCTTCGTCTGTTAGATAACCACCGTCAGGCTGTGTACAAAGTTGCTTCTTATATAGACGAGCAACGGCTGCCTGCATTTCTTCTGACGCGTCTGTATGAACTTTAATACCAGTTGCAGCACTACTTAGGTCGAACTGAAGAAGTAGATTCAATTCGGCGATATGTTCAGCTGAATATTTCATAAATGATTCCTTTGCGCTTTTTTTACCAAGCTAGTCTGAAAAGTAGCGTTGGGCAACATTCAACGACAAGAAGTGTTAAGTATGGCGCTATCAGGCTGATATAACGCAGGATCTTTGTTCGAAAGGCCGAATACTTGTTAAGTATCATTGATACTTACGGTAGCGAATGATAGGCGCCATTTATTGCTTGTTCTCCCAATAACAACGATTTTAGTAAACACGCCAAATAGCACTTGAAAAAATAGGGAAATAGAGCGATTATCCGCGCCTCTTTAAATGTTTCTAAATGTTACGCCAGAATGAACTTTAATCAGTTTGACTCACTATTACCGCCACAAGCTGCGGAACGCGCGGCTGAAGTGGGGGTAGGCAAAGCAACGAAAGCTCCAATCAAATCTTTTCTGCTCGCCATTTCTGCGGGGCTTCATATTGGTATTGCTTTCATCTTCTATACCACAGTAACGACAGGCGCAGGCGAGCTGCCTTGGGGCATTACACGACTCATTGGTGGTCTGGCATTTAGCCTTGGTTTGATTTTGGTGGTGGTTACTGGCGGCGAGCTTTTCACTAGCTCTGTGCTGACACTAGTTGCGCGTGCGAGTGGAAAAATCTCTTGGCAAGCACTTATCAAAAACTGGTTGGTGGTTTATTTTGGCAATATGATTGGGGCCATTTTGCTCGTGGCCTGTATGCTAGTTACCAAGCAATATATGTTTGATCATGGCCAAGTTGGTCTCAACGCGATGGCGATCTCCCAACACAAATTACATCATGGTTTCTTTGCTGCTGTTGCGCTTGGCATCATGTGTAACGTATTAGTTTGTATTGCAGTTTGGATGACGTTTAGTGGGCGAACATTGACAGATAAAATAGCGGTCATGATTTTGCCTGTGGCTATGTTCGTGTCGGCAGGTTTTGAGCACTGTATTGCGAATATGTTCCAAGTACCTATGGCGATTGGTATTAAGTACTTTGCGCCAGAAGCGTTTTGGCAAATGACAGGGGCAGATATTGCAAACTACGCGGACTTAAACATGATGGGGTTCATCGTAAACAACCTAATTCCTGTTACGATAGGAAACATTATTGGTGGTGGCGTATTTGTTGGCATGTGGTATTGGATGATTTATCTACGCGATGAAGATAACCATTTGCGATAAGTTTAGAAGATCACAAGAAAGGCGAACCAGATGGTTCGCCTTTCTTTTTATTTGTCTCTGCAAATGTCAAATAAGTCGAGTTATGCTAAATCAACTCTTCGTTGATGCCAAAATCGGTTGGGAGCCAATGAGAAGTTACTTCCTTTGGTTCTTGAACGAGCCAATCCAGAGGTGCATCGGACAGAAGTTCATCGTAATTTTCTTTGATCATTAAGACATCCATGTACGTCTCTCCAAGTTTGTGGTCACTGCCTTTACTTTAAAATTAGAACATGTCAGTCACGTGATCAATGCATGACGATTCGATTGATCACTTATGTTGCTATGTTTCTGGTTGCGTATGGGTTTTGGGGGCTTATCCACATTTTCTGTGGATAACCTGTATCAAAGGTCGTGCGTATCTAAACTTGCAAAGAAAATTTCATAAAATTAGAGGCTTATATCAAAAAGAATTCTGCCTGACTTTTCATCTGAAAGCGTCTTGATGAGTGCTCGAAGAATAGTTGAGTTATTCAGTTATAAGTACGTTCGACTTGGCAACATGAGTTGTTTAACGGTCTTTACCCACAAGCGCCAGCTAACCATGAGTTTTGGTCGATTCGGGTTGCTCGATTTTTATCTTGATTCGGCCTTCTTTGGTTTGTACCCAGCGCAATGTCATTTCTAACGTTATGGTTACGGAGGCACTCAACATGACGAAAATAGCCAGCATAATTACTAACTGGTATTTGATCGCAACCATCGGGCTCGCGCCACCTAGAATTTGACCGGTCATCATACCCGGTAAGGTAACCAGCCCTGTAGTGGCCATAGAAGCTAAAGTCGGGGCAAGGGACTTTCTAAGAGCCTCCTGAATGAAGGGGAAGGATGCGTAGCGAGGAGAGGCTCCAAGTGAGATTGCAGCCTCATATTCTGCTTGTCTCTGCTCAAAAGCCGTAAACAAATTCTGAAGAGCGATGATATTACTACTCAAGCTGTTACCCAATAACATACCAGCAAGTGGGATCATGTACTGCGCATTGTAAATAGGGGATGGTTGCACTAAGCCTACTGTAATTGCTATCAGAAGTGGTATTAGACCACAGGTAAGGCCCGTTAGTAGCGGAAGCATAAGTGGCTTTTTAGGTAAGTGAGCTTTTCCCGCAATTGAGCTGGCACCAATCAGTAGCATGATGGCAAGCCAAAGTATATTGACAAGTAAGCTGTTCAATTGAAAAAGATATTCTAAATACACGCCAATCAATATGAGCTGAAGTGTCATTCGGATAACACTGATTATGGTGTCTTTTGCTATCCCTAATTTGTAGCGGGCATTGATAAAGAAGGGGACCAATAAAATCAAACCAAACAGTGCCAGTTTGACCCAGCTTATATCCACCACGTTATCCATAATCGCTCCTTGAAAATACGCGAATAATTGTATCTAAGCCTCCCCTTTATATGAACCACTATGTGCACTTTTTGCTGTTCTTAAAGTAAACCTTGAGTGCTATTTTAGACATTAATACGCAGCATTCTGTTTACAAGTGGTTATCTTTTTCGGAGTTTTTAAGTCGATTTATGGCATGGTAATTACGATTTAAATGTGATCGATGTTTCTTAAATGTTGGTTATTTAACAACTCCTTAAAAGACTTATTTTGTCACATCTGTTCATGTTTTTTAATAAATAACATCAATCCATCATATCTCTGGATGAGCTCAAAAAAGTGTTGAATTACAAGGTCTGAGGTCGCTTATTTGATTGAACCCTACTATTAGTATGGTCTAACATTTTCCATTAGAGATTGTAAAAAACTTAAGCTTGGTTACGCGGGCTTTTCAATAACACTAGATACAAAATAGGCAAATGTATGAGTGATGTTAATAAAATTGAGAGTGGTGAAAAACGCTCCCTGGAGTGGAAGTCGTTCCTCTTCATTGCAGTTGTTCTCTTCCCAATTCTGAGTGTGGCCTTTGTTGGCGGCTACGGGTTCATCGTTTGGATGTTGCAAGTCTTCTTCTTTGGACCTCCAGGCGCGCACGGTATGTAAGCCAGTGAGCTCATAACCACACTTTTGAAAAGATTTTAAGAGAGCAAATAATGAAATCATTAATCATTAAACTGTGGCGTACCATGACGCGCCCAGCTGTACATATCAGCCTAGGTGTGCTGACTATGGGCGGCTTTATTGCTGGTGTTATCTTTTGGGGTGGCTTTAACACCGCTCTAGAAGCAACCAACACAGAAGAATTCTGTATTAGTTGTCACACAATGCGTGACAACGTGTACGTTGAGCTACAAGAAACGGTGCACTGGAAAAACCACTCTGGTGTTCGTGCTACCTGTCCTGATTGTCACGTTCCACATAACTGGACAGATAAGATCGCTCGTAAGATGCAAGCTTCTAAAGAAGTATTTGCACAAGTATTTGGCAACTACGACGAACCGGGTGTGTTCGAAGAGCGTCGTATCGAACTTGCTAAACACGAATGGGATCGTTTCTCGGCAAACAAATCTCTGGAGTGTAAAAACTGTCACAACTACGAATCGATGGATTTCGAGCAAATGTCTCCAACCGCTCGTATCCAAATGAAGCAAGCCGCTGAGAAAGATCAAAGCTGTGTTGACTGTCACAAGGGTATTGCGCACAACCTACCAGCAGGCATGGACAGCATTGGCGGTATCGTGGGTGATCTAGAGGGTATGACTTCTAACACGGATTACGGCGTTGGTCAGCAACTCGTGAGCGTTCGTCACCTACCAATTTACTTTGATGCGCAAGGCAGTAAAGAAGCTGGTCTTCTTAATCCTGCATCGACCGTTAAAGTTCTTGAAGACAAAGGCGAGTTTGTTGAGATCGAAATTGACGGTTGGCGCAAAGCAAAAGGTTTTGGTCGTGTAATTCAAGAAGACTTCGGTAAGAACATTGCGACTGCGTCTCTGATGAAAGAAGCAGCAACAGACAGCAACATTGTGACGACTGGTGAGAAAAAAGTGGATGAGTTAACAGGCCTTCCTTGGGAAAAAGTAGCGGCGAAAGTATGGATTAAGAAAGAGTCTATGCTGAACGACATCAATCCTGTTTGGGAAAAATCTCGTGAAGCCTACAAGACCAATTGTTCTGTATGTCACACTCAACCTGCGGAAGCGCACTTCGACGCGAACACCTGGCCAGGTATGTTCGACGGTATGTTGGCGTTCGTTAACCTAGATACAGACAGTGAAGCACTGATCTTGAAGTATCTACAGAAACACTCTTCAGATTATGCTGAAGGTCACCACTAATAAGCGTCGGATTGGAGTAATTTTAAATGGCTATTACACGAAGAAGTTTTCTTAAAGGTGTAGCAACCACAAGTGCAGCGTCAGTAATTGGTCCTAGCTTATTGGCGTCCGCCTCTGCAAATGCCGTTGAGACGACAGGTACTTGGAAAGTAACCGGTTCTCACTGGGGCGCGTTCCGCGCCCACATCTACGCGGGTAAAGTTCAAGAGATCAAGCCGCTAGAGCTAGACAAAAACCCAACAGAAATGTTGAACGGTATCAAGGGCATTATCTACAGCCCTTCACGTGTTCGTTACCCAATGGTTCGTCTAGATTGGTTGAAGAAACACAAATACAGCGCAGATACTCGTGGTAACAACCGTTTCATCCGAGTAACTTGGGATGAAGCGCTAGACTTGTTCTACCGTGAGCTAGAACGTATTCAAAAAGACTACGGCCCATGGGCGCTGCATGCAGGTCAAACAGGTTGGAACCAAACAGGCTCATTCAACAACTGTACTGCGCACATGCAACGTGCAGTAGGCATGCATGGCAACTTCATCACTAAAGTAGGTGACTACTCGACGGGTGCAGGCCAAACCATTATGCCGTACGTGCTAGGTTCAACCGAAGTTTACGCACAAGGTACGTCTTGGTCTGAGATCCTAGAAAACTCTGATAACATCGTTCTTTGGGCCAACGACCCAGTGAAAAACCTTCAAGTAGGTTGGAACTGTGAAACGCATGAGTCGTTTAAGTACCTTGCACAACTAAAAGAAAAAGTGGCGAAAGGTGAGATCAACGTTCTATCTGTAGACCCAGTGAAGAACAAAACTCAGCGCTACTTAGAGAACGATCACTTGTACATCAACCCGCTGACAGACGTAGCGTTCATGCTCGCTGTGGCACACGTGTTGTACAACGAAAACCTGTACGATAAGAAGTTCATTGATACTTACTGTCTAGGCTTTGAAGAGTTCATTCAATACGTTCAAGGTAAGACAAAAGACAAAGTAGAGAGAACGCCTGAGTGGGCAGCAGCAATTTGTGGCGTGAAAGCGGACAAGATCCGTGAATTCGCACGCATGCTAGTCAGCGGTCGTACACAGATCCTGATGGGTTGGTGTATCCAGCGTCAAGAGCACGGTGAGCAGCCATACTGGGCAGCGGCTGTGGTTGCTGCAATGGTTGGTCAAATCGGTCTACCTGGCGGTGGTATCTCTTACGGTCACCACTACTCAAGTATCGGTGTACCTTCAACCGGTTTCGCGGGCCCTGGTGGTTTCCCTCGTAACCTAGATACAGGTATGAAACCGAAGTGGGACAACAACGACTTTAACGGTTACAGTCGTACTATCCCTGTTGCACGTTGGATCGACTGTCTGCTAGAGCCTGGCAAAGAGATCAACTACAACGGCGGTAAAGTGAAACTGCCAGACTTCAAGATGATGGTTATCTCGGGTTGTAACCCATGGCACCACCATCAAGATCGTAACCGCATGAAGAAAGCGTTCCGCAAGCTTCAAACGGTTGTAACGATCGAGTTTGCTTGGACTGCGACATGTCGTTTCTCAGATATCGTTCTACCGGCGTGTACGCAATGGGAACGTAACGACATCGACGTATACGGTTCATACTCGAACAAAGGTCTGATTGCGATGCATCGCCTAGTTGATCCATTGTTCCAATCTAAGCCTGACTTCCAAATCATGAGTGAACTAACTCAGCGTTTTGGTCGCCGCGAAGAATACACTCGTGGTATGAGCGAGATGGAATGGATCGAAAGCCTTTACAACGATTGTAAAAAAGCGAACGAAGGTAAGTTCGAAATGCCAGAATTCAACGAGTTCTGGGAGAAGAGCGTACTAGACTTCGGTGAAGGTAAACCTTGGGTTCGTCATGCGGACTTCCGTAAAGATCCTGAGCTTAACCCACTAGGTACACCGTCTGGCTTCATCGAGATTACATCACGCAAGATCGGCCGTTACGGTTACGAACACTGTCAAGAGCACCCAATGTGGTTCGAAAAATCAGAGCGTTCACACGGTGGTCCTGGTTCAGATAAATATCCATTCTGGTTGCAGTCTTGCCACCCTGATAAGCGTCTTCACTCTCAAATGTGTGAGTCTGAAGAGTTCCGCGCGACTTACGCGGTACAAGGTCGTGAGCCGGTTTACATCAACCCAGCGGATGCCAAAGCAAAAGGCATCAAAGATGGTGATTTGGTACGTGTATTCAACGGTCGTGGTCAGCTGTTAGCTGGTGCTGTTTTGACTGACAGCTACCCACGTGGCGTTATTCGTATCGAAGAAGGTGCATGGTACGGTCCTCTAAACGAGAAAGAGGGCGCAATCTGTACCTACGGTGATCCTAACACGCTAACGCAAGACATCGGTTCTTCTGAGCTTGCACAGGCGACTTCTGCGAACACATGTATCGTAGACTTCGAGAAGTTCACAGGTAAAGTGCCGCCAGTCACTTCATTTGGTGGTCCGATCGAAGTTGCTTAATTAGTGCAGTTTGCATAAATCGAAATACCAGCCTCAGGGCTGGTATTTTTTTATCAAAATTTCAGTGAGCGTTGTCTCAATAGTAACTTCATAACGTTAAACAAGACTGGTATTCGTGATGATGGTAACGAATTGGGTGAGACAAGCAGGAGATAATGCGCCAAGCTAAACAATAATAATTAAGTGAGTAGACTCTTTATGGCTCAGAGCATTCAATTAGCAAATCACACTGAGATCACTGTGAATAACAATGACTCCCAAGTTGAAGTCAAGGGTAATCAATTACATTTTTCTTTTGCCGGTCTTCACAATAAAACCTTTACCGACCGTGAAGTGTTATTCGAAATGCCGTTTTTGTACGAGCACGAGGCCAACGTAATTGGGGATGGTTTTCAAATGTTGGCGCAAACGGCGGGAACGATCAATCACCCCGTTGATATTGGTCGCTGCCCAGACAATAATCCTTCTTATCGAATCTACCCTAAAGATGCCCCTAAGCGTTATTACAACTATTTAGTGGTGGAAGGTTCAGCGGGCTACACATTATTTGGCTTCACATCATGTCATCGCTTTGCAGGCTATTTTGATGTTGTGCTGCGTGATGGGCATTGGGTTTTATCAGCCGCAATTGATGGTGAGTTGACTCAAGTGGCGGATTGGGAAAGTAATCAACTTGAGTCCGTGGCGGTACTCTGCGGTCAATCACTGTCCGAGCTTTATCAAACCTATGGCGAGATGATTGCAGAGCATCATCCTGTTCGCCAAGGTGTGACACAAGATGCGCCTGTTGGTTGGTGTTCGTGGTACGCGTACTACGCAGACGTGACAGAGCAAAACATCATGCAGAACGTAGATTGTATGCAAGATAAGCTCGAAGACCTAGAGTGGGTACTTCTGGATGATGGCTATCAAGCCTTTATGGGCGATTGGTTAACCCCATCAGATAAGTTTTCTGGTGGCGTAAAAGAGCTCATTCATAACATCCGTGCAAAAGGAAAAAAGCCGGCAATTTGGATGGCGCCTTTCATTGCACAGCCTGAGTCGGAGATCTTCAAACAGCATCCAGAGTGGTTTGTTCGCCACAAGGATGGTGGCTTACTTAAAGCAGAAGATGTCACATACGGTGGTTGGCGATGCACGCCTTGGTACATACTCGATACCTCAAACCCAGAAGTACAAGACCATCTGACGAATGTAGTCTCTGTCATGAGACAAGAGTGGGGCGTTGAGTTGTTCAAGCTAGACGCGAACTATTGGGGCACCTTAAAAGGTGTTCGTAAACAATCTGGTATTACAGGCGTTGAGGCGTATCGCTTAGGAATGGAAGCGATTGCCAAAGGCGCTGGTGATGCGTGGCTTTTAGGTTGCAACGCGCCAATGTGGCCATCTCTGGGGCTTGTGGATGCAATGCGTGTTTCTGACGATGTAGAGCGTCATAGTCGTCGATTCGAACAGATAGCCAAAGAAACCTTTTACCGTAGTTGGCAGCATCGAAAATTGTGGCAAATTGACCCGGATTGCGCCACGTTCACTTCATTAGCTAATCAATCTGCATCTAGAGAAGAGTATGAATTTCATCGCACGGTGTTATTAGCGAGTGGTGGTTTGCTGCTGTCTGGTGACCCGCTCCCTGAGATTACGCCGTTTGCTAAGAAGACACTGTCTAAGCTCATGTTACGTCAACAACGTAACCAGCAATCTGCAAAGTTTACCGCTTTGAGTTTAAATCACGCGTTTTTAAAACTAACGACGAAGAATGACCTCCATTGTTTGTTTAATTATGCGAGTTACGGAGCGATGGAATTTACGCTGACGTCTGATCAACCGGTGGACTGGTATGATTACTGGACAGGGGAAAAGCTAAACCAAGAACCTTGCCAGTTGTTAATGGTGAGCGTGGATAAAGGGCTCAATGCGAAAGCGATCGTTACAGCATAACGTGAAGTAAATCGCCTAATACCAAGATCAAGAAAGGAGCCTATTGCGGCTCCTTTCTCGTTTGATGCTCTGAGCGTTAGAACTCGAATAAAAAGTAATACCCGTATCCAACAATAAACGCAGGAATGGACGAGTAAATAGTCGCGACCAAAGCAGCTTTCGGTGCCATTGCAATAGCGGGGAATAGGGCGTCACCATCGTTAGAAATCGCATTGGCCAGTTGCGCAGAAAGTGGCGCTGCACCAGAAATGTATAGGCTAGTGACTAAAATTTGCGGTCCACAACCAGGCAACATACCAATGGCTAGGCCAGCTAATGGCATCCAAATTCCCCAATGAGAAAAGGTTTCTACAAGGTCGAGTCCAGAAAAATAGGTCGTCAGTTCAAACGCCAGAAACGCCACGATCACCCAAGCACTGACGAAATTCGTATCTTGTGCTGCTTTTTGAATCGGGTGTGAGTCCACGATTTTTTCATCTTCAGAGACCGTTGACTGATAATCGCCGAGCTCTTTTGTCATAGCCCACAACGACATTGTGATCACCGCGAAGATAGCGCCCAGCCATTCAATGGTATTGGCCTGCAAAGACAACAGCTGATTAATATCGATTTGGAAAGACATTAACACAGCAACGACACTAGCAGGCACAATAAGCCATTTCCAAAATGCGCCTTGTAGATTGATTGCACGTTGTTCAAGGGGTGTGTGTCGGTCTGTCTGGTGTTGGCAACAAGCATGTGTCTGAGGTGCTTCTTTTGGTTCTGGTCGCAGAAAGTTATCAGCATGAAAAGCATTAACGACTAACCCTGAAAGAGTACCCACGATAATGCCTAATCCAACCACGCCTAATCCAACACTTGGTTTGGCGGCCAGAAGTAAAAAGGCAGCGTCACCCATTGTTGAAGTAAGTACCGCGACAATCGCACCAAATCCTACTCGGCCACTAATAAATTGCGTTGTCACAACAATAGCGCCACCACAGCCAGGCAAAGCACCCAACAAAGAAGCAAAGAAAACCTGATGATTACGCGAGCGATGATATAGCTCGGTAATTCGATTGGTTTTCGACATAAAGTTTGAAAGATAATGATAAATAGCCAATGTGGCAGCAACATAGCATGACACCGCCCAGAATGAGTCGGATAGCGTCTGTACGGCTACGTCACGTGTATTTTCATTGCCTAGCAAAATGAGCATGACGATAGGGATCAGCAATCGCTTATAAGCTAAACGAAACTGAGTAGGCTGAAACAACTGTTGTGCAGAGTGTAATAATTGGGTCGCGTTCATCGTTTACTCAAATGCAAATAGGAATAATTATCATTATATGTAAATGAGATTTATTCGCAATAGCATTGTGAACTTTTCTTCGTGTCAAACTCTCTGAAATCAGGTAAAGTATCGGCCTTTGTGAGCAAACACGCCCTAATTAACTGTATTAGGCGGCGTATAAAATTGACTTGAATAGGAAGAAACATGATTCTAGTTGTAGGTCATAAGAACCCAGACAGTGACAGTATTTGTAGTGCACTCGTTGCAACTGAACTTCTAAAAGCGCGTGGCGTTGAAGCTATGCCAATTCGCCAAGGCGAAATCAACCGTGAAACTCAGCACATCCTAGAAGTTGCTGGCGCTGAAGTTCCTGAGCTTCGCACATCAGTTGCGGGTGAGACCGTTTGGCTAGTAGATTACTCAGATCTAGCACAAGCACCAGACGATATCGCAGAAGCTGAAATTGCGGGTATTGTTGACCACCACCGTCTAGGTGACGTGATGACAGTAAACCCAATGGAAGCATGGATCTGGCCTGTTGGTTGTACCAACACTGTTCTATTCAACATGTTCAAGATTGAAGGTCACGCGATTACTCCACAAATTGCTAAGCTAATGATGTCAGCAATTCTATCTGACACAGTAGGTTTTGCTTCTCCAACTTGTACACAAAAAGACAAAGATGCCGTTGCTGAACTAGCGGCAATCGCAGACGTACAAGATGTTGACGCGTTCACTAAAGATCTTCTAATTGCTAAAACAAACATCGAAGGTCTATCAGCGGCTGAGCTTGTTGAGAAAGACCTTAAAGGTTACCCATTCAACGGTCGTGACGTAGTGGTTGGTCAGGTTGAACTTGCAACTCTTGAGCAAGTTGACGGTATGATCGAAGCACTAGAAGCAGACCTAGAATCTCGTTGTGAGAAAGATAACCTAGCGTTCGCTGCTGTAATGCTAACAGACATCACGACTGCTCAAACTCGTCTTCTATACAAAGGTGAGTGGGCTGAGAAGCTTGTTAAGCACGAAAAAGACGGCATGCTAATGATGGAAAACACGCTAAGCCGTAAGAAGCAAGGTTGGCCTTGGCTTCAAACTGAGCTAGCTTAATTTTCTAGCATATACTTTAAATGCCCGCCTAGCTGCGGGCATTTTTCTATGGGAAATAGGAGACGAATATGTCTGAGCAACTGACCCAAGAGCAGATGGATACCATTAATCGCTACAACGAAGAGCAACGTTTAAAGTACTGCGTAAAAGAGATTGTGGCGAATCGTAAGGTTTGGATTCTGAAAGACGAACATGGCTGTGTCATGTTAAATACAGAAGATGATGATTGTGTACCAGTATGGCCAAACGAAGAATTTGCTTTGCAATGGGCGAATGGTGATTGGGAAGATTGCGAGCCTGAGGCGATCTCTTTAAACAAGTGGCACAGCCGTTGGACCTCTGGTCTAGAGGATGACGAGCTATCGATTGTTGTATTCCCAAATCAAAATGAAGAAGGGGTCGTATTGTTTCCTGACGAGTTTGATTTTGAACTGCGCAAACAAGCGAGCCGCCGTTAGTTTTTTGATTAGTACCCATGCAATAAAGAAGCCTGCGTTAAAGCAGGCTTCTTTACATTTGCACGATTACATCTTTGATAAGCTATTTTGTTTGATGGCTTGGCGCTTTATAAAAGTGGCTTTCGACTAGTCGTTGAGTAATAGGATGCTCGGGATGAGTCAATACTTGGTTGGTCTCGCCAAACTCGACCACTTCACCTTCATGCATCACCATCACTTTATCAGTAATATGCTTAACAATGCCAATATGCTGAGACACGTACACAAATGACAATCCCATCTCTTCTTGCAACTCGAGGAATAAGTTAATGATCTGCGAGCGCATTGCCATATCCAAACCGTTTAACGCCTCATCAGCGACAATGATGGAAGGTTGAAGAATAAGTGCACGAGCCAAACACACGCGCTGTTTTTGACCGGCAGCTAGCATTTGTGGATAAAAATAGGCGTGCTCAGGCAGCAATCCTACGCGGAGCAGGGTGTTCTTTACACGCTGCATGCGCGCATCTGGCGGCATGTTGGTATTTCGCTTTAGCGGACCTTCTAAAATACGACCAATCTGGATTCGTGGGTTTAACGATGTGTTTGGATCTTGGAAAATCATGCGGATGAGCTTGCAGCGTGTCGCGTAATCTTTGTGCTCCAATCGTTCGCCATTCACACGGATCTCTCCGGAGCTTGGTTCAACAACGCCAGCAAGCATACGAGCTAGTGTGGATTTTCCTGACCCGTTTTGACCAATAAAACCAATAGTTTGTCCTGGCTCTAAAGTAAAGCTTACCGGTTTAACTGCCTCATTAACCTGACGTTTGAACAGACGGGAGCGCGTAACAAATTGCTTCGATAAATTATCGACTTCAAGTAACGCACTCATGACTTTTTCTCCGTGTTCAATGGAAAGTGGCAGTTAAATTTATGATTCTTAATTCGTCTGGTGTGTGGAATTTCTACACATTGTTTCTGCGCATATGGGCAACGTGGTCCGAGGCGACAACCGATAGGCAGATGCTGCAATGGCGGAATCGAGCCCGGTAGGGATTGGAGTTTTTGCTTGTGTGGTACCCAATCATTAAAGTCAGGCATCGCTTTAAGCAAGGCATCGGTGTACGGGTGCTTGGGTGCCGCAATGATTTTACTGGTATCGGCAGACTCCACCGACTGACCACAATACATTACCGTAATACGTCCTGCCCACTGTGTTATGGTCGCTAAGTCGTGGCCGATAAGCAAAATGGTTGTGTTATTAAGTTGGTTCATGCGGCTCAACAGACGCAAAATTTGCGATTGAGTAATCGGGTCTAAGTCGTTGGTTGGCTCATCTGCGATCAGCAACTTTGGTTTGGTCGCTATCGCCATGGCAATCATGACTTTTTGACACTCACCATCAGTCAGTTCATAAGGGTAGCTACCCATTAAACGCTTGTGATCTTTAATACCCACTTTATGCAAAAGCGCGATGGCCTGTTTTTTACGCCATTTAAATCGCTCCCACCATTTCCCTTCAAATGCGCGAGATGGAATGGATTCAATCAATTGACGCCCGACTTCCTCTGAAGGGTCAAGACAAGTTGAAGGTTCTTGGAAAATCATCGCAATATCACGAGCAATGACGCGCCGACGCTCTTTTGGTGTAAGCTGAAGCAAGTCAATATTGCCAAGGCGCATACGGTCTGCGGTGATGCGCCAGTTATCTTTACTTACCCCGACAATCGCTTTTGCAACTAAGCTTTTTCCAGAGCCAGACTCACCTACAAGACCACGAATTTCGCCTTCGTTCAAAGTTAGGCTCATTCGGTCAACGGCTTTGACCAACCCTTGAGGTGTTTCGATCTCAATGGTCAAATGTCGAATATCTAACAACGGCATTATTCGATCCCCGCATTAAGCGCTTGACGTACACCTTCACCTACTAAGTTTAGGGTAATAACAGTAAACATGATGGTCAGGCCGGGTAGGGTCACTGTCCAAGGTGCAATATAAATAAGCTCGACAGAGTCACCTAATATTGCTCCCCACTCGGTGCTTGGGGCCTGTGCGCCTAGGCCAAGAAAACCCAGTGCCGTAATATCTAAAATCGCAGCAGAGAGCGCGAGTGTGATTTCAGCGGCAATGACCGTCAGAATGTTAGGAAGAATTGAACTCCACAGTAAGTAGAAATCATTAGCGCCATCAAGGCGTGCTGCCATTATGTAGTCTTTTTCAACTTCGGTGTGGACTGCGATATAAACGGAGCGAATAAAACGCGGAATCAAAGCCAAGCATATTGCGAGTAAAATATTGAACCCACCAAAGCCTAGAAATGCCACAAAAATGATTGCTAATAAGAGCGACGGGATCGACATGACGGTATCGAGCAAGTGGTTGAGAGTACTCGACAGTAAGCCTTTCGTCATACCTGCCAATACGCCAATTAAACAGCCTACAACGGCAGCAATTGCGGTGATGGCGACAGCAGCGCCAAATGTCAGCTGAGAGCCCATAATCAGGCGCGAAAGAATATCTCTACCTAAGTCATCGGTCCCCAAAAAGTAATCAACCGTTCCTGCTGGGGCCCATGATGGCGGCACAAGCAACTCACCTGACTGTGCTTGGGAGTCAAATGGTGCAAGTAGGGGGGCAAAAATGGTAATAAGGACGATAAACACCAAGCACCACAAGCCAAACATGGCTAGTCCGTTGGCGCGGTAGCTTCGCCAAAAACGCTCAAACTGTGTTGGAATGCGCTCTTCCTGATAAACGTTATTTGTTAGCATACCATTCCTTTCGAACTAAAGGGTTAATCATCGCGCCAATCAAATCCGAGAGTATGTTAGCGGTAAGAACCAAAGTCGCAAGTACCATCACGCCAGCTTGGATAGATGCATAGTCTTGGCTTGCTAGCGCATCTAAAAGCCAACGACCAATACCTGGCCAGTTAAAAATAGACTCCGTGATGATAGCTAAGGTAATCATACTCGAAAGTTGAACACCAACTTTGGGAATGATAGGCGGTATCGCATTCCGCAATACATGTTGAGTTACGATTTCGCGGTTCGAAAGACCTTTGATTCTCGCTGCACGGATGTAGTTTTGGCTCATCACTTCCGCTACCGAGGAGCGCATTAGTCCGACAACCTGGGTGGTTGGAGCCAAAGCGAGCACCAAACATGGCAGTACCATATGCTCAATAACGCTTTGCAGTGCGTGAGCGCGGTATTCGCCTTTCGCCATGAATGCGTCGATAATGGCAAACCCGGTTACATGATCAATTTCGTAAAGTAAATCATACCGTCCCGCAACGGGAAATAGTTGGTATTCCAATGAAAAGACCATGATAAGTAGCAGAGCTACCCAAAAGATTGGGGCGGAATAACCAGACATTGACATGAATGAAATGCTGGTATCGAGCCATTTACCTTGCTTCATCCCAGCCACGGTTCCAAGTGGAATACCGATCAAAAGGGACACCAAAAAGGCAAAGAAACACAATTCCAAAGTGGCTGGGAATACAACGGCGAGCTCGTCATAAATCGCGTTGCCGTTTTTACTTATGCCAAAATCAAGCTGAGAAAGGTTGATTAAGTAAGTTTGCCAACCAGACCAAAAATCAACGTTTGCCCAGTGCGAGAGAGGGTCAAGGCGTAGCAGAGAAAAGCCCACTAATGTAAGGATCATCAAAGTGATGATAAATAGGTTAAAGCGTCGAACGGTATACCAAAACATCAGTGAATTCTCTCAACTCTATCAAACGGTTGGGCATTGAAAGGGCTTGATTTGAAGCCTGTCAGCGATTTGTCGTGCACACGGAACTGCACGCCATGCGCCAGAGGAATAACCGGGAACTCTTGATTCAAAATGTTCTGTGCTTGGCGATATAGGTTCAAACGGTAACGCGGTTCTTGAGTTTCTAACGCCAAATCGAGCAAGAAATCGAAGTCATCGTTACACCACATGGACACGTTAAGGCCAACGCGGTCAGACTCGCAAGATAATAAAGGGCGGAAAAAGTTGTCAGGATCCCCGGTATCACCAATCCAACCTGTTAAAAGTAAATCGATATCGTTGATGTTCTCCAAATCCACACGTTCAAACCTATCATCGGTCAGTAGCGTTAATTTAACCCCAATATCGGCAAAATTCGCTTGGATTAACTCCGCAGTCTTACGAGGGCTTGGGTTAAAAGCACGTGGTTCAAGTGGTACCCACATGGTCAATTCTAGGCCGTCTTCGTAGCCTGCATCTCGAAGTAGTGCCAATGCATAATTCCGGTCATAACGAATTTTTACGCTGTCTTTTTGATAAGCCCATGAATTAGGTGGTAGCAAGGTATAAGCTTGGGAGCCAGTTCCGTAGTAAACCGAATCTAAAATATTTTGACGGTTGATCGCTAAGTTAAGAGCTTGGCGAACTCGAGCATCACTCAGCGCGGTGGTTTCTGTGTTTATCGCAATAAAGGAAACGTTGTTAGCTGGTGTAGCCGTCAGCTCAAGGTTGTCATTTTCTTGAATGACAGGTATTTGGCTCGAAATAGGTGAAGAGAGTACGTCACACTCGTTTCTTAAAAGTTTAGCTAATGTACCCGTGCCTCTGTGAGAGATATCGAACACCACTTGTTCCATTTTTGCTGGTGACTTCCAGTAATTAGAATGACGCTCTAATCGAATCAAATCGTTCACTTGGTACTCTTTTAATTGATAAGGGCCGGTACCGATAGGAAGTTGGTCGATTTCTTCTTTATGATCTTTTGCAGCCAATTGCTGTCCATACTCCGCAGACAAGATAACCGCATGGCTGGTGGCAATATTGGCCAAGAAAGAAAAGTTTGGCTGAGATAACGTAAACCTTACCGTATGCTCATCTATTGCAACCACGTCTTGGAGTAGGTTTTGAAAATCTAACCCTGCAAACCATGGATAAAAACCACCACCTACTTGGTGAAAAGGATGGTCTACATCGATGATTCGCTTGAAGCTAAATACCACATCTTTTGCATTCAATGGGCGAGTGGGTGCGAACCAAGGCGTGGTTTGGAATTGAACACCACGTTTAAGCTTAAACGTGTATTCCGTCCCTGATTCATTTACTGACCAACTCTCGGCGATGCTTGCCACGGGCTGATGTGATTTAGGATCGAGCGTGAGCAGCGTATCGTACAGCTGTGGGCTCAGAGCCTCTGCGGTAATACCGCTATCAATAAGCTGAGGGTTAAACGTGGTCGGCTTACCCTGTCCGCAAAACACAAAGCCAGCTTTGCGAATATCATTGTGGTCAATTTCATCGCCACAAGCGGTAAGTAGGCTAATCCCAATAAGGCTCAGCGATAATCTTATAAAAGCATTCATAATATGAAATGTTCATTGGATCTTGCTCGTTTCGTTTGATCTTACTCTTTCAAAGCTAACAAGCGAAAATGATCTCGCTAATTTATCACCTTTGTGAACTCGCTCCAAACATAAAATCCATACACTGTAAGGTGTTATGCCATAAATGCATGCGAATTAGAGCGCAGTCACGAGCTCGTGTATTGATTGAGTACTCTCGGTCAAGTTAGCTTTGTCCGACCAAACCATATTTTCTAACCATCCCTCGTAATTGGTGATAGCTCAAGCCAAGTAGCTCGGCTGCTTGTCGTTGATTAAACTTGGCTTCTTCCAATGCACGATTGAGTAAATGGATATCTTGTTCCTCTTGCCATTGTTTATAGTCTAGAGGGAATTGGATGGTGTTGCTTGATGCTTCCTCTTCTTGTTGTTCTGCTTGTTTTGCACTATGGCCAAGCGCGCTGTGCCAAACCGTTTCAAAAGGATTGAAAACCAGTTCATCAATTGGGTGAGCATTCAGACCATGTTGGTAAATTGCACGTTCAATCACGTTTTTTAGTTCGCGGACGTTACCGGGCCATTCATATTCAATAAGCGACTGCTGCGCTTTTGGGGTAAAACCGACAAAGTATTCCAGTTGCAGTTCACGACACATTTTCATCGCGTAGTGCTCTGCTAAAGAGAGAATGTCTTCTTTGCGCTCGCGAAGAGGGGGTAACATAATGACATCGAAGGCTAGCCTGTCGAGCAGATCTGCACGAAAATCACCTTGCTCTGCCAACTTTGGTAGGTCGGCATTGGTTGCACAAACAAGTCGAACATCCGCATTGAGAGCGGTATGACCGCCAACTCGTTCATATTCACCATATTCGATGACGCGTAATAGCTTTTCTTGAACTAAAAGTGGTGCGGTTGCCAGTTCGTCAAGAAACAAAGTACCGCCCTCGGCGCGCTCGAAACGCCCTTTATGCTTACCTTTAGAGCCCGTGAAGGAGCCGGATTCATGTCCAAACAATTCGGAATCTATTAGCCCTTCGCTTAATGTCGCACAGTTGAGTGATAGTAGTGGTTTATCCCAACGTCTTGATAAATAATGCAAACGCTGAGCGATGAGTTCTTTACCCGTACCTCGTTCACCAATGATGAGGACTGGGCGCTCAATGGGTGCAAGTTGTGATACTTTATCTAGTACAGCGAGAAAAGCAGGTGATTCACCAATCAGGTTTTGCTTCATAAAATCCTTCTTATTTAACAGCCGAGCCATGATTCAGGGATAGAGTTGGTAAATTTCACCAACAGTTGGTGAAAAACATCATAGCACAATAGTGTGTAACGACAACAAAATGAATAACAATCTGATTTAAAAGAAAATTATAAGTTGGCACGTTACTTGTTATATATTCAGGGAGACACAAGGTTAATCACCACCTTGTCGAGTTTTAATAGGAAAAAAGAGGAGTTCCGTTATGGGTATTTTTTCTCGATTTGCAGATATCGTTAACTCAAACATCAGTGCATTACTGGACAAGGCGGAAGATCCTGAAAAAATGATCCGTCTTATCATTCAAGAAATGGAAGACACACTTGTTGAAGTGCGTACTAACTCGGCTAAAGCGATTGCAGACAAGAAAGAGTTGGCTCGTAAGGTTGAAACGTTAGAAGAGCAAATTGGCGAATGGGGCCAAAAAGCGAGCTTAGCATTAGTTAAAGAGCGTGAAGATCTAGCTCGTGCAGCGTTAATTGAAAAGCAAAAGCTAGAGCAAGTGATTAAGGGCCTCCACACTGAGCAAACCTTAGTGGAAGAAACGATCGATAAGCTTACTGGCGAGATTGGTAAGTTGGAAAGCAAAATTGCTGAAACGCGCGCAAAACAGCAAGCACTAGCAATTCGTAACCAAACTGCATCTAACCGTCGTGATGTGCAAAAACACCTGCACACTAGCCGTACTAATGAAGCGATGGCGAAATTTGAGCAGTACTCACGTAAAGTGGATGAAATGGAAGCGGAAGCAGACTTGTATGCTCAAACTGGTAATGCTAAATCGCTAGAACAAGAGTTTGCAGAGTTGCAGGCACAAGACGAAATTGAAAAAGAGTTGGCAAAACTGAAAGAACAGATGTCATCGAAAGATAAATAAGAAAGGAGCCATTTATGTCGGCATTTTTTATAGCAGGACCAGTGATTGTCTTTTTAATCTTTGTCGCTCCACTATGGCTCTTCTTACACTATCGCAGCAAACGCAAAACAGATAGTGCACTGTCGAGCCAAGATTTAGAGCGCCTTCAGGTACTATCTGAAAAAGCGGAAGCGATGCAGTCCCGAGTTGATACATTGGAGCGCATCTTGGATGCTGAGTCACCAACATGGAGACGAAAGTATGAATAATCGAGAACTGTATCGTGACCCAGTAAATGGCAAAATCTCCGGTGTTTGCGCCGGAATTGCCAACTACTTTGGTGCAGAAGTTTGGTTGATTCGTATTGTAGTGATTTCTGCAGCGCTGTTAGGTGGTACGTTTTTGGTATTGTTAGCGTACATCGCGATGGCGTTTATGTTAGAAAAGCAACCAGTAACGTATTCTGAAAATATCAGAGCGCAGCAAGAGCATACGCTCAAAAGTAAGCCTTGGCAGAAAGGGCAAAGCCCTGATCAACTGCTCAGTGTGTTGGAAAGGGATTTTGACCGTCTTGATGTCAAAATTCGTAACATGGAAGCTTATGTTACGTCTGATACATATAGGGTGAACAGAGAATTCAGTAAGCTCTAGGCATTTTGTATCCAAAGAAGATTTAACTGAAGCAGGCATAAAGCCTGCTTTTTTATCACAAATTACTAATTTTAAAGCACTATTAATCTTTTCCGCTCTGGAAGTTCGTTCAAAATTCATCTACTTTAAAAATAATCCCCCAATTTTTATGGATGAATGTAATGAGAAGATTGCTCATTCCTATTGCCATCTCGGCTGTCTTGTCGGGGTGCGGTAAAGAACTTCCTCCTGTTCCTGAACCTGAATCGCGCCCTGCGAAGCTATTTACAGTATCTGTTGGCAATGCCCAGTTTGAGCGACATTTTCCTGCCACGACGGAAGCTGGCGATAGAGCAGTACTGACATTTCGAGTTCCTGGGCTTCTTCAAACGATAGAAGTGAATGAAGGTCAAGTCGTCAGTAAAGGTGATGTTTTGGCGTCATTAAACCCAGATGAATATTCTCTGCTCGAACAGCAAGCTCGGGCAAATTTTTTGCTCGCAGATGTGCAATACAAGCGATACCAAAAGCTACGTAAAGACCAAGTAGTATCTGAGCAAGATTTTGATGAGGCAAAAGCGAACCACAACTCGGCAAAAGCTCAATGGAATCAAGCAAAGGCAAACTTAAGGTATACCAAACTTGTCGCGCCATATGATGGAACCATTTCGTACATTCCAGCAGAAAACCATGAATATGTTGCCGCGAAAGAAGGGGTGATGAATATTCAGTCCAACCAACTCCTCAAAGTGATATTCCAAATCCCAGACTATCTTCTAAATCGTTACACGCAGGGGAGCGATGTCTCTGCCAGAATGATATTTGATGCGTTCCCCGAGCGAGCCTTTGATTTAACCTTTCAGGAAATCGATACAGAGGCCGATCCTAAAACGGGCAGTTACAAAGTCACGATGGTCATGGAGCGACCAGCAGAAATAGGCCTTTTGCCGGGAATGTCTGGCAATGCTTACCTCCTGTCCAAAAGTGCAGGAGCGACAAAGATTCCTAACTCCGCGTTGCTAGAAGAGAACGGCAAAACATACGTTTGGCGTGTCGATGAGCAAGGCATTGTGTCCAAAGCCGCAATTGAGATGAATGACAAAAATCAAGTGTTAGCTGGGCTTAACGATGGCGACCAAATCATTATCTCGGGTGTCAGTGTAATTGAACCCGGAATTAAGGTAAGAGCGTGGATTAAGGAAAGAGGGTTGTAATATGAAAGGAATCATCTCTCTAGCGACTTTACTTTCAACGCTTTTTCTCGTTGGCTGTGGGGATAAGGCGCCAGAAAAAGAGCTCGAAACGCCACGAGTTAGAGTTACGTCATTAGCGGGAAGCAAGGTGGATGACAACTTGTACTTCCCTGCGGTTGCGAATGCAGCGGATCGCTCTCATTTGAGCTTCAGAGTGGCAGGAGAAGTCAGCAGCATCATGGTAAAAGAGGGCGACAAAGTCACGAAGGGTGATGTTATTGCAACACTAGATCCCACTGACTATGAGTTGGATGTAGATAATGCGAGTGCGCGTTTTTCTGTTGTCGACAGTCAGTATCGCCGCTCACGCCCTTTGGTCGATAAAGGCCTATTAGCTAAGTCTCAGTTTGATGAAATTGCAGCACAACGACAAATCGCCTTAGCTGAGCTTCAGTTAGCCAAACTTCGTCTATCATTTACTGCCTTAAAAGCGCCCGTGGATGGGATTATTTCGCGAGTTAATATCGACCAATTCGAAAATGTTCAAGTCGGACAGCATATCGTTAATATTCACAGCTTGGAGCGAGTCGAAGTGTTGATTCAGCTTCCTGACCGACTCTATGTGAACCAACCGCCAACGGAAGAAAGGCTTACCGCGATCAAAGCATTAGTGCGCGTGCCCAGTGGTAACGAATATAACGCGACGGTAAAAGAATTTACAACCGAACCCGACCCAACAACAGGTACGTTTACTGTCACACTGTCGCTTCCTATGCCGGAAGAAGAGTACATCCTAGATGGGATGGCTGTTGAAGTAACGTCTAAAGACGAGAATGTTGGGCTTGATCTCAACCTAGGAATTAATGTCCCTATCGAAGCCATTTTTAATGCGGATGGTGACGAGCTGGGGCGCGAAAACAAATTTGTTTGGGTACTGAATGACGACAATACGGTATCGCGCAAACAGGTGCGAGCAGGTAAGGCATCTAAAACGTCCATTCAAATCCTTGATGGTCTCATGCTCAAAGACAAAGTTGTGATTGCCGGTGTTTCTCGATTAAGGGATGGCATGAAAGTGGAAGTGATACAGGAAATGGCTACGCAGGAGGCCGGTCTATGAGCGATCTTAATAAATCAGCGCCTCAAAGTGATGATGATGTGACCGGTATTGCTGCGTACTTCATCCGAAATCGCGTCATCAGTTGGATGTTCGCACTGATATTTTTGATTGGTGGTATCGCCGCATTCTTTGGTTTAGGGCGTCTTGAGGACCCTGCTTTTACTATTAAAGATGCGATGGTAGTGACCTCTTACCCTGGTGCGACACCGCAACAAGTCGAAGAAGAAGTGACGTACCCAATCGAAAAAGCGATTCAGCAGCTTACTTATGTTGATGAAGTAAATTCGATTTCTAGCCGAGGCTTATCTCAAATCACGGTCACGATGAAGAACAATTATGGCCCTGATGATCTACCACAAATTTGGGATGAGTTGCGCCGTAAAGTGAACGACCTTAAAGGGACGTTGCCTCCAGGTGTGAATGAACCTCAAGTGATCGATGATTTTGGTGATGTTTACGGGATTTTGTTAGCGGTGACTGGCGACGGTTATAGCTATAAAGAGCTACTGGATTACGTCGATTACTTACGCCGAGAGCTCGAACTGGTTGATGGTGTGAGTAAAGTTTCGGTATCCGGGCAACAGCAAGAACAAGTTTTCATCGAAGTATCGATGAAAAAGCTGAGCAGTATAGGTCTTGCTCCGGATACCGTGTTTAATCTTCTTTCGACGCAAAACGTGGTTTCTGACGCAGGAGCGATCAGAATTGGTGACGAGTACATCAGAATTCAGCCGACTGGCGAGTTCCAGAGTGTGGAGGAGCTGGGTGATTTGTTGATTACTGAGTCGGGTGCTCAGGGGCTCATCTTCTTGAAAGATGTGGCGGAAATAAAACGCGGGTATGTAGAAGTCCCGAATAATATTATTAATTTTAACGGCAGCCTCGCACTAAACGTGGGTGTTTCTTTTGCTGAAGGCGTCAACGTCGTTGAAGTCGGAAAAGCGTTTGATCATCGCCTTGCAGAGCTAAAGTACCAACAACCTGTTGGTATCGAAATCTCGGAAATTTACAGTCAGCCTAAAGAGGTGGATAAATCGGTTAGCGGTTTTGTTGTCAGCTTGGCTCAAGCTGTCGGTATCGTCATTATCGTACTTCTGTTCTTTATGGGGCTACGTTCAGGTCTGCTTATCGGTTTAATTTTACTGCTGACGGTGTTGGGTACGTTCATTTTCATGAAGTATCTCGCGATAGATTTGCAGCGGATTTCATTAGGTGCCTTGGTTATCGCGTTAGGTATGTTGGTGGACAATGCAATCGTCGTGGTTGAGGGGATTTTGATTGGTACGCAAAAAGGGCGAACTCGACTCCAAGCGGCGACTGACATCGTTACCCAAACCAAGTGGCCATTACTTGGGGCAACTGTGATTGCTGTAACTGCATTTGCGCCCATTGGACTGTCTGAAGACTCGACGGGTGAATACTGTGGCACTTTGTTTACGGTTCTGCTGATCTCATTGATGTTGAGTTGGTTTACCGCTATCTCGTTGACACCGTTCTTTGCTGACATCTTCTTTAAAGGCCAGAAGATTAAACAAGGTGAAGGGGAAGAAAATGATCCATATAACGGGGTTATTTTCGTTATTTATAAAAAGTTTCTTCAGTTTTGTATGCGTCGTGCTTGGTTTACCGTTGTGGTGCTGATTGCGGGATTAGCGGCAAGTGTTTACGGGTTCACCTTTGTGAAGCAAGCGTTTTTCCCATCTTCGACAACGCCGATTTTTCAGTTAGATGTATGGATGCCAGAAGGAACTGATATTCGAGCAACTAACACAACGCTTAAAGAGTTAGAAAGTTGGTTAGCTAAGCAAGAGCATGTTGACCATATCACGACGACCGCGGGTAAAGGCTTACAGCGCTTCATGTTAACGTACGCGCCAGAGAAAAGTTATGCGGCTTATGGTGAGATAACCACTCGTATGGAAAACTACGAAGCGTTAAAACCATTAATGGCGAAGTTTCGAGAGTATTTAAAAGCCAAC
Organism: Vibrio sp. 378; assembly: GCF_033339435.1. Taxonomy (NCBI): domain Bacteria; kingdom Pseudomonadati; phylum Pseudomonadota; class Gammaproteobacteria; order Vibrionales; family Vibrionaceae; genus Vibrio; species Vibrio sp. 378. Next base: position 236,651 of record NZ_JAWOUO010000004.1, read on the forward strand.
TACCCAGAAATCAATTACAAGCTCAAACAGATTGAGTTAGGCCCTGGTGGTGGTGCAAAAATTGAAGCGCGCATTATTGGTTCAGATCCAACCGTCCTTCGTACGATAGCCGCTCAGGTCAAGGACATCATGTACGCCGATCCTCAGGCAACAAATATCAGGCATGATTGGCGTGAACGAACCCAAGTTCTTGAACCGCAGTTTAACGAGAGTCAGGCACGTCGCTATGGCATTACAAAATCAGATGTCGATGACTTCTTGTCTATGTCATTCTCTGGAATGACGATAGGCCTTTACCGAGACGGCACGACGCTCATGCCTATCGTGGCTCGCTTACCTGAAGATGAACGTATTGATATTCGTAACATCGAAGGCATGAAAATATGGAGTCCAGCACAGAGTGAGTTTATTCCACTTCAACAAGTCACAATGGGTTACGACATGCGTTGGGAGGATCCTATTATTGTACGTAAGAACCGTAAGCGTATGCTCACTGTGATGGCAGACCCTGATATTCTAGGTGAAGAAACCGCATCGACGTTGCAAAAACGTTTACAGCCCCAAATCGAAGCGATTCAAATGCCTCCTGGCTATTCACTAGAGTGGGGTGGTGAATACGAATCTTCTGGTGATGCTCAAGAGTCGCTGTTTACTACCATGCCAATGGGGTACTTGTTCATGTTCTTGATCACTGTATTCCTATTTAACTCTATCAAAGAGCCACTCATTGTTTGGCTTACCGTGCCGCTGGCGTTAATTGGCGTCACCACAGGTTTGTTGGCACTCAACACGCCGTTTGGTTTTATGGCATTGCTCGGCTTCTTAAGCTTATCGGGAATGGTGCTCAAAAATGGCATCGTATTACTGGACCAAATTGAAATTGAAATGAAGTCCGGTAAAGAGGCTTATGACGCGGTTGTTGATGCTGCGGTAAGTCGCGTCCGTCCCGTTTGTATGGCTGCTATCACGACGATCCTTGGTATGATCCCACTGTTGCCAGATATTTTCTTCAAACCAATGGCGGTTACGATTATGTTTGGTTTGGGTTTTGCGACAGTCCTGACACTGATTGTCGTGCCAGTGTTGTATCGTTTGTTCCATAAAGTGGCAGTACCGAAACAGGCTTAGTGCTACTGATATAACGATGAAAAATATCGCGCCTCTAGCTCATCAGTTAGAGGCGCTTTTTAAGGAAGAATAATGACAGAACAAAAAACGTGTGCGTGGGCGATGAATCACCCATTAGAGCGCGAATATCATGATTCCGAATGGGGCGTGCCAGTATATGACGACCAAGTCCTGTTTGAGTTTATTACTTTGGAAGGTGCGCAAGCTGGTCTTAGTTGGATCACCATCCTTAAAAAGCGCGAAGGTTACAGAGAAGCGTTCGAGAATTACGATCTAGATGCGTTGGAACAAAGAAATGAAGAACGCGCTGAATACATCGTGGAAAACTTCGATGTTGTGAGACATCGCGGAAAGATTAACTCGGTATTCAGTAATGCCAAAGCGGCCAAAGCGTTAATTGCTGAATACGGGAGTTTATCAGACGCGTTGTGGCAGTTCGTGGACGGTGAACCAATCGTCAATCAATGGCAACATATGAGTGACGTACCAGCTTCGACAGAGCAATCCAAAGCCATGAGTAAATTCCTAAAAAAGAAAGGCTTCAAGTTTGTCGGTGAAACCATCTGTTATGCTTTCATGCAAGCCGTCGGCATGGTGGATGACCATATCGTGGGATGTCCTAAAAAGCAGAATAAGTAACGTTTGGCGATTAAGCTAATGTTGTTAGTTCTGGCTATCATGAATACGTTCCAAAGCTTCGATTCGACGCCATTGAGTGGCATCGAAGCTTTGTTTTCTTAAAGAAATGATTTCTGCCTGTTTTTCGTCTTGCCCTAGAAAATCCCTATTCAGAATATTTTGACGCTGCTTTAAGTAAGTGGCGAGTTGAGTCTCAAATGATGCTCTTTGCTCATCAAGCTTTTGCAGCCTCTGCGCTCCGGCATCTCCTACCAGAGCAACACGGGCGATGTACTTGTCTTGTGAATCAAGCTGAGAAGCTTGCTCGAGCTGCTTTGCTAATGCGTTATTGCGTTCACTTTCTCGTATGTAATCCGGTTGTTCTGATAACGCTTGATTAAGAAGGTGTGTTTGACTCTCGATATCCGATGCCTGTGTTTTAATCGTCAGCTTTTCTAAAGCAAGTTGGCGAAGTCGGTTTTCTTCGTCAAACAATTGGGTTATCTGCACCTCGTTAAAGTATTGAAGCTGTAAGTTCAGTATTGCTTCATTCAGCATGGTTAACTGTTCAAGCGTTAGGTGGTTGTGCTCAAAAGGCTCTAATGCAGTGAGTGCTTGCTTGTAGGAAAGGTAGGCTTGAAAAAGTGTGGCATCAATATTCAGAGTTTGCTTTGCTAAAGTGTCATCATTGACTTCCGCTTTGATCGTATCGAGATCTTCTTCGCCCAGCCGGCTAAGAGAATATTCGAAGAAGTCTTTTGGGGAAGAGACATCGGCGGCTATATCTTGCTGAGATGGCGAATGGTTAGAGGTTATCTCTTGTTGTTTGTCGCTTTGTAACAGAGAAAGCGCTCCCACGCCAAATATCGAGAGCAGGATAAAAGTGGTGAGAGCGACTTTCTTCATTGTGATGACCTCTTATAAACCTTGAAGTTTGAGACGATTTGCATGTTGGCGATAAAGCGTGACTGGATCGGTTTCAAAAAGATGATGAATACCGAGTAGGCCGTTAATTTCATCCAAATGGTTCATTTGATAATCATCACGTATGACTTTGCCCAAATGTGTGCTGCACGCACCAACTAAGCCATCATTTGGCCCATCAAAGGCTAAGCCAAGTACCATCATGGCAGCGTCGGTCGGATCGAAAACGTTTGTAAAAGTGGATGATCCGGTCCATGAGTAGTAATAAACGCCATTTGAAGCCAGCAAGTCACCATTACCACATTCACTGGTAGGGACTCCCTCCGGGTAGTGTTGGTTAAACGCTAATGATCCTTCCGTGGTTAATGCTGCTAGTGAGGCTAAAGGGTCTTGGTCGAGATCAGAACCACCTGATAGAAGATTAATAAGAGTAGTTAAGCCTTGCGCCAGTTTTACCGCGAGCTGCTCACTACCCGAACCCTCAGATACGGTGCCACGAACTAAATCTGCCACTTTAGACCCTTTATTAACGCCTCCTATACTCGTAACTGATGCGACTAGGTCAGGACGGACAGAGGCAACATAGCGCGTTGTTGGACCACCATGACTGTGACCAATGAGATTGACTTTCTCTGCGCCTGTTGCTGCAAGTAAGGTTTCTACTTGAGCAAGCAGTTGCTCCCCTCGAACTTCGCTGCTATTGGTCGCGGATACCTGTGCAACATAAACCGTAGCGCCATCTTTTGTTAAGGAATGTGGTATTCCGAAAAAGTAATCTACGCCTGCGAGGGTATCAAAACCAAATAATCCATGAACCAGAACAATCGGATACTTGGTTTGGGTATAACCTGTTGCAGCGTATACGGAGGTTATTGGGACGGTAATTAAGGTAAAAAGCATTAGCGCTATAAATTTGAGTTTCAAAACTATCTCCTTGTGGTATGACCTCTTATGAATGATAAAAAGTAGGAGAGAAACTCTAAATTTGGAAAGCCTATTTATAGCACATTATTTCATTCTGTGACTGCTCAATTGAAAAACAACACAAATGATTAACATTAATTAATGGCGTGGGTGAATGTTAGTAAATTCTAATTAAGTCAGGGGGTTATAAAAACGCCCCGCAATGCAGGGCGATTCAATCATTGTTATAGGGAGACTTCTTTTTCAAGCATTAAGGCGTTATAACGCGCAAAACCAGTCTCTAAATCAGCGATCAAGTCATTTACGTCTTCTAAGCCAATATGAATACGAACCAAAGTACCTTCAAAGTGTGGGTGAGCTACGGTTCTCAGGCTGTTAAAGCTCTTAGGTTCGTTAGCTAGAATGAGGCTTTCATAACCGCCCCAAGAGTAACCCATACTGAAGTGTTTCATACCATCAAGCAGAGCCGTCGTCGCTTTTGGATAAGACGTTTTGAGAACAAATGAAAACAAGCCGTTTCCACCTGTGAAGTCTCGTTTGAAAAACTCATGGCCAGGATTTGTTTCTAAAGCTGGATGGCGGACATGATCAACTTCTGGGCGAGAAGCGAGCCACTGAGCGACTTTTAAACTGCTTTCTGCGTGCTGTCTTAGGCGAACATCCAACGTGCGAATACCTCGAAGACCTAGGTATGCGTCGTCAGGAGAAACGCACTGACCCATCAGGTAGCTTTGTTCACGAAGCTGATCCCAATACTTTTCAGAAGCCACAGCAGTACCTAGCATGACATCTGAATGTCCAACGATATACTTAGTCGCCGCTTGAATGGAAATGTCTACGCCATGCTCGAAAGGAGAGAAGTTCACGCCAGCTCCCCATGTGTTGTCAAGCATCACAATGATATCTTGCTCGTGGGCAATGCGCGCTAATGTAGGTACATCTTGGACTTCCATGGTTATTGAACCAGGAGATTCCAAGAAAAGGACTTTGGTATTCGGCTGAATCAAGTCTCGGATACCTTCACCGATCATTGGGTCATAATAGGTGGTTTCGATGCCCATCTTTTTCATAATGGTGTTACAAAAGTCACGAGTTGGTTCGTAACAAGTGTCCACCATTAGAATGTGATCGCCAGTTTCAACGAAAGAGAGGATGGCATTTGAAATTGCTGCCGTTCCACAAGGGTAAAGCGCGCAACCAGCTCCACCTTCAATCTCAACCATTGCGTCTTGGAAAGCAAAGTGCGTGTTGGTGCCTCGGCGACCATAAAACAACGTTTTGTTTGCACGATTAATGGTGGCTTGGTTCTTTTCTGCAACTGTATTGAATACCACAGTTGAAGCGCGTTGAACGGGTGGGTTTACAACACCATTTGTCCACTTTTTATCGCGGCCAGCGGTAATGAGTTTGGTTTTTTTTCCCTCTGACATAAAAGTTCCCTGTCTTAAATATTGCGGTTTGGAATATTTAAAACATGGACGACGTAGGTTATGCAAGGGAAAAGTCAACTATCAGCCAATAACAGCCAAGATGAACAGGTAATGATGTCGAGAGGTATCGTGTAGATAGGGAGCTAAAAGAACAAACCTCCAGCAGGATGCATGTAGCGCTGGAGGTTTTTTAGCCTGTGTATTTGAGGTATTAGAGGAGTGGGTTGAAGAGATAGAACACTCGCTCTAAGAACCGAGAAAATAGGCTCCTTTTCTCCCATTCTTCCAATACAACAGTGTGAGATTGCTTAATATAGCTATCTTGTAACCAAGACATTTGCTTGGTGAACTCTTCGTCATCAACGGCGAGGGTCACTTCGAAGTTCAGCCACAAGCTGCGCATATCCATGTTTACGGTGCCAACTAAACAGAATTGGTCGTCAATTACGACAGATTTTGTATGCAGTAAACCACCATAAAACTCATAAATCTTGACCCCTGCACTCAAGAGCTCACTATAAAAAGCGCGTGACGCCCATTGCACCATCATAGAGTCATTTTTATGGGGAATAATGAGTTCAACGTCAATGCCTCGTTGTGCTGTCATCTTTAACGTTTCGAGTAAATCAGCATTGGGCACGAAATATGGTGTTGTGATTCGTACCGAGCGATTGGCTTGGTTTATTGCCAATGTTAATACTTGATAGATCAGATATTCCGGCATACCTGGGCCAGAAGGCACAACCTGAATAGGGTGTTGGAATTCACTCTCATCGATCTTGCATTCAGGTAGTCTTGGTAAATGACGCTCGCCAGTTTCGACTTCCCAATCCCAACAGTGGATGGCACTCAATACGTTTACCGTTGGTCCTGTAATACGAACCATGATATCCACCCAATGCCCAACGCCACTGTTTTGCTTGAAGTAAGCCGGGTCAACCAAGTTCATTGAACCTGTATAAGCAATTTCATCATCAATTACGATGATCTTGCGATGCTGGCGAAGATCAAGACGACGTAAGAAAATACGCCACATCTTCACTTCTAGCGCTTGAATAACTTCAATTCCAGCATCCTGCATCATTCGATACCAAGGACTTCTGAAAAAACGTGGACTACCTGCTGAATCGAGCAATAGCTTGACATCTACGCCGCGTTTAGCCGCTTGAATAAGCGCAGAAGCGACAGAGTCAGCCAAACCACCTGGATGCCAAATGTAGAATACCATTCGAATACTGCTCTGCGCGTTTTCGATGTCTTCAATAATGGAATGCAAAATCTCATTAGGTGACTGTTGCAGCGACAATGTATTACCGCTCAATGCGGGAAGACCAAGGCGGTTGTTACATAGTTCATCAATTCGGTAGATGTGCCTTCCCATCGTTTCTGGGTTGTGCGCGTTACAGTCGTTAAGCTGACTGAACCACTTCTCAAATGGTGTAAACATCTCTTTTGCGCGTTCGGCCCGTTTTCTGCCTAAGTTCAGTTCACCGAAGAGGAAATAACACGCGACACCCAGAACGGGAAGGATATAAATGATCATTAGCCAAGCTAAAGACACGCTCACTGCACGGCGCTTTAAAACGACACGAATGGTCACACCTGCGACCAATAACCAATATAGCCCGATGCCAGCTAAAGTAAGAAAGTGATAAAACTTGTCCATATACGCTCAGAGTAATATGCCCTTCTAGGATATTAAGCATAAAAGTGGGTTGGGGGAATAGATTTCCCATTTAGACATGGGATTGACCTTATATGAGGAACGAATTTCATAACAGCTGATTCTGTTATTTTAATGTGAAAAATAAGGTCATTCTTTAACTTTTGAACAAAAAAGCAGCATTTAACCTGCGTAACTCGACACTTGTGCGATAAATGTACTTTTTTGGGGTTCCAATTTTAAAGGGGAGCTGCTTTACTTTCTAGACATAGTGCGTCGAACGCTTATTTTATAAGTGTACAATAATTTTTACATAAACTTTTTAGACGCCTATCTCTATGCATACACAACAAACTAATTTTGGAGAAAAAGCGTGGCTACAACTAATACAGCAGCACCACGTGATACGTGGGGGTCTAAACTAGGCTTCGTAATGGCAGCAGCGGGTTCCGCTGTCGGTTTAGGCAATATATGGAAATTCCCTTACACAGCAGGTGAGAGTGGCGGCGGTGCATTCGTTGCTATCTATCTTATCTTTGTAATTTTTATCGGCTTTAGCGTGATGCTGACAGAGTTCGCTATTGGTCGTAAGACAGGTCTTTCTGCCGTAGGTGCATTCAAAACAACTGACCGACGCTGGACGTTCACTGGCGTTATGGGAGTCTTCAGTGGTCTTTTGATCATGGGCTTCTACCCTGTGGTTGGTGGTTGGGCATTGGCCTACATCTTTAAAGTGGGTGGTGGTCTACTCAGCGCGCCAGAAGCAATTGGCGACAGCTTTGGCGGTTTCATCTCAGATCCGATTCAACCTTTAATGTGGATGGGTGTTTACCTGTTCCTTAACGTCATGATTGTGATGAAAGGGATCTCGGGTGGTATTGAGAAAGCCGGTAAGGTTCTGATGCCGCTTTTGTTCTTAATCCTAATCGTTGTTTCTGTTAAAGGCTTGATGCTGCCAGGTGCAATGGCTGGCCTTGAGTTCTTGTTCATGCCGGACTTTTCTAAAGTCGACAGCAATGTGGTTCTTGCTGCACTAGGGCAGGCGTTCTTCTCACTTAGCTTAGGTATGGGTTGTATGATGACGTACGGTTCTTACCTGAAGAAGAAAGAGAACCTAGTTCAAACAACCGGTATGGTTACTGCGATGGATACAGGTGTAGCGATTCTTGCTGGTGTTGCTATGTTCCCAGCAATGTTTGCCTTTGGCATGGAGCCTGCGGCAGGCCCTGGTCTTGTATTCGTTGTCGTTCCTCAGCTATTTGCTGAAATGGGCGGTGTGATTGGGTTGCTATTCGCGTTGCTATTTTTCATCGGTTTGACGGTGGCGGCATTAACTTCTTCAGTATCACTATTGGAAGTTGTCGTGTCTTACCTAATCGACGAGAAAGGCATGAAGCGCTCTAACGCAGTTCTGTCTGCAAGTGCAGTTATGGCGGCATTATGTATTTTTGCGTCACTATCGTTAGGTGGAATGGGACCAACGCTGTTCGGTACCGGTGCCTTTGATATCTTCGACTTGCTAACGGACAAAATCTTCTTAGCGGTTGGTGGTATGTTGGTTTGTATCTTTGCTGGATGGCGCCTAAGCCGTGCTGAGCTAGAAAAAGAGATCACTAATGACGGCGAAGTATCCTTCCCGCTATTTGGATTGTGGTACAACCTAGTTAAATACCTGATTCCTGTTGCGATTGCTATTGTTGCCTTCATGGGGATTAAGTCTGGCTTTGATAGTGGCAAAGGTGAAATCATGCTGCTGGGTATCGCAATCATTGGTCTTGCTGGCATTTTCTCGAAGAAGCTTTAGAAAAGACCTTAGGGGCAAGCCTCGATAGCTTTGTCCGGTAACTTATGTATACTGCTGGCTCCAAACGTGGAGCCAGTTTTTTATGTTCGATATTCTACATACCCATCCCGATTTTCTGATCATCAATAAGCATCCCAACGTCTCTGTTCATAAAGACGATGGCGACACAATGCTGCTGCAAGAAGTGGCTAAGCAGAGTGGTGATGAGCAGCTCTATCTTATCCATCGCTTGGATAAAATGACATCGGGTATTCTGCTCCTCGGACGCAACGCCAAAGCGGCTAGTGCGTTATCACAAGCTTTTGCTGACCGCCAAGTGGAAAAGTTCTATCTGGCGATTGGCTCTAAAAAGCCGAAAAAGAAACAAGGTTTGGTCGTTGGTGATATGGAGCGTTCGCGTCGTTCATCATGGAAGCTGGTCAACAGTAAAAATAACCCAGCCGTCACCCAGTTTTTCTCTCTTGCGGCAGAGCCTGGAGAGCGCCTATTTTTATGTAAGCCACACACTGGTAAAACGCATCAAATCCGCGTGGCATTAAAATCGGTTGGCTCAGGTATTGTTGGCGACCCGATTTACAATGCAGGCAATGAGGCTGATCGCGGTTATCTGCACGCATTTTCACTTTGCTTCCAATACCGAGATGAGCAATATCGCTTTGTTTGCGATCCACGAGAATACAAAGTGCTTGGTAACAAATGGCACAGTGAAACCGTCTCTCAGGGTTTGGATACTTGGCTTTCCCCTTGGGAACTGAACTGGCCTACGATCAAATAACCGTCACAAAGAAAACTAATAAGAGAACTCGATGCAAGCATCACAACTTTCGCTGTTTTTTCAGCATCTAGAAACCGAGCTCGCGCAAGCTCCGAATGAAATTCGTCGACTGTTTCATGGTCGTGGTCGTCGTTTTGAGGGCCTAGAGCAAATCACCTGTGACTGGTTACAAGGTCAGTTGATCATCAACTTGTTTAAAGAAGTCGACGACGCGTTTCTCGCTGAGCTGAAAAGCGGCCTCAATGCGTTGGCACTATCACCACTGTGGGCAGACAAGCAAGGTCGTACTATGGTTCTTCAGCACCGTTATGCCGATGGTGCGCCTTCAGAAGTGCTTGTCGGTGAATTAGACGCTCGCCCTGTCGTTGAAGAAAGCGGTTTGAAATACCAATTGGATATTGGCCGCAACCAAAACTTCGGTCTGTTTTTGGACATGCGCTACGGTCGTGATTGGGTACGGGAAAATGCGAAGCATAAAAACGTGCTTAACTTGTTTGCTTACACGTGTGGCTTTTCTGTCGCTGCCATTGCGGGTGGCGCAGATAAAGTGGTTAACGTCGACATGGCAAAAGCGTCGCTGTCTAAAGGTCGTGAGAACCACAAGCTAAATGGTCATAACATCAACCAGGTAAGCTTTATGGGGCACGATATCTTTAAATCGTGGGGTAAGATTAAGAAATCTGGTCAGTATGACTTGATTATCATCGATCCGCCTTCGTTCCAGAAAGGCAGCTTTGCGCTGACTAAAGATTACAAAAAGATTTTACGTCGATTGCCGGATTTGTTGGCAGAAGGCGGTCAAGTGATGGCATGTGTGAACTCACCATCTGTGACAAGCGACTTCTTGATTGAAAGCATGAAAGAAGAAGCGCCAGAGTTGACATTCCGTGAGCGCCTGGATAACCCACCAGAGTTTATGGACGAAGACAGCGAAGCAGCATTGAAAGTGTTGCTGTTTAGCGAGAAGCAATGACGACGAAACGAAAGTTGTGCCTATCTATAATACCAGCCGTTTGAGTACGGCTGGCATTTCCACGATACCCCGTTAATCTGAATAGCGAGACGCGAGTGTGATCCAGAGTCTATTATCAGAGTGAGTTATTCCTAACACGCTGATATTAGATTCCTGATCTCGCCTAGGCTCGTCGGAATGACGGGAAACAATAAAAGATCGATACCAGCAGCATTAACCGATCTGCACTTCAAGATCCGCTTCGATGGTTGATGAGCAGGCGAGCACATAACCTTGTTCAATTTCTTCTGGCGTTAATGTTTCTAGGCTGGTGGAAGAGACGTTGCCTTGACGAACCTTGCATTTGCAAGACCCACATATGCCACTTCGACATGCGACGATGAGAGGTAAGCCCGCGTCTTCAAGCACATCTGCCAATACCTGACCTTTTTGCGCATCGATGGTTTGAGCAAAGTCAGGAACAGAAACACGAACAACTTCATCGGAGACCGATGTTTCTGCGCCAGTCGCTGGCGTAAAACTCTCTTGGTAGAAGTTCGTCATGTCAAAACCAAGGTCATTCAAATAGCCGTGAACATCTTGCATAAACTGGCTTGGACCACACAGGTAAACGGTGCGTTGCTTGAAATCAGGAACAAGCTCTTTAAGCCAGTCGGCATTCAAACGACCTTGTGAGTGTGACGTTCCTTCGCGGTTTTTCAGCAACAGCTTTAAATGGAAGTTGGGATACACAGCGTCGAATGTTTCTAGCTGATCGTAGTAAATCGTCTCTTCAGGGCTGCGTGCGATATGAAGAAATGCGATGTCTACATCGTTGTCGTTTTCATCTTGATTACTCAGCCAGTGTTTTGCCATCGAAAATACGGGCGTGACGCCGCAACCTGCACTGATAAGCAAGGCTTTTGTTTCGCCATCACGTAACACGGGTGGGTGGTCGATGCAGTTAAATTCACCCGCTGGTGGTAATGCTTGAACGGTATCACCAAGCAGCAGCGAGTCAACGATGTAGTTCGATACTTTACCGCCAGATACTCGTTTGATGGTGAGTTGAAGGTGATCGTCTTCATTGATCGAGCTGATTGAATAGGCACGAAACTCCATTTTTCCATCAATTTCGACGCCCAAGTTAATAAACTGGCCAGGCTTAAACTGAAACAGAAGTGATTCGGTTAGTTCGGCCAATTTGATGCTGACTGTGTCGTGTGTTTCGAAGTATTTGTCGATGCAACGGAGCGTGACGGGTTGGTTACCTTGCCATTCAAAAAACATAACAATCTCTTTGGTTGTGGCTATTTTTAGTTCGAAATAGAGAGCGCCTCCACGTAAGGAGGCGCGAACAAGCAAGTTTATTAAGCTGCTAGGATGGCTTTTAGATCATCCTGAACATTGCCAATACTGCGCATATCGAACTTCTCTTGGATTATGGCGATTAGGTTTGGCGTTAGGAATGCCGGTGCAGTAGGGCCTGTGTAAATGCCTTTCACGCCCAATGCAAATAGTGTTAGCAAGATAACGATCGCTTTTTGCTCGAACCAAGAAAGCACAAGCGTGAGTGGTAGTTCATTGATGTCACAGTCAAACTCTTTCGCCAGTGCAAGTGCAAGCTGGATTGCAGAGTAAGCATCGTTACATTGGCCCACATCCAATAGGCGAGGGATGCCGTTGATATCGCCGAATGTGTTCTTGTTGAAGCGGAACTTACCACACGCCAAGGTCAGGATGAGCGTGTCTTCTGGCGCTTCAGTCGTAAAATCGGTGTAGTAGCTGCGTTCCGCTTTATCACCATCACAACCGCCGACTAGGAAGAAGTGTTTGATGTTGCCTTGCTTCACTTGGTCGATAACCGCAGGGGCGGCGTTCATCAGTGCATTGCGACCAAAACCAACCGTGATGTGGTGTTCGATTTCATCGTGTTGGAAACCGTCTTGCGCCAGAGCACATTCGATCACTTGGCTGAAATCATCGCCTTCGATATGTGCAACACCAGGCCAGCCAACAATGCTACGGGTGAATAGACGGTCTGCGTATTGACCCACATTTGGATTCAACAAGCAGTTTGACGTCATTACGATTGCACCAGGGAAGTTGGCGAATTCTTTCTGTTGGTTTTGCCATGCGCTGCCGTAGTTACCGACAAGATGAGGGTATTTCTTCAGCTCAGGGTAGCCGTGTGCAGGCAGCATTTCACCATTGGTGTAAACGTTAATGCCTTTACCTTCGGTCTGTTGCAGGATTTTTTCTAGGTCATGCAAATCATGGCCAGAAACAAGAATACATTTACCTTTTACTGGCTTGACGTTCACCGTGGTTGGTTCTGGATGGCCGAAGGTCATTGTTTCACCTTGGTCGAGCATTTCCATCACTTTGTAGTTCATCAGGCCGATGCGCATTGAGCAATCAAGTAGTTCGCCGAGATCTTCAGGGTCTGTGCCCAACCACGTCATGATTTCATGGTATTCGGCATAGATATCGTTGTTGGTTTGCTCAAGAACACGTGCGTGCTCCATGTACGCGGCTGCACCTTTAAGTCCGTATAGGCAAAGTAGGCGTAGGCCAATAACATCTTCATGTACTTGGTCCTTACCACGGTTCACCGCGACTTGAGGAGCAAAAGTTAAGATCGCTTCTGCGCTGTTTGGTAGATCGAAGTTGGCAACGGCAGGAATGTCAGTAAGGTTGGTGTTTGACAAAGTCGCAGCAGACATTACTTGCTCTTTTAACAATGCTTTGTACGTTGCGGCTTGAGAAGTTAACTCTAGGATGCGTTCAGGGTCGAAGTTAACGTTCGTCAATGTAGAGAAAAATGCCTTGGGTGCCCATTGGTTGATTTCATCGTTAATGATGTTGAATTCAAGTGCTTTTGATGCCCAAAAAGAAACCCCTTGCAGTGTGTAAACCAACACGTCTTGCAGGTCAGATACTTCAGAAGTTTTACCACACATACCTTGTGCAAAAGAACAACCTTTAACAGCAGGGGTTTGAATTGTCTGTTCACATTGAATACAGAACATATTGGGTTCTCCAGTGATTGTTTTAATAGTCGTGATGTTGACCACTAGAGAGCAGAATGCGTGCCAATTATTATCTTGTTGATTTTTAATGATTTTATTTGTTTTTGATAGGGCGAGTGATGTAATTAAGACAACGTAAATGATGTCTTAATTACATCAGCTTCTTGTGGTTGGTTATTTATTGATCCCGAGCTTTTTACCCATTCGATATAAGTTCCCGCGATCCATTTGCAAAAACTCCGCTGCTTTTGCCCAAACGCCACCAGTTTGGCTTAAAGCATGTTCAATTAAATCACGTTGATAGCTTTCTATCAGTTCTCGCATTGGTTGGCTTTCTTTGGGTAAATAATGCGATGTGTTTTTTACATCACCGAGAGCCAATGAGGTGTCGAAATGGTTAAGCATGATCGTGCTTGCACCTTGTTGAATAGCGTGTAAAGCCGCGCGAGTTAAAGTGTGTTCGAGCTCGCGTACGTTTCCGTACCAAGGTGAAGACTCCAGTTGAGCCAACACCTTAGGGTGAACGTGCAGGTTGGGCGCATTAAATTGTTGGCGTACTTTTTCTAACAGGTATCCTGCTAAAACGGGAATATCTCCGTCACGGGCACGCAGTGGGGGGACTTGGATTGGGAACACGTTTAAACGGTGGAAAAGGTCTACTCGAAACGTGCCAGCTTCGACCTCTTTTTCTAATTGTCGATTAGTCGCGGCGATGATGCGCACATTGACCATCAAATGCTGATCGCTACCTACACGTTGCAGCTCGCCTTGTTGAATCACACGTAGCAATTTTGCTTGCAAAATCAAAGGCAGTTCGCCCACTTCATCAAGGAAAATCGTTCCACCGTCTGCCAGTTCAAACTTACCGGCACGGTGGCTATTAGCACCTGTAAATGCGCCTTTGACATGGCCAAACAGTTCACTCTCAGCCAGACCTTCAGGCAGGGCCGCACAGTTGACGTAAATCATCGGCTTATCGCTACGATGAGATTGCGCGTGTACCGAGTGCGCGACCAGTTCTTTACCAGTACCGGTCTCTCCTGTGATAAGTACTGCGTAATCTGATTGAGCAACGGTCGCAATGTTGTTTCGTAACTGGTTGATCTGTGGACTCAAACCCACCATTTCACCATGTTGAGAACGGGCTTGCTGGATAAGGGTTTGAGTGACGCTTTTTTGCTTCTGGTTTTGCGCTTTGAGCGCTTTTAACTGAGCAATGTTACGCAATGTCGCAGCGGTCAAAGCCGCAAAGGTTTCGATAGCGACAGGATCGATGCCATCAAACGCGCCCACCGTTAGTGCATCCATCGTTAGTGCGCCAACAAGTTGGCCTTCGACATACAAGCTAAAGCCCATGCAATCGTGAACATCAATGCATTGGTCTTCAGTTAATAGTGTGCCGTCGAAAGGATCCGGCAGTGAACAATCGGCATCGAAACGCACCGGTTCACGGCTATGAATAATGGCATCTAAGCGAGGGTGCGCCTTGGGGAAATAGCGACGACCTAAGACCGAGCTGGATAAGCCTTTTACCGCGACAGGAGTTAGAAACCCATCCTCATCGAAGATAAACAGGCAGCTCGCATCACATGGGAATACTTGCGCGACCCCATCAATGAGATTTTGATATTGCTGCTCGTGAGAGCGATTTGAGCTGAGGTTTAGCGCGATATTAAGGAATACGTGGTCAACAGTCGGAGTCATAACAAGCCCAAAGTTATCTGGAATGGGCTCATGCTAGCAACTTGATGTCATTTGAACATCGAAAGGTGTGGGAGATTGATGTTCCATTGACGACGATCAAGTTTGATACGAAAAGAAACGCGCAAGTTAACAAGCCAGTGATGTAAGCTTGCGCGGATTAGGTGTTTGAATTAAAGCAGGCCAAAGGTTTGGTTCGTCCGAATTAACGAGGAACGACTCTGGCGTCATTACCAGAAACATTGATTTGGACCGCTTGGCCTGGTTGGAAAATCATGTTTGGATTTGCTTCTTGAACAATAGAGATAATCTTTCCGTCCTCTAAACGAATGGTCAGATTCACGCCATTTCTTTTCGCGGTTGCTTCAGCCGCTTTGCTGCCTGCATAGCCACCCAATAGACCACCACCAATGGCAGCGATATCCGAGCCAGAACCGCCCCCAACTTTTGAGCCTAAGATCCCGCCCACGGCAGCACCAGCGATGGTGCCAATGGCATTGGATTGGGTAGAGGCATCAATGGTTACGGGTTCTACTTTTTCTACTGTGCCGTAGTAAACCTGCTGAACTTTGCGAGTGTCGGATGAGCCGTATGCATCTCCGTACGAGTTAGGTGAGCTACAGCCGCCAAGCACGAGCGCACAAGTAATGGTGAGCAACATGCCTAAATTGATCTGTTTTTTCATATAGCCTCCGAATGGTTTCTTCATTCAAAGAGTATATACCCCAATTTAACCTGCGTTTTGGTGCTTTATAAAACAGTGGCTTAGCGGCCTGTCCCTTAAGGAAACGCGATTGTCTAAGCAGTATTAATGATCGTTAAGCGTATGAAACCCTGAATAAATACGTGTAAAAGTAGTAAACCAGCATGCCGCGCCAAAGATATACGCGATGACGGCAAAGTGTTGCGGTAGCAAACAAAATAAAACCAAGCAGCCAATGGTTTCTGTACCTTCGGTTAAGCCGCTCATGTAGTAAAGCGATTTGTTTTTATATACCGGATTATCGATGCCTTGTTTTCCTGCCATGATGGCAAAAGCCAAAAAGCTACTACCAGTGCCGATGAAGGAAAAAATCAAAAATGCGCCTGCAACGGCATTGTGCTCTGGGTTGGCAAGCACAAAGCCAAAAGGAATCAACGAATAGAACAAAAAATCTAAGCTGATATCAAGAAAACCACCCGCATCGGTAATGCCTTGAATCCTCGCCAGTGCACCGTCTAACCCATCACAGATTCTGTTCAGCAAAATAAACAGCAACGCCAACAAGTACTGTTCGGTGATCAAAGCCGGCAGGGCAAAACAGCCAAGTACAAAACCAAACACTGTCGTCTGATTTGCAGTGATACCACATTTATCGATATATGTCGCACTGAGTGCCAGCGGTTTGCGGATGAGCTTTATACTCAGGCTATCAAGCATGATTTGTCTCCCACGGCCAGTTTAGGCAGCTGCTGCCATCAGGAATATCGTCTTCATCGTGCGTTACCATCAAAGTAGGGATGTTCGCTTGCTGCAATTGTTCGACCACCCAATTGCGAAATTGCACGCGCAGGTCTTTATCCAGCTTGCTATAGGGCTCATCAAGTAGCGCAACTTTTGGCTTTGCTAGCAGCATACGAGTCAATGAGATACGGGCACGTTGCCCTCCCGAAATTTGGTCAGGAAAGGACTCTGCTAGTTTGGTCAATGAAATGTTCTTCAGTGCTTGCATAGCGTGAGCTTTACGCTCTTCACCTTTGATTGAGTTTGGTAGCGCGAAGGCAAGGTTCTCCCACACCGTTAAATGAGGGAAGAGCAAATCTTCTTGGAATAGAATACCGACCTGACGCTTATGGGCAGGGAGGGCATCCAACTTTTCGTTATCAAGCGTAATGGATCCAGAGTAGTTGAACTCGGCGGATAGGTGCCCGGCAATGGCATCCAACAAAGTGGATTTACCACAACCGCTAGGCCCCATCAGGGTAACGATTTCACCTTTTTCTACGGTCATGTTGAACGCTGAAAAAAGCGCGTCGCCATTGGTTTTACGGATGGCGAGGTTTTCGAGACAAAGACTCATTCAGTAGTAAACCTTTTATAGACAAGCGGCGATACTTCCTGTGCAAGTGGCTAAGCAGTATCGCAAAAGAAAAGAACAAGAATGGCAGCAGAGCTTGCCAAATGGCGTAAATAGCGGTGACACGTCGGTCAAAACCACTGGATAGTGCAACGGCTTCGGTTGTGATGGTGCTAATGCGCCCAGCCCCTAGCACCAATGTTGGTAGGTATTGCGCCAGGCTGACACTAATACCGACAGCCCACGCGAATGCAATTGCAGGCATGAGGATTGGCAGTTTCACTTTTAACCAAGCTTGCATCGGTGATTTACCCAAGCTGAGTGCGACGCGAGTTAAGCCGTTATCGAAGCTGCGCCACGGACCGTCTAGCGAGAGGTAAATAAATGGGAACGCAAAGAATACATGCGCCCAACATACCCAAAAGAAATACGCATTACTGTTTAAGTACAGCGTCACTACTTGCATACCGAATAGCACGGATAGCTGAGGAATCAGCATTGGGATGGCGATGATGTAACCGGGCACCTGCCAGCGATAACGGAGACGATACTCATGTGCTATTAAAGCAAGAACTAGCGCGACAGTCGCGCTGATTAGGGCGATTGACATACTTTGTTCTAGAGTCCCTAGAATACTGTGCCATTCGTATTCCCAAAAACGCAGGCTGTAACGGCTTGGGAGCAAATCTGGAAAGCGCCAACGTTGGGCAAAGCTCCACAGCACCATGAGTGGAATCATTAGAAGTGCAAGTAGCGCGACCAGTGAAAATAGGGTTTTACCGGGTAAACGAAACCCGTTTCGACCAGAGTACTGCCAGCGTTTGAAGCCTTTGGTAATACACCATTCCATTAAGCGTGCAAATCCAATCAAAACGCTAGCGATCGCAAACAGTATTACTGCGCCAGCGGCAGCTCTTGGTAGGAGCGATAAATCTGGATCGTTAAACCATTGCCATACCAAAACCGCGAACGTCGGTGGGTTGGTAGGGCCAATAATCAGGGCGACATCGACAACGGACAAACTGTAAGCCAATACCGCCAGCATTGGGAAACGAAGTTTTGCTAACCATTGCGGAAATACGCATTTCCACCACGTTTGCGCGGAACTGTAGCCCATCGAGTGACTGACTTTTTCAACCTTATCGACTTTCAATTGCTGAAGGATCGGAATACTCATCAACAATAAAAACGGCACTTCTTTAATCGCAAGCATGATGACCAAACCGAGTGCATGTGGGTCTTTAATCAGCAATGCTAAGTCATTCACCGTTTGTGCATTTTGGTCGTAACCAAACAGTTGGTTGAGAACACGAACGCCCATACCAGTTGGGGCAAACAAGAACGCAAAGCCAATTGCAAACGCGACGTGCGGCATAGCGAGAAGTGGGGAAAGGCTAACTTCAATTTTTCGCCAAAACTTGCTGCCCCAAGACGCCTGTAGAATGGCAAACGTGATGAAGCAAGCCAAGTAGCTACTGAAAATGGCGGAGTAGAAAGTAAGCCCGATGGATGTCCAAACACCTTCCCAATCAAAGACGGCATTGAAGCCATCAAAAGAAAAGTGGTGTAGACCGATAGGAGGTACATAACCGAGCGCAGAGACCACCACTCCAAGTAGTCCCGGAATGGTAGGCAAAATACAAACTGCGATAATGACTAAATACAGCGCTCTTAACATGGATTCTTACTAATTCCCGTAGCGTTTCAACCATTCTTTTTCTAACGCCGCTTGCCAACTTGGATGTGGCTCAGCGATAGATTTGAATTGTTGAGTGTTTTTGGCCGAACCAGTTAGGTATTGGTTGCTTAGTACCGAAGGGTCGCCCCAGATGTTTAGGTTACCTTTGCGAGACTGTGCTTCAGGGCTCAATAAAAAGTTTATCGCAACTTGTGCACCAGCACTGGCAGTTGCGTTCCAAGGAATCGCTAAAAAGTGGATATTTGAGAGTGCTCCTGCGTCCATTGCGTACGCTTTGGTGCTCTCTGCAAGATTACCGCTCGACTGCGCAGAGAAAACCGCGTTCGGGTTAAAGGTAATCGCCAGGTCAGTCTGACCATCATCTAGTAGCTGAAGGGTTTCTGCTGTACCGCCTGGAAACTGCTTACCACCGCGCCAAGCGACTTTATGGAACTCATCTAGATAAGACCACAGCGGTTGAGTGACTTGCTCAAACGTGTCATCGGTAACTGGTTGTTGCAGCTCAGGGGCGTTGTTAGACAGTTCAATGAGTAATGCTTTGATAAAGCTTGTGCCATGAAACTCTGGTGGTCGAGGGTAAGTCAGGCGATTCGGGAACGCTTTTGCATAGCTCAGCATTTCTGCGAATGATTTTGGAGGGTTATGGAGGGTTTGCTCGTCATGGATAAACACTAATTGTCCTACTCCCCAAGGTGCTTCTAGACCTTCTGTTGGCTCAGAGAAGTCCACATCAATTGGTAGAGATTTATCCACATATTGCCAGCTTGGCAAACCTTCGACAAAAGGACCAAATAGCAATTGGTTATCCTTCATTGATTTGAAGTTTTCGCCATTGATCCAAACCATATCAACACTGCCACCGCTGTTTTTGCCTGCCGCTTTTTCTGCGATAAGTCGAGTAGTGGTCTCAGAAATATCAGTTACTTTAACGTGGTTTAGCGTCACGTTATAACGTGATTTTAGCTCTCTACTCGCCCACTGTATGTAGCGATTAATTTCTTGGCTTCCGCCCCAAGCATGAAAGTAGACGGATTGCCCGTCGGCTTGTTGTTCGATTTTTTGCCATTCGCTATTCACTGATGAATCGGCAAAAGAAGGTGTCGCAAAAGTCGTGGCTAAAATGCCAATGCTGCTGAGTAGCTTTTTCATATCTATTCCGTGTTATGTCTTTTGGTGCTTGCTTTCGTTTCTATTGACGTTTTCGCAAGTCGTTCCGCTCTGTTACAAGGATAGTAATTCATCTCTCTCTATTATCAATGCCAATGCCAAACGGAATCACTCATTGATTCAAAGAATTACTCTCAATGTGAAGCAAAACGAAGAAAGGACAAATTTGGTGTCATTTTAGGAGCGGACCGTTTGTTTGAGGATATTCTTTCAAGTAATTGAAAATTATTGTCCCCAGAGATATGAATAGGTTGTTTTACAGAGCAAAATTGATGTTTAAAGCATGGAATTGAGGGCGAAAAGAGAAAGAAAGTTGGCCATTTAAATGACTTTGGCATGCATGACTAACGATTCATCGATATAAAAAAAGCAGCCGTTTGGCTGCTTTAAGATACTATCTGGTTTACTTAGTTGGGATTAGTTTACCCAGTCACGTAGTGTAAACGTCAATTCGTGATCGGCACTTTTCAGAACAAGACCATCTGTAGTTAGCGTGATATCGCTCCAGTTAGATAGTGTTTGTGTCATTGCGTTTTCGATCTTCATTTGATCTTCCATACACATCTTCATGGTCATGCCCATTTTTTCGATGCGTAGTTGGTTGTTTTTCAGCTCGGCTTGACCGAAGAAGTTGTTACAACCTGCGTTGCCGTTTGCGGTTAGATTTTCACCGATTTCTAGGCGAGCCGCTTTTTGGTGTTCGTCTAGAACGATATTTTTGCCATCAACTTGAACAAGTTCCCAGTTGTGGTGCTGCAAATCTTGAGCCGTTATTTCTTTCACATTATCACCGTTGCTAGCACAAGCAGTCATAAGAACAGGGAGAGAGATTGCTGTAACTAACGTTTTTAGGCTAAGCTTCATTTTATAGACTCCGTTTTTATAAACGCGGTAAGTATAAGTAATAAAACACTGTTTTTGTCAGCATAAGGTTATGGTTTCGTATGTTTTTGACATAACGAAGTATATAGCAAGTTTTGTTGCTGACTAATCTTCTCATTATTTAAACTAGGCCAATACGCCCTAATATGGAAAGAGCGGTTTTAGTATGGAGCAACTGGAGTTTTTTACTGTCCCAAGCCCTTGTGTTGGAGTATGTACCTCCGATGAAAAAGGGTATTGCAAGGGGTGTATGAGAAAGAGAGAGGAAAGGTTTAACTGGCTTAACTTAACCCCCGCTCAGCAGTTGCACGTTATTAAGTTGTGTCGTCAAAGGTACAGAAGAAAGATGTTGGCAGGGAAGACGAAGCCAGAACAGCTTCAAGATGAGTCATCGCCTCAACAAGACTTATTCTAGAATTCTTGTTCAGTCTGTGGGGTTACGCCTTCGCTTTCGGTTCTGATTAGGCTTTTACATATTCCCGGTCCGGCAAGGTGTCCTTTAAGAACCGGGAATCTCCTATCCATTTTCCCTACAGAGCGGTAATTGGCGTTATTTCATCGACCAACGGTCGCTAACCCAGCCTCCCGCTTGTTCGTCGAAGTGATTTCCTGAAAATCGATGATTGAATTCAACATCTAATTTACTTGTTGGGCGTTCATCCATCAGTTGATGAATATATCTCGCCATAGGATCCGTACAAGCTTCACGCTCTCTACGGGTAACTACTTCTTTGATCATTTGGAGTCTGTAGCTATTGCTGGCTCGTTTCATTTTTGACCTCCAGAACTCGATGGCAGCAGTTTGAATACATTGACGTCCAGATCGCTGCTCATTAGTGTGCGCGTGGAGGCACATCACCATCGTTTGAAGTCCAAAGACAAATTGTTTGAGAGCAGTGTTTGTAACGCCATTCACATCTTTCTCAGAATCATTGACTATGCGATTAAAAATGTTTCGCGAAATTTAGCCGATGAACCTGCATATTTAAAAGACCTTATCAAACATAGAAGCCCAACACAGGGGCGTCAATAACACAAATGAACAATTTTTGAACATATTGTGAAGGTGGAGAGTTTTCAGTAATTTATCGAAAATAAAAAACCGAAGCACAAAGCTTCGGTTTTAAGGAAAGCCCTGACGAAATTGCTTGTAAAAGCTCTTAGCGCCAGGGGTAAGGTGTTGAGTATTAGCTACCAGTTGCAGGACAACCTTTTACTGGTTGGCCATTACTGAAGTACTTGATGTTCTCTAAGTTCTTGTTGTAGTTATCCGCAGAGATTTGTGGGTTGTTTACGAAGAACTCGCGCAAAACGTATGCATCGGTTAGCTGTGTAGATTGAACATCGATGATTGGATAGTTATCGCCACCAGCAGCACTGAAGCTGATTACAGAGAATGTGTACGTTGCGTCTAGATCGAAGCCTTTATTGTTAATATCGGTAATGGTTACTGAGCCAGCATCACAATTTACATCTAAAGTGATGTTATCTAGTTGAGCGTAAGCACCAGAACCTGCAGATTTCGTCGCAACCACGTCTAGGTATTCTTTAACTTCTTTACCTGTCATAGTTGCTTTAGTCACGAAGTTACCAAATGGCTGAACCGTTAGTACGTCACGGTAAGTGATATCACCATCTTGGATTGAATCACGCACGCCGCCAGAGTTCATCACACCAAAGTCAGCATTTACCGTTTTGTAAGTACGGTATGCCTCGCCGAGTAGGTGACCTAGGTTAGTTTGTTGAGAGCGAACTACGTTACGATCACCTTCTAACTTACCCGTCGTATTAGAAATCTTCTCATCTAATAACTCTTGACCTTGTTGTTGGTATGGCAGTAGTAACGCTTTTACCGTTGCATCTTGTTGAATTCGTTCACCGATAACTTCATCGTTTTCGTCTAGAAGGTTTACAGGAATCAGTGCGTAATTCGCTAAATGAAGCTTGCCGTCGTAGTATTCGAAGTCAGCACGACCCACATATTTACCCCACTCATGCGCTTGCATAATCCAAGTGCCTTTTTGTTGGTCTGGGGCACAATCATCCCCAGGTTTGAAATCAGCATACTCATTGGTACCTGGTTCCATACATACAGGGTTTTGTGAGTGACCACCGATGATAGCGTTTAGCTGTCCTTCTTCAAGAGAGCGAGCGAGTTTAACGTCACCTGGTGCTTCACTACCGTTTTTGCCATCTTCGTAGTGACCCATGTGCGTCGTTGCAAATACTAGGTCTACCTTTTCGTTCTCTTCGATTTCCTTCAGTACCTTTTTGATTTCTACTTGAGGGTCTTCGAAGTGGATGTTTGATACGTTGTCTGGATTGACTAGCTTCGCAGTGTCTTGCGTTGTTAGACCAATAACAGCGATCTTAAGGCCGTTGATAGTAAATACTTTGTAAGGGTCGAAGTAACGCTCGTTTGTATCTTTTTTATAGATATTCGCAGCCAGCATAGGGAAGTCAGCTAGCTCGGCCTGCATATCGAGAATATCTAGTGAGTTATCAAATTCGTGGTTACCGACAGCCATTGCATCGTAACCAAGTAGGTTCATCCCTACGAAGTCTGGAACCGCATCTTGCATGTCTGATTCTGGTACACCGGTATTAATATCACCGCCAGATAGCAGAATGGTTTCACCGCCTTTTGCTTCGACTTCTGCGCGGATAGATTCGATTAAAGTGTGACGCGCAGCCATGCCGTATTCGCCGTCGCTGTTATGCCAAAAGCGACCATGGTTATCGTTAGTGTGGAGAACGGTGAACTTAGTACAAGAATCTGCAGTCTCGCAGGTTACTGGAGAATTGTCGCTGTCTGAGCCGCATCCTGCTAGCGCAGCGCCCACTGCCACTACCAAAAGAGATTTGGAAAACTTCATAAGGGATCCTTTCTTTGTGATTTTGTTATTGTTACGGCGTGAAATATACGGAATTAATGTGAAACTTTAGTGATCTATCTCTTATTTATACTTCTATCGGAGAAATGAATTAATAAGCCTGCAAACTACGTCTATAAATAAACAGAATTGGTATTTAGTATTTATTTTATATCGCTAGCTCTATTTTTTGTGAGGTAGTTAATTGAATGTGTGTTGTTTGTGTGAATCAGTGCGCATTTCTGCGAAGTATTACACTGATTTTGGTGATTATTTTGCCAAGTTTATGTTTTTCCTAATAGGTATGACACAAATCGTTATAAATTTTCGCTCTAATGATGAGGGGTGGCGGTTTGTATGCATAATGAACAGCACAGAACTTAAACTCATTTGATCATGGCTTTATTCTGCCTAACTCTATCAAAAATTGTATTTATCTCTTTACTATAATTGCGATCGTTTAGAAATCTTATGCTTTAAGCATCGTTTATTTATCCTCATCCGATACCTTATCGTGCTTATTCCGCATTTGACACTCGAGTGTTTAAACAAATAGATTCAATCTAATGAGTCAAAATGAAAAGTAAATAATGGATCGTTCTTCTTCGAATATTATGATGTGAACTATCATTTAATTAATGAAAATGAAATGGATTAATGTAAAGCGTTGCGACTGTAGCTGTTATCTTTGAGCTTTGGTTTAAAGGGTAGGGTTAAAAAAATTTGTAAGTGGTGAACGCTAATAAAGGATGCTTATGAGATACACAGTAAGGGACGCACTCAAAAAGGAAGCAGCCCAAATCGCCAAGATACACGTTGATTCTTGGCAGGTGGCGTATAAAGGATTAATGCCAAAGAGCTACATAGAGCAGTTTACGATTGAGCGTCGAGAAAGGATGTGGGCGCGAGTGATGACGGAGCAACTGGCCCAATTGATCGTAGTTGAGAGGCAAGGAGAAATTGTTGGCTTTTTAAGTTACGAGTTACCTAACCACACCAGCGAAGATAAAACGGCATTAGTGACATGTTGCTACGTTACGCCGCTACATTATGGGCAAGGAGCAGGAAGTGCACTGTTAGATGAGTTAGAGACACGTTTGCTCTCTACGTCAGTTATGCAGATCAGTTTGAAAGCACTGGATACTAATCAACAGGGGCTTAACTTTTACAAGAAGTGTGGTTTTGTGCGTACTGGAGAGGAAGAGTCGGAAGTGATTGAGAGTATGACGCTGACCGATCTCACTTTAGTGAAGTATATTGCCCGTTCATAAATCAAATGTTATATGCCAAATATAGTAAAACCCCGGAGGTGGTAAGACTCCGGGGTTTTGAAATTTTTAGATGTCTCGGTTGGTAAGTCCGATTATCTTTTATGCAAAAGGTTTGGATTTAATCCGATTAATTCCTTGGTAGGGAATTAGATGCGGATGAAGTCCATGTGTTCAACTTTTGGCTTGAACGCGTGACGTTGAACGTCTTGTGGCTTAACTTTAACTTCTTTGCCATCGATAACTAGAACGATGCCTTCGTAGAATTCAGGCTTGTCCATTTGGTTTACGATGTCGTCGTGGTTAAGAACGATAGCTACTGCTGCTTCTTCACCGCCGTATACAACTGCAGGGAATTTGCCAGCGTGACGTAGGCGGCGGCTCGCACCTTTACCTAGTTCAGTACGTACTACTGCTTCGAATTTCATAGTATTTACTCTCAAATTAGTAAAAATCAAATGTTCACAATCAACAATGCGACCTTGTTGTTCGTGGTAAAGCTTGAAACAGGAACTGTTCAAGCGAGCGCGGATACTATCATTCCACTTATAAATGGGCAACCCAAATCGTATCCAAATCAACAAAAAGGTATGATTTAGCGGGGTGGAAGGTTATCCCTTTTAACGCTTTGCTTGGATTTTGTTCACATCGACTTCATTTTCATCGGTTTACTAATCATGGTCCGAAGAACAAAGTTTATGTGTTATATGCTTTATGTTCGGCTGAGATGTAAGACTAAAGATGCTTTTAATCCACCTAAAGCGCTTGTATCCAATGTTAATTGACCTCGGTAACTGTGTGCCATTTCACTGACTATGTTTAGACCAAGACCTGAGCCAGGGGTTGTTTCATCCAATCTAACTCCTCTCTTGATTACTTGACTCAGTTTCTCTTTAGGGATGTCTGGCCCATCATCTTCAATAATGATGTGTATATTTTCCTTATCCTGAGAGGAGTGTACACGAATCATGCTGTTGGCCCACTTATAGCCATTTTCTAGCAAGTTACCTAGCATTTCATCGAGATCGGTCTGCTCTACTGCTACATTCAGCTCTGAATCAAGTTCATTAATTAAGGTAATGCTTCGGCTCGCATACACTTTATCAAACGCCATTGAGATAGCATCCACACGATCTGCTGGGTTCGACTTCACTGACAATATGTTCATCGATCCGGCCATACGGGCACGACCCAAATGGTAATCGATATGGTCTTGTATTTGATTTATTGGAGCTCGGAGACGGGATTGTGCCTCAGGTTCTAACGTCTGAACTTCATTTTTTAGAACAGAAAGTGGCGTTTTAAGTGCATGAGATAGGTTACCTGCATGATTGCGAGCTCTCTCTAGTAATTCTTGGTAATGGAACAGTAGAGCGTTGAGGTCGAAGATTAGAGGAGAAATCTCTTTTGGGTAGGTTTCTTCTAGACTCTTTTTATTACCAGACTTCAGCTCGGCTAATTCTTTTTGTAGCTTTGTAAGCGGACTCAATGACCAAGCAATTTGCAGTAAAATGACGGTAAGTACGCCCGCGAATAATAAACCCAAAATAAGCCAAAGTTGGCCGATTAACGTCTGAAGGGTATTTTTAATGGGCTCTTCGTCAATACCAATAATAATGTGAATAGAACCATCGTAATCAGGAAGATACAGCGCTTTTTCTAGCGTAATTAGTTTTTCGCCTCTTGCTCCATACGCATCTTTATCCAAACCTTTGTATTCGATTTTTTTGTCCCACAAAGAACGAGAACGTTCGAGGCTTGCCTCTGTAGAGGCACTCCAATACAAACCACTGTAAGGTCGGTTAAATCGAGGGTCTGATAGCTGAGCTGTGAGTGAAAGATGCCCGGTGTTATCGACTTCTAACTGTGCGGCGACTTCATCCATAAAAATGCTGAGCTGTGAGCGAGTGTCATCAACCATATAGTTGTAGACCTGCGTCGGTATCGTCACACCAGCGGCGAGGATCATTGCCGTTAACCAAACGATCGCCGCTAAAACGAGGCGACTTTTGATACTCAGTCGTTTTATTGCGTTTAACGGTAGCCTGTTTCTATTCGGCATTTAATTGGTATCCCAACCCTCGGACAGTTTTGATGATCTTTGGTGCGATTTTTTTACGAATTCGGCCGATAAAAACTTCGATTGTGTTGGAGTCACGATCAAAGTCTTGTTTGTAAATGTGCTCGACGAGTTCGGTTCGAGAAATCACTTTTTCCGGGTTATGCATAAAGTAAGCGACCACTTTATACTCTAGCGCCGTCAAGCTTACCGCTTGACCTTGCCACATGACTTTAGAAGTGCGTGTATCCAAGCTCAAGTCGCCAATTTGCATCACAGGAGAGGCATTACCAGAGGCTCTTCGCAGCTGTGCACGAATACGAGCGATAAGCTCAACCATTTCAAATGGTTTAGTTAGGTAATCGTCTGCACCTGCGTTTAAGCCTTCAACTCGCTGCGTTAGGGTGTCGCGAGCGCTTAGAATCACGACAGGAGTATTAATGTTTTCATCTCTGATGCCTTTTAGGACGGTAAGACCATCCAGTTTTGGCAAGCCGAGGTCGAGAACAATGGCGTCCCATTCTTCCGAAGTCGCGCGATACAGAGCGTCTATGCCATCTTGGGACAATTCTGGTACCCAGCCGGTACTTTCTAATGTTTCGATGATTTGCTCGCCTAAACGAGGATCATCTTCAACAACAAGTATTTTCATATTGATGATTCTTATTATGTTTGGATTTTTATCGAAGTAAGTTACGCATCGTGTCTGGATTACGCATTAGACAAGTTTAGTTGTTTTGCGGCTTTAACGCTTTGTTAAAGCTGCGACCTTTGATCTCAAGCATTTCCAGCGTGGCGGCGTCGTACTCAACTTTCAGGACGCTATTGTTGTACAGAATTTTCAATTCATACACCCAAGCACCTTCATCTTCTTCAAGCTCGACCTTGATGATGCGGCCGTATAGGTCGTTTTCTACTGCGGCGTAAAGTTCCGAAAATGGTCGTATATATCCTTGTTGAACCGCGCGATAGACCTCATCTTGATCTTCATCGAATTCGATGCGTGTTCCTGGCTTTTCGACATCTTGCACGATGGCGTGGCCATTTTGTGATGTGTACTCGTTGCCATGCTTGGCAAAACTTGGTGCACACATGAATGTCGTGATAAGGCCGAAAAGTAACGCAGAATGTAGAGAAGTCGTTGCTTTATACATAGTCAAACCTTTTCTGGAGCGTTAGCCGCAGTATATCGGAGATAGATGAACAGAGAGTGAATCAGCTAATTAAGTTTTGCCATGTGTTGTCGATGTTATTTCAACTCATCTTCAAAAATTTTATCTCGCAGCTTCCAAAAGCGACCAGATTTTCTAGCAATAACAAACTGAGGCAAACGGAAACGATGTTGATTAGCGACAACGCGTGTCGGTGAAGCCTCTTCAAAAGGGCGATGCTTGTCTGCTAAGTGGGGACGTACGAACTGATCTTTAAACGTTTGTTTTTGTTTTTTGGTACCCAATGACCAAAACTCATGAACTAACGCATTGCCTTCGCCTTGGTATGGTTCACCAGAATACGTCACTTTTAGCTGAGATTTACCATCACTGGACTTAAATACAGATAGGTCCATTTCTGTGCATTCAAAGATTAATGCATCTTTGAGATTAAGGGCTTCTTTTAGCTTTTTATCTGGGTCAACGAGCGTCGCGTCACACTCATGACAAATTCGTGCAGCGATATCGTTGTCCGCACCACATTCACCACAGTATTTGGCACGAAAACGGTAGCCACAGTGTTCACGTTCGCCTGTGTCTTCATCTTCAAAGTAACCTTGGCAACGTCTGCCAAAGTGTTCAACCAAGAAACCGTTACTATCCAACTTACCCCAGAAGTTGTTATTGAATCCGCAAGCCGGGCAAGGAATCGTGATAATTTCACTGTCAGAGTCTGGTTTTGGATCACCGACTTCAGGTTGGTATAAATCGTAGCTGTTGCCTGCGTAATCAAGCACTAAACATTCTGATTTTCCGTCTGATAAGCGTAATCCTCGTCCTACTATCTGCTGGTACAGACTGACTGACTCTGTTGGTCGCAAAATCGCGATTAAATCGACATG
This sequence comes from Vibrio sp. 378, assembly GCF_033339435.1. NCBI lineage: Bacteria > Pseudomonadati > Pseudomonadota > Gammaproteobacteria > Vibrionales > Vibrionaceae > Vibrio > Vibrio sp. 378. Next base: position 265,660 of record NZ_JAWOUO010000004.1, read on the forward strand.
CGGCGCATCAAAACCGGTTGTCAGTACCGAAACATTGACCAAGTATTTTATTTGACGATTCTTGAACGCTTGGATGATCGCATCGCGCTCCGGCGTAGGTGTATCACCAATGACGATTTCAGTTTCGCCTTCTGGCAATAAACTGTGTATCTCCTGTGCGTGTCGAACAGTTGCAGCGAAGATCATGACCCCTTGGCGCTCTTTCGCATATTGCATGATTTGCTCAACAATTTGTGGAGTCGCACGTTTGGCTTTATCGATCACCATGTCCATTTCTGCTTCTTTGTAGCGTCCGGTGTTAGCGGGCTTCAGCTGAGAGAAGTCGTAAGACAAAACGGGCGCATCCATCATGCGGGCTGGAGTGAGGAAGTTTTCGTCGAGCAAGTAACGGATCGGCAGTTCGAAAATACAATCGCGGAAGAATCGAGGCTCTTCGGTTCGCACTTGACCTCGGGTGTGATACTGATAAATCCAGCCCATTCCTAAACGATAGGGCGTTGCAGTTAGTCCCAGCACCTTAATGCCAGGGTTCAGTTCTCGTAAGTGAGTAATAACTTTTTGGTAGCTGCTGTTTTTGTCATCTGGCACACGATGGCACTCATCAATAACGAGCAGAGAAAACTGGTTTTTGAACGAATCTAAGTTACGTACGACCGATTGAACCGAAGCAAACACGACTTGCTGGTCAGTTTCTTTTCGTCCCAATCCTGCTGAGAAGATAGAACCTTTTAAACCATAACCTTCATACTTCGCGTGGTTTTGCTCGACCAGTTCTTTTACGTGGGCGAGGACTAACACTCGTCCTTTCGCAAGGCGAGCAAGTTCTGCGATCACCAAGCTTTTCCCGGCACCAGTTGGCAGCACGATCACTGCTGGTGTCGAGTGTTTACGAAAGTAATGAATAACGGCTTTAACCGAGTCGGCTTGATAAGGACGAAGTGTGTACATGAAAATATGTGAAATTGCTCAACTATTCGAACGAGGAACGCTATAATACCTGACTTTTATACCCAAGTGACCTTTAAACCAAGATTTAGAGGTCACTTGGGTATAATTCAATGAGGTATTCATGCGTTTAGATAAATATTTGTGTGACGCTCTGGGTGCAACACGCAAACAGGCAACAAAGATCATCAAAAGTGGAGACATCACCGTTGACGGTGAGGTTCAAAAAAGTGGTGCATTTAAAGTACCTAAAGGTGCGGAAGTGATGTGGGAAGACCGTGTTATTGGTGCTCCTGGTCCTCGTTACATTATGTTGTATAAGCCTGCTGACTTTGTTTGTTCACATGAAGATGGCTACAACCAAACTGCATTCGCATTGCTTGATGAGCCTAAAATTGAAAACCTTCACTTTGCGGGCCGATTAGATGTCGACACAACTGGTTTAGTGTTGATTACGGATGATGGTAAGTGGTCTCACCGTATTACCTCACCTAAGCATAAGTGTGAGAAAACGTACCGTGTTTGGCTCGTCGATGCTATTCAGCCAGATTACGCGGAAAAGCTCGAACAAGGCATCATTTTGCGCAATGAATCAGAAGCAACATTGCCCGCTCGTTTGGAAATCGTGAACGAGGCCGAGAATGAAGTATTGTTAACTATCGTGGAAGGTAAGTATCACCAAGTGAAACGTATGTTCGCGGCGTTAGGAAATAAAGTTGAGTACTTACATCGTGAGCGTATTGGTTCTATCGAACTTGATGAGGCACTAGAACCAGGTGACTATCGCTACCTCACGCAAGAAGAAATTGATTCTATTTGGAATTAATTGTCGGCATGGGAAATTCTTTAGTTCCTAATAGGAACTAGTCTTTTGGTAGGAATTGGCTCAAAATAAATTTTCCTACCAAAATTAGTGCCTAGACAATTCCGGTGTGCTTACTCATCTCAGTGATATGCCTTTGCATTTAGCTGATGCATGCATACTCTTATTGCAAAGCCTTCGGCTACGGTGAATGGAATGATGGTGTCAACGCCATCATTTTTACTGCATTGTGTTTGTTTCCCATAAACACATTTCGCTTTCACATGCTTTTCTATGTCGAGTTCGTCAAGGTCACACCTTGGTACATATTTGCCCTTATGATTCTCGAACGTTGGATAGAACAGGTTTTTGGCTTCTACATTCAGCGATATGAGAACTTCCGTTATTTTCCTTTGTTCTGCAAGTATTGACGGTAGGGCTCCAACAAGAGGTAAAAGAATGACAGAAAAAGCTCAAAGTGCTCCGCAATCCCAAATCAGTTTTCTATTGTTTCTGGTACTAGGAGCGATTGGTGCTTTGACGCCTTTGGCGATCGATATGTATTTGCCTGCGATGCCGACAATAGCGAAAGATTTGGGGGTCGCGCCTGGCGCGGTTCAGATTACGTTGACGGCTTATACGGCAGGTTTTGCGATTGGCCAGTTAATTCACGGGCCGCTTGCCGATAGTTTTGGCCGTAGACCTGTACTGATTTTGGGTGTGCTTTTCTTTGGCTTGGCTGCTGTTGTGAGTGCGACAACAAATGGCATTGATGCGCTGACCTATGTACGTACGGCACAAGGTTTTGCTGGCGCGGCAGCGGCGGTCATTATCCAAGCCGTCGTGCGTGACATGTTTGACCGTGAAGACTTTGCACGCGCAATGTCCTTCGTTACTCTGGTCATTACTATTGCGCCGTTGGTGGCACCGATGATCGGTGGCCATCTCGCGATTTGGTTTGGTTGGCGTTCCATTTTTTGGGTACTAGCTATTTTCGCTGTAGTTGTGATTTTTCTCGTACTTTGGAAAATCCCTGAAACGTTACAGCCTGAAAATCGTCAGCCTCTTCGTTTCCGCACGACGCTGAGAAACTACGCCAGATTATGCTCCAATTCTGAAGCGATCGGTTTGATGCTCTCAGGTGCGTTTTCATTTTCCGGAATGTTTGCATTTTTGACGGCGGGTTCGTTTGTTTATATTGATTTATATGGTGTTCGACCAGACCACTTTGGTTACCTATTTGGTTTGAACATTGTGGCGATGATCATCATGACCAGTATTAATGGTCGCTTGGTGAAGAAAGTTGGTTCCCATGCCATGCTTCGTTTTGGGTTGTTCGTGCAACTTTTGGCGGGGATTGGTTTATTCGTAAGTTGGTTAATGGACTTCGGATTATGGGGCATTGTACCTTTTGTTGTGCTGTTTATCGGTACATTGTCGACGATAGGTAGTAACGCGATGGCGCTGCTTTTAAGTGGTTACCCATCAATGGCGGGTACGGCGTCGTCTCTAGCGGGGACATTAAGATTCGGTATCGGTTCATTGGTTGGTGCGCTGGTGGCATCACTGCCCGGGAATGTTGCTTGGCCGATGATCATCGTGATGTTTGCTTGTTCTGTGCTTTCAGCACTGTTTTATTGGACTTTAGGAAGAAAGGCGTAATGTCGAATTACACCAAAGAAATTCAAAACTTGGTTAACTCAGCACTTGAAGAGTTAGATCAAGAGCATCGCTCAGGTAAGTTAGCCAATGCCCCTGTTGCGAATAACCATTATTTAGTGCGTTGGGTAACAAAGGCGCTAAAATCACAACGTTTCGGACGTACGGTAGGCGATGACTTAACGCGTTGGCAAAAAGCAGGTCGCTCAAAGGGGAACGATGCTGGTTTGTTGTTTATCTTTAAACGTATTTCTGCTTTTTATGCGCAATTCTTCCCTGAAGGTGAAGACTCCAAAGTGTTCAAAGATTCCGATATTGAGTCTTTTCTTGATTTGATGGAGCAAGCAGGCTGGGAAGTCTCAACATCTGAGCAACTGATTGGGTGCGGCAAAGTACAAATCTTCACTGAAGGTCAAAACTCTTTAGCGTTATGTGCAGACCAATGCGAAAGCTGTTTTGATGGCGAGTTGCTCGTAAAGCCAATGAGTTGGTTTGTACGTGGCAATCATGCTGAGTTTGTTGAGAAAGCAGCGCAAGCGGGCTTTATGGTACATAAGGTAACAGACTACAAATCGATGGTGAAATACCATGGCGAGTACCTTATTTTTCCAGCAAACGAAGGCAACCAGTTAGCCGAAATTCCACTCTCGTTCAAAGCTGACTAAAGTGACATTTTGAGTGTTTAGAAGCCCCTGTTATTGGGGCTTTTTGTTTTCTAAACGGTTTGCTTCTTTCGCGATGGCTTTGACCATGCCTTTAAATATGAAAAGATGGGCTGGCATCATTGCAAACCAATAAAGCAGCCCAAGAAACCCTTGCGGGTGCCACCAGGCGGTAATATCCAATTCTCGTTCGTCACCGAGATCTTTGATGGTAATTTCTAAACGCCCAAGGCCTGGGCCTTTCATACCAAAAAACAGTGAAAGAAACTGATTATTATCGCAGCGAATCACTTTCCAAGAGTCAATAAAATCACCGACTTTAAGCTCTGGTCCAGGAGGAGAAACGCGAATCGGTTTTCCGCCACCAAAAAAGATATCGAGCCATTCACGTGTACGCCACAAGATGTTGGCAAAGTAATAGCCTTTTTCGCGACTCCCGATCTTTTGCGCCACTTTCCATAATGCCGCAGCGGAGGCATGAGTTTTAATGCTCGCTCCAGCTTGTTTTGGGTAATAGCCATATCCTGGTTGCCATCGACGAAGCGCTGCGGGTTCAAACCCCCAGACATTACTGCGTACAAATGTGCCTTCATCTTGAATGGTATCAGTTACCGCTTGCTCGTAGCTGATCAGCGTTTGAGGAAATCGTTCTTCAATCGCTTTGGAGTCTGCAATGTAGTCGTGCTCTAAGCCCGCAAGTAATGCTTTACCGATACTAGTTGGCACTGAGGTAACTAAACCTAGCCAGTACGATGCCATTTTCGGAGTAAGTAGCGGGGTCGACCACAGCCGATACGGCTTGTTCGTGATTCGGCAAATGACTTTGAACTGTTCGCGGTAGCTAAGTGTATCTGGCCCACCAACTTCATAAATGTGACTTTCTTCTGGAGAGGGGGCTTCTGCTAACTTCAATAAATAGTGGTTGAGATTGGGCAAGGCAATAGGGTTCGCTTTTGAGTCGACCCATTTAGGCGCGATCAAAATAGGTAAGTTGTAGACAAAGTCACGCATGATTTCGAAAGCGGCAGAGCCGGGGCCGATGATAACGCCAGCACGCAATTCAGTTACTGGAATACCAGACTGTCGAATTATTTTTCCCGTGGCTTTACGAGCGGCTAAATGGCGAGAGTTTCCGGTTTGAGGTTGAATGGCGCTCAAATAGATAACATGCTCGACGGAGCTTTGTTCCAACGCATATTTGAAGTTCAAAGCAAGGTTTAGTTCGTACTCAACAAAGTCATCACCTTGAGCCATCCCGTGCACGAGAAAAAAGACTAAATCAAAATCGTTCACTACAGCCTTCGTGGTCTCAGCGTCAGCCAAGTCGAGATACCTTAACGTTAAATTAGGGTGAGGCTGAGTTCTTGACTCTAAATAATCAATATGTCGCGCCGCTGCTGTGACGGCGTAACCTTTATCTAAAAGTAACGGAAGAAGTTGAGAGCCAATGTAACCCGAGGCGCCTAGTACCAACACCTTTTTCATTATCTGTCCTTTTATCGTTGGTGGAATAAACACCACAGAGTATAATCATGAGACACTTTCCCCATTCTATCAATAAGTTGTCGTTGGAGCGCTTGTGACTTTTCTTTCTCAACTCTCAATACACGCAGATAAAGCATTCTTACGTCGTTTATTTGCAATCGCGTTACCAATTACACTGCAAAGCATGATGTTTTCAAGCCGAAGCCTCGTCGATGTTCTTATGCTTGGTCAACTTGGTGAAGCAGAAATTGCCGCTGTTGGAGTTGCTGCGCGCGCGACTTTCGTCACCACCATCATGTTAGTTGGGGTGACAACGGGCGGTGCGTTGTTAACCGCTCAATATTGGGGGGCTGGCGATAAAGTTGGGGTGCGTCGCAGTACCGCTTTAACATGGATGATCGCAATGATGTTTGCTGCGATTGCTGTTGCTTTGTTTGTTGTTTTTCCACAGCCCATCATGAGTTTGACTACCGATTCACAAGAAGTGATTGAGCTAGGGGCCAGCTATCTCATTATTTCGTCGGTTAGCATGTTTGCTGTTGCATGTGTGGCCAGTATGTCGGTGGGCCTAAGGGCGATGCACCAACCAGGCTTAAGCACTTTTTTTAGTGGTATAGGCATTTTATCTAATGTGTTTCTTAACTGGGTTTTAATTTTTGGTCAATTAGGCTTTCCTGCTCTGGGTATTACGGGAGCAGCGATCGCAACGGTAATCAGTGGCGCGATCGAAGTAGGTTGCCTGTTTGGTTATCTATGGTTGAAAAAACACATAATCGCATTTGGTTGGGATGATATACGCGCAGGATTGGTCTTAGATAAAATTACGCGTTTCTTGAGCCTCTCTTTGCCAACCACATTTAACTTCTTGGCGTGGGCTGGTGGGCTGTTTGCTTATCACGCCATCATGGGGCAAGCAGGCGTACAAGGTTTGGCGGCACTTTCCGTAATGACACCTGTTGAGTCGATCGCATTGGCGATGATGATTGGCTTATCGAATGCGGCTGCAGTTCTAGTCGGGAACCAGCTCGGCGCTCGTAATTTTGAACCCGTTTATTATCAAGCATGGGCTACGGTCATTTTGAATGTGCTTATCGCATTTGTGGTCGCCATCTTGTTGATAGTGTCAAATCAATGGATCCTTAATGCGTTTAGTGCACTGACAACAGACACTCGCGAGCTAGCTGAACAGTTTATGGTGATTCTAGCGTTGGGTGTCGTGTTACGCTCGGTGCCGATGATGGCGATTGTTGGTGTATTACGCGCGGGCGGTGATGTTAAGTTTTGTTTGTATCAAGACATCTTGGCGCAGTGGGTGATCGGGATTCCACTCGCAGCATTTGCAGCGATTTATCTCAATTGGGACCCACAATGGGTTTACTTACTCTTTTTGACGGAAGAAGTTGTGAAGTGGGCGATTTGCTTGCCAAGAATGGTTAGCCGAAAATGGATGAAAAACCTGATTGGCCAGTAAGGAGGAACAGAGTTTATTTTGGCTGCAAAAATCTGCTCAAAACGTCAACAAAATTAGCAACAGAAAGTGAATCGAGTTGCATTTGTACTTCCATAGTGTGATCAAGCATTCAAAATACTTTCTACTAACAGGATTTTAGTGTAGATTCTGATCCCAATTTTTAAACACCATCCGAGCGGCATAATCAATGTTAAAACTGTCAGACCTATGTAAAGGCTATGTAGACGGGGGAGAGTTTCACCCTGTATTACAAGGGGCAGAATTAACATTGCAGCAAGGCGACCAAGTTGCTCTGATGGGAGAAAGTGGTTCGGGTAAAAGTACTCTGCTGAATTTAATCGCCGGATTAGATACTGCTGACTCTGGTGAAGTGCAGTTTCCAAATTTTGCTATGCATGAAGCACCGGAGCATTTAAGAACCCTTTATCGCCGCAACAATATTGGGAATATCTTCCAACAATTCAACCTGCTTCCTACACTTAATATTGCCGACAATATTCGTTTTTGTCGTCAGTTAAAAGGTCTGCCGGAAGATAAAGAGTTGTGGCGTCAAATTCTTTCTGCTTTGGACTTAATGCCATTGCTAGGACGTTATCCGGAAGAGGCGTCTGGTGGTCAGCAACAACGTGCGGCGATTGCTCGTGCACTCTATATGGAGCCAAAAATCCTGCTTGCTGATGAGCCAACTGGTAGCCTAGACGAGCGAAACGCAGAAGCAGTAATGCGCTTACTAACGAGTCTCGCTCGCCAACTGGAGTGTACTTTGCTGTTAGTGACGCACAGTGAAAAAGTGGCCGCCCATATGGAAGGAAAGATTCGACTTCAAGGAGGGCAGCTACATGTTATGGCCCGTAGTTAAGGCACTACTCGGTCATTACCGTCGTTACCCTCTACAAATTATTCTTGTCTGGCTGGGATTAACTTTAGGCGTGTCCCTCCTTGTTGGTGTTACTTCTATCAACCAGCATGCAAAACAAAGTTATGCTACTGGGGAAAAGCTTTTCTCCAATCCTTTGCCATACCGAATCCGAACGAAGCACTCTGCCAATAAAATTCCTCAAGGTTTCTATATTCAGTTACGTCGAGCTGGGTTTAACCAATGTGCACCGTTTGACGTGCTTCATCTAGATGCCAAGACCGATATGAGCCTGATGTTGGTGGGGATTGATCCTGTCGCGATGATCCCACTACAACAAGGAAAATCGCTAGGTGAGATGCCTGTTTTATCACTAATGAAGCCTCCTTATCCTATTCTTGTTAGTCAAGATTTGGCCGCTTACATGAGTTGGCAGGATGGGGACTTCATTGAGATGAATGACGGAAGCCGTCTTGGGCCTATTCAAGTAGATAAGGACAAGATGCTTTCGGGTACTCGGCTGGTTACTGATATATCGTTGTTGCGTATGCTCAAGCGGAGCTCAGGTTTGTCTGCGATTTCTTGTGGTGAAATGCCAGAGGAAAAGCTAATAGCACTGAAAAACATGCTGCCAAACGGAATGACGCTTGTTAGGAATACGCGTACTGAGCTTGAGTCGCTAACTAACGCATTCCATATGAATCTCACCGCGATGGGAATGCTGTCGTTTTTGGTCGGGTTGTTTATTTTTTATCAAGCGATGTCTCTGTCTTTCATTCAGCGACAACGTTTGGTCGGTATTTTGAGACAGACTGGTGTTAACGGAACACAGTTAGCGCAAGCCTTATTGCTAGAGTTGTCTTTGCTCGTCTTTATTGCGTGGGCGTGTGGTAACTTTTTTGGCTTGATCTTAGCGAATGAACTTATCCCAGCAGTGTCTTCGAGCCTGAGTGATTTGTATGATGCCAACGTAGGTTTAACCATAGGATGGTCATGGCAATCTAGCTTATATAGCCTAATCATGGCAGCGATGGGTGCGTTGATATCGTGTTTGTGGCCATTAATCCGTTTGTTGAAGTCACAACCAATCCGCCTTTCTTCTCGACTGTCGCTAATGCGATTTGCTGGAAGAGAGTTCTCATGGCAGGCGCTTGCGGCATGTGCGTTTTGTGTCGCTGCAATAGCGGTATATCAGGCGCCGAAAACACAAGAAACCGGCTTTGCTATTATTGCTCTGATGTTGGTTAGTGTGGCGTTGTTTATGCCATTTATTATGTGGCATATGTTCCAAAGTTTTTCTTATACCATGCGATGGGTTCGTGTCCGTTGGTTTTTTGCTGATGCAGCAGCCAGCATGAGCTATCGCGGTGTGGCTACGATGGCGTTTATGTTAGCGCTGGCGGCAAACATTGGTGTAGAAACAATGGTCGGAAGCTTTCGAGATACAACCGATAAGTGGCTAAATCAGCGATTAGCCGCTGATGTGTACATCTATCCGACCAACAATTCAGCCGCTCGGATGAGCGCATGGCTCCAGAATCAGCCAGAGGTGAACTCGGTTTGGTGGCGCTGGGAAAAAGATATGCCGACCGAGCATGGTGCTCTGCAAGTTGTGAGTACGGGCTCTTCTGAAGGTGAGTTAGACTCACTTACCGTCAAGTTAGGTGTCCCAAATTACTGGTATCAACTGCACGCTACCAAGAGCTTAATGGTCAGTGAGTCGATGGCCTTGAAGCTGGATATCCGCCCTGGCGATTTCATTAACTTGCAAGAACCGCTTGGTGGTGATTGGCAAGTCGTAGGCGTTTATTACGATTATGGAAACCCATATAACCAGGTGATGATGTCGCACCGGAATTGGCTGTATGTATTTGCAGGTACGGGTAATGTTGGTCTTGGCGTAGTATTAAAAGATAACGTCAATGGAGAAGGGCTGAAAAATCGCTTAGAGAATGTATTCCGTCTCCCGCAAGATCGTGTGTTTGATAACGGTAATATTTATAGCCAAGCAATGAGAGTGTTTGATCATACCTTTGCGATAGCAGGAACCTTGGGCAATATCACGCTGATTATTGCCGTGTTTGGTTTATTCTTTGCGACGTTGGCAGGAGAACTTTCACGGCAGCGGCATTTTTCCTTATTAAGGTGCATGGGTGTGTCCGGAAAAGAACTTGTCGTATTAGGTGGTTTGCAGCTATTCGTCTTCGGAGCCATTTCTGCGATTATTGCAGTGCCGCTCGGCTTGGCGCTCGCACATTTGATCGTTGATATTATCATTAAGCAATCATTTGGCTGGTCTCTAGAGCTTCAAACGATTCCATGGGAGTATGCTCAAACCATTGCTTGGGCGATGCTTGCCATCATGGTTGCTGGCGCATTGCCAGTTATTAGAATGATCAAAAGTACACCGATGAAGTCATTAAGGGACGCGTTGTAATGAAAAAAGTGGGCTCTAAAAAACGCTTGTTGGTTTCAACGCTCATTGTTGTTACGTTCGCTTTTCTGACTGGGGCTGCTTTTTACTCAACTTTTTGGTTAGAGGCGACAGCAACACGAGAAGGCGAACTTGATTCTATCTTAACGCGTGAAAATCAAACGATTTTCGAGCCTGTACTACCTAATGAGCATGTCTCTTTACCCTCAGACTTTCGCTTTCATCCCGAGTATCAGCATGAATGGTGGCACTACTTTGCGAAACTAAAAGATGAGCAAGGCAAGATCTACAATGTTCAATGGAGCTATTTCAGGGTTGCGACGGACGAGCGAGAAACCAGCGGTTGGCAGAACCCTCAATTGTACATTTCACATGTTGTCGTCAGTCATGGCTCGCATGTATGGAAAGAGCAACGGGTAGCTAGAGGTGGGATAGGCCAAGCTGGTATGATCAATCGTCCTTTCAGGTTATGGATTGATAATTGGACTTGGCGATCACTCGGTGCGACGCCTTTCCCGGGCAACTTGAATGTGAATACTGATACGTTTGGACTTGAGCTCAATACCATGACAAGCGGCCCCTTTGTGGTGAATGGAGACAAAGGCTTCCAAGTTAAACATGCGTTGCAATCTGTTGCTTCTTTCAGCTTCAGTGCTCCATTTTTAAAAGTAAAAGGCAGCTTAAGCTTAAATGGTAAGCGATTCTCAGTGACGGGTTCTGCTTGGGCGCAAAAAGAGTGGGGCAGCGGCTTAATTGGTGAGGGGCAACAAGGCTGGGATTGGTTTGTTTTCAATTTAGATGATGGTCGAGCATTAACTGTTAGCCGTTATCGTCACCATGGGCAAACACCGCACGTGTTTGGCACGTTGTCGACACGCTCAGGTAAAGTCATCAACCTCTCAGACGATGATATCAGTATTAAACCAATGCAAGTGACCAGTTTATCCAATGGAAGAAGGTTACCTTTGCAGTGGATTATCAATATTCCGAAGCATCAAATTAATTTGACTACCCGCATTATCAAGTCAGATATGTGGCTACCCTTTGTAATACCTTACTGGGAAGGGCCTACTTTAGCTTCCGGCTCCAATGAGGCTTGGGGCTTTATGCAGCTGACAGGCTATTGAGTTGTGAAGAAAACCACCCCCTACGGGTGGTTTTTTAGTGCGCGAAGCTTCCTAGCTTTTTCTCAAAAGTACGGGGTTATCATGATGGTACAAGCCGTGTTATGCTGATTTTCTCATCATCTTGATAAATATTTGGTGCGACAAGTACAAATACGATCTCCGATCAAAATTGAGTGTCATGTTGGAAAATACGATGTATAGTAAACTTAACATCGAAAAAACCGAAGTTTATACTCTGAAGAAGCGATTATTCTAAAGTTTTCGACAGCTATACACTCTTATCACTCTTTGTTAATCGTTTATTAAGATAATAAATATAAGGACGAAACCATGAACGATGTCATTCGTGACTTTTTCAAAATGGAATCAGCAGGTGGTATTCTTCTCGTAATTGCAGCGGCAATTGCGATGACCATTGCTAACTCACCGCTGGGCGAAACTTATCAATCTGTACTGCATACTTATGTATTCGGTATGTCAGTTTCTCACTGGATTAATGACGGCCTAATGGCTGTTTTCTTCTTACTTATTGGCCTTGAAGTGAAGCGAGAGCTACTTGAAGGAGCGCTAAAATCAAAAGAAACCGCAATTTTCCCTGCTATTGCGGCGGTTGGTGGTATGTTAGCCCCTGCTCTTATTTACGTTGCGTTTAATGCTAACGACCCAGAGGCGGTTTCTGGCTGGGCCATTCCAGCTGCGACGGATATTGCATTTGCTCTAGGTATCATGGCGCTACTAGGTAAGCGCGTACCAGTAAGCCTTAAAGTGTTTTTGTTAGCTCTCGCTATCATCGACGATTTAGGCGTGGTTGTTATTATTGCACTGTTTTACACAGGTGATCTTTCTAGCATGGCGCTGCTTGTTGGCTTCATCATGACTGGTGTCCTGTTCATGTTGAATGCGAAGGAAGTAACGAAACTGACGCCATACATGATAGTCGGCGCGATCTTATGGTTTGCGGTACTTAAATCTGGTGTTCACGCAACACTTGCAGGCGTAGTGATCGGCTTTGCTATTCCTCTTAAGGGTAAACAGGGCGAACATTCCCCACTTAAGCACATGGAGCACGCACTTCATCCATACGTGGCATTTGGTATCTTACCTCTATTCGCATTTGCAAATGCGGGGATTTCGCTAGAAGGCGTATCGATGTCAGGCCTAACTTCAATGCTGCCATTAGGTATTGCTTTGGGGCTACTGGTTGGTAAGCCTCTAGGTATCTTCACCTTTAGTTGGGCTGCTGTGAAAATGGGTGTAGCTAAGCTACCGGAAGGCATTAACTTCAAGCATATCTTTGCGGTCTCTGTGTTGTGTGGTATCGGTTTTACAATGTCTATATTCATTTCCTCTTTAGCGTTTGGAAATGTAAGCCCTGAGTTTGATACCTATGCTCGACTAGGCATCTTAATGGGCTCGACGACAGCCGCGTTACTTGGCTACGCGTTACTGCACTTTTCTTTGCCTAAGAAAGCGCAAGCGTAAGATACACACTGTTTAGTAAAGCCTCCCATTCGGGAGGCTTTTTTATGTCTGCAGATCGGCACATCAACCACTTCAGGGTGGTTACTTTTGTGACCAACTAAGGTCTAGCTTATGGAGTTGGGGCAAATCATCGAAAGAGGCGCTTGGTAAATCTATAGGCGAAAAAAAGCCCAGCCGAAAATTTGACTGGGCGGATACAAACATAGGAGTTAATAAGAAAAAAGCAGCAACGTAACAATTAGATGGAAACAAGTTTGACGGCCAGTGAAACTTCAAATGCCCTAACTGTTACGTATATTCAGACCGAGCCTTTTCTAAACAGTTCCATTTTTTTTCAAAAAATTTCTACTTAATGCTTTCTAGCTTCTTACACATCCGAAAGTAATAGAAAAATCGAGATGGATTACCAACTTGGCGAAGTTACTAACTTCTGTGTTTCTCATTTTATCTCCCCTAGAACCGAAGATGTATTTCATACTCTCGTCGCTCACTCCAAGCCGCCAAGGCTATTGTTAGCATTTCAATTGCGATGGACTGAGAAGTTTGATCGTTTTCTTCTGACAAGCCTCACTGGGGTATTCGATTGAATTTCAAAAGATTAGATCACACCTTTTACTGTCTGGTCAGACCAATTGGTTAAAGTGTGATGTTAATCATTTGTTAATCTTAAGTTTCGGGAGTATATTTTCAAACAGTTGTTTAATACGAGTGATTAAAATGGCCCCGAGAACATCAACAAAAGAAAAAATACTCGATGTCGCAGAAGGACTCTTTGCTGAACATGGCTTTAATGATACTTCGCTAAGAACGATAACAGGTAAAGCTAACGTTAACTTAGCATCGGTAAACTATCACTTTGGCGATAAAAAAACGCTGGTTAGAGCGGTTTTAGATAGGTATTTAGAAGCACTAATGCCGAGCATTAAGACTTCATTAATTGAGTTAAACACGCGCGATAGCTACAACATGGACGATGTCTTTGAGTCATTGCGATTACCTTTACGTACATTAAATGATGTACGCCCAAATGGTACTGCGCTGTTTATGTTGTTAATTGGCCGCGGTTATACAGACGTTCAAGGTCATCTACGCTGGTTCATTACCACCAGATACGAAGAGGTACTGAACCTTTTCACTTTCTCGATAATGAAGGCGAACCCGGAACTATGTGAAGAACAGTTGTTTTGGCGATTGCACTTCACGTTAGGAACCTGTGTATTTACGATGGCTTCAAGCCAGGCTCTTTCGGAGCTGGCAGAAAGTAAGTTTGAAAAGGAAGTCGATGTGAAATCTGTCGTCGATTTACTGATTCCATATTTGTCAGCAGGAATGTCAGCAAAGCAGTTGGCATAAGACAAATAAGAAAGTTAAACCAATAATAAGATTATACCCCGAGCGGTTACGTGAACAAAAGGATCTGAACTATGAGCTCTCTACGAAGAAAATGGATTAGTGACCCGGCTTTTAAAGTGTTCAAAAAAGTATTGCCACCTCTGTCTAGCACCGAGAAAGAGGCGATGGAAGCGGGTAGTGTATGGTGGGATGCCGAACTATTCTCAGGCAAGCCAAACTTCACAACATTGCATCATTATCCAACGCCTACACTGACGGCAGAAGAGCAGTCATTTATGGATAATGAGCTTGAAACCCTGCTAGAAATGCTTGATGACCAGAAGATTGTCAAAGAAGACAGGGATTTACCGCCTGAAGTATGGGAGTACCTACGTAAAGAGCGATTTTTCTCTTTGATCATCTCGAAAGCATATGGTGGTCGTGAATTTTCCGCTTTGGCGAACTCAACCATTGTTTCTCGTATTGCGACTCGAAGTATCAGTACCGCGGTATCGGTAATGGTACCGAACTCTCTTGGTCCTGGTGAGCTGCTATCGCACTATGGTACGCAAGAGCAAAAAGATTACTGGTTGCCTCGTTTAGCTGATGGTACAGACATCCCTTGTTTCGCCCTAACTGGCCCTGAAGCGGGTTCTGATGCGGGTGGCATACCTGATCAAGGCGTAGTTTGTTACGGCACCCATGAAGGCAAAGAAGTGCTTGGCGTGCGAGTTAGTTGGAATAAACGCTACATCACGCTTGCGCCAGTTGCGACAGTGCTCGGGTTAGCATTTAAACTGCAGGATCCTGAAGGGCTACTTGGTGACAAGAAAGAGGTTGGCATTACATGTGCGTTGATTCCCGCTGACCATGAAGGTGTCGAGATAGGCGAACGCCATGATCCTCTGGGGTCTGCGTTTATGAATGGTCCTACTCGTGGTGAAGATGTCTTCATCCCTATGGACTGGTTGATCGGTGGCGCTGATTATGCGGGTAAAGGTTGGCGTATGCTGGTTGAGTGTCTTTCTGCTGGTCGCGGTATCTCTCTCCCAGCGCTTGGCACCGCGATTGGTCACCTTACTACACGTACAACAGGTGCTTATGCTTACGTGCGTAAACAGTTTGGAATGTCGATCGGTAAGTTTGAAGGCGTCGCAGAAGCGATGGGGCGCATTGGTGGTCTTACTTACCTACTAGAAGCGACGCGTACGCTAACGACGACTTCTCTCGATATGAAAGAGAAACCTGGGATTGTAACCGCGATTGCCAAGTACCACATGACGGAAATCGCGCGTACCATTCTAAATGATTCGTTTGATATCCATGCGGGTCGTGCGATTCAAGATGGACCAATGAACTATCTTGCTAAACATTACCTTGGTATCCCGGTTGCTATCACCGTTGAAGGCGCGAATATTCTGACTCGTAACCTGATGATTTTTGGTCAAGGTGCGACTCGATGTCACCCATATGTTCTAAAAGAAATGGAAGCCGCGGCGAATCCAGATTCTGAACAAGGTGCGAAAGAATTTGACAACTTACTCTTTAAACACATCAAGCACGCTCTCGGTAATACATTCGGTGCATTTGGTGCAGCACTAACTGGTTCTCGATTTGTTAACGCGCACATGAGTGGCCCAACGCAGCAATACTACAAAGACATTACTCGTCTCAGTCGTGCACTTGCAGTAAGTGCAGACTTTGCGATGTTAACCTTAGGTGGAGACTTGAAGCGTAAAGAAATGATCTCAGCACGTTTGGGTGATGGATTAAGCTATCTATATATGGCATCTGCTGCCTTGAAAAAGTATGAAGATGAAGGCCGTCAACAAGGCGATCTAGACTTCGTTCATTACGCTGTTCAACACTGTTTGTATAACGCTTCTAAGTCATTAAATGAGGCTTACACCAACTTCCCTGTGAAATACGTTGGCGGTGTGCTTAAGGGGCTATTGTTCCCGCTTGGTAATCATTTCAATAAGCCAAGTGATGAGCTGTGTGTGAATTTGGCTGAAGCGATGATGACACCAGGCGCGCAACGTGATCGCCTCACGCATCTGTGCTACATCGGAAAATCAGAGGATGACAGCGTAGGCTTAATGGAGAATGCATTCCTTGCAATGTACGACATTAAACCTTTGGAGCGTAAACTTATGAAGGCTGCGAAGGATGGTAAAGTGGCTCGTAAAGGTTTGCTGCATGACCGTTTGCAGCAAGCATTTGAAGCAGGCGTGTTAACTGAGCAAGAAATTGATCAAATCATGGCTGCAGATAAATTGCGCTACAAGGCGATTCAAGTTGACCACTTTAGTCATGACTTTTCTGAAGTGCGAACTCATAACCCAAAAAAGTCGCAGTTGAATCCGGCGGCATAATAGACAACTAATGTTAAGAAAAGCACCTCAATGAGGTGCTTTTTTGTATTCTTGGGGAGTGGATGGTGGGATAGTGCTCCAACCACTTGCCTTTTAAGAGCATTTTTACAGAAATTAGATGCGAAATCCCAACGAAACTTTTATCCTAACAAGGTTTTTTAAAGGAAGTTGAATATGATCATCAAACCTAGAATTCGTGGATTTATCTGTACTACAACGCACCCTGTTGGTTGTGAAGCTAACGTAAAAGAACAAATTGCGTACACCAAAGCGCAAGGTCCAATCAAAAACGCACCTAAGCGTGTTCTTGTTGTTGGTGCATCAAGTGGCTACGGTCTATCTTCTCGTATCGCTGCGGCATTTGGTGGCGGTGCATCAACTATCGGTGTTTTCTTCGAAAAAGAAGGTACTGAGAAGAAGCCAGGTACAGCAGGTTTTTACAATGCCGCTGCTTTTGAAAAGCTAGCGCGTGAAGAAGGTCTGTACGCAAAAAGCTTAAACGGCGACGCTTTCTCAAATGAAGCGAAACAGAAAACTATCGAGCTGATCAAAGAAGACTTAGGTCAAATCGATATGGTGGTTTACTCACTGGCATCTCCAGTACGTAAAATGCCAGAAACTGGTGAATTAGTTCGTTCATCTCTTAAACCTATCGGTGAAACTTACACATCAACGGCTGTTGATACCAACAAAGATGTGATCATCGAAGCTAGCGTTGAGCCTGCAACAGAAGAAGAAATCAAAGACACTGTCACTGTAATGGGCGGTGAAGATTGGGAACTTTGGATCAATGCGTTGTCTGATGCTGGTGTTCTTGCTGAAGGTTGTAAGACCGTCGCGTACAGCTACATTGGTACTGAGCTAACTTGGCCAATTTATTGGGATGGTGCACTAGGTAAAGCAAAAATGGACCTAGACCGTGCAGCGAAAGCGCTAAACGACAAGTTAGCAGCAACAGGTGGTAGTGCCAATGTTGCGGTACTTAAATCTGTTGTAACTCAGGCGAGTTCTGCAATTCCTGTTATGCCACTGTACATCGCAATGGTATTCAAGAAAATGCGCGAAGAAGGTGTACACGAAGGCTGTATGGAACAAATCTACCGTATGTTCAGCCAACGTCTATACAAAGAAGACGGTAGCGCGGCAGAAGTTGATGAGATGAACCGCCTACGTCTGGATGACTGGGAACTTCGTGACGACATTCAGCAGCACTGTCGTGAGCTATGGCCTCAAATTACGACTGAGAACCTAAAAGAGCTGACTGACTACGTTGAGTACAAAGAAGAGTTCTTGAAACTATTTGGTTTCGGCGTTGAAGGCGTAGATTACGAAGCGGATGTGAATCCAGCAGTTGAAGCAGACTTCATTCAAATCTAATCGAATCACAGACTAGATAACCAATAAACAAAAGGCGCTCATTGAGCGCCTTTTTGTATTTCATAGTCAAAGTGAGTATTAACTTAGTATTATCAGAATCGTACCAGCTAGCGTCATTAAAATATTCGCAATCGCATAGGTACCCGCATAACCAAGGGCAGGGATGGTGGACTTAGCGTAGTCGTTAACGACATCCATAGCTGGAGCGCAAGTACGGGCGCCAATAATGGCACCGAAGAGCAGGGCACGGTTCATCTTGAGTACGTGTGCGCCAACTAAGTAAGCCAGAACTACAGGCACGACACTGACAATAAATGCCAAACCAATGACTTTTGGACCTACTTGCGTTAGGTGCTCGAACATCTTTCCACCTGCACTTAGACCAATTCCCACCATAAAGAACATTAACCCTAGATCTTTGACCATATTCAGCGCCCCTTGTGGGACATAACCGAAAGTAGGGTGATTTGCTCGTAAAAAACCAAGCGTAATACCGGATAACAGAAGACCCACCGCATTACCCAAACTGAAAGACACCTGACCGAATGTCATTGTGATGAGGCCAAACAGAATACCCAAAATAAAGAAGCTACAAAAAGCGAGCAAATCGGCCATTTGACTGTGGATCGAGATGAAACCGATTTTTTCCGCCAGTCCATGTACTCGGCTTTTCTCGCCGCTCACTTGAAGGACGTCCCCTTTAGCGAGCACAATGTCTAAGTCCATAGGCATTTCAATCTGAGCGCGAACTACGCGGTTTAAGAAACAGCCAAACTCAGACAAATTCAAATCCGATAAACGCTTACCAGCGATAGCGTCACTTTTTACGACGATTTCTTCTTCAACGATGCGCAAATCAAGCAAGTTACGGTCGAATACTTCTTTACCATTACGGAAGCTAGGGTCTAAGCGAGCATGGCTGTCAGGGAAGCCAACCAGTGCAATTTCATCTCCCTCTTGCAAGATAGCATCACCATCTGGGTGGGCGAGAATACCATTGCGACGGATTCGTTCAATGTAACAGCCAGTTTGACGATAAATACCCAGTTCTCGCAAGTTTTTACCATCAGTCCAGTCAATTAGCTCTGGGCCCACTCGGTAAGCTCGAATAATGGGTAAATACACTTTTCTCTGGCTTGAATTTCCAAGGCCACGCTCTTGTGCGATTTGCTGCGCGGAATCAGAAAGGTTTTGTTTTTGCAGTTTTGGCAACAATTTAGCAAACATGATCATGCTAATTAAGCCGACCAGATAAGCCATCGCGTAGCCTACGGATAGATTTTCTAATACCAGAGAAAATTCCATATTCCGCGGTATAGTCGCAAGGCCAGAGTTAAGAGCATCTTGTGCACCAACCAGTACTGGCGTTGCGGTCAATGCGCCTGCCATCATACCTGCGGATAAGCCAAAATCGAGGCCGAAATAGTGACTCAAGCCATACGTTAAGCTGACCGCAGACACGAGAACAGTCATGCTTAAAATAAAATAATGCTTACCATCTCTGAAGAATATACCAAAAAAGTTTGGTCCAGCTTCAATGCCAACGCAGTAGATAAACAGCATAAAGCCAATGGTTAAAGCTTCTGCATTAAATGAGAAACCAAGGTGGCCCATTACCAAAGAGGTAATAAGAACGCCAATAGAGTTGCCTAATTGTA
Organism: Vibrio sp. 378; assembly: GCF_033339435.1. Classification (NCBI taxonomy): domain Bacteria; kingdom Pseudomonadati; phylum Pseudomonadota; class Gammaproteobacteria; order Vibrionales; family Vibrionaceae; genus Vibrio; species Vibrio sp. 378. The sequence continues at coordinate 285,325 of NZ_JAWOUO010000004.1, forward strand.
ATTTGCCAAATCGAATTTTTCCGATGGCAAGGCCAATGGCTAATACGACGAAGATTAGAAGGATAGGGTTTTGCTCGAGAAGGTATACGACGTCTATGTTCACTGTGTGGCTCGGTAGAGTGTGTGCCAAAAAAGATTAAGAACTGTGAATTGTAACTAAATATAGCAAAAAGATAAGTGAATTTTTTTAGGTTTTACCATTAGTTGACTTAACGTAATAACCAGCTGAAAAATAATAAAAAAGCCGCATGAAGCGGCTTTTTTGAAAACAGTCTTTATTACTCGTCAAATAGACCTAGGTGCTCTTTCGCGTATGCTTCGAATTCGTCGCAGCCACCGATGTGCTCTTGGTCGATAAAGATCTGAGGAACGGTTTCAACTGGTTTACCAACTGTTTTCTCAAGATCTGCTTTAGAAATACCCTCAGCGTGAATATCAACGTAACGGTAGTTGAAGTCATCACGTTTTGCTTTTAGCGTTTCTGCGTGCTCTTTTGCACGAACACAGAAAGGACATGCAGGGCGACCAAAGATAACAACGAACATAATCTTATTTCTCCTAAATCTATTCTTTTTTGAAAGCGTACAAAACATAGCGGCTGAGTGCGCTTTCTTTTGTTGGAGTAACTATGCCCGATCCAGATACGGAAATAAAGCGGCAATTACCTCTTGGTTCTATAGGTGAAATCTATCGAATAAAAACTAAACGCGTGTTCTTATTTTACGGCTCTGAAGTATGTGAAGTGACGCATAAAAAACATACATTCTAAAGGGTTAATGATGGCAAGGTGGAATTGGTCAATTTTTTTTGTTTAAAAAAATAGCAATCTATTTTGGCTATACGCAAATAACTTCAACTCTAACATAAGTGTTAAATCAGAGGGCGAGAGGTTATTTGGGTATATTCTTTTGGGAGGGTGTGTATGTTTCAGTTTATGACTGCAACAAGGATTATATTTGGTGAAGGTGCACTTCAATCTTCATTATCCGTTATTAACCAATTTGGCTACAGTGTTTTGCTGGTTACTGGGCAGGATACCCAACGAGCCGCCCCCATTATCCAATATCTTAAAGCTCAAAATATGCGTTACCAGCACGTAGCTATCGTTGGAGAACCATACATCACGATGGTAGAAGAGACCGCAGTGCTCGGTAGAAAATTCCAACCTGATATGGTGGTTGCGATAGGTGGTGGCAGCGTCATCGATATGGGCAAAGCCTTAGCTGCCATTATTCCCAATCAAGGCAATGTTTACGATTACGTAGAAGTGGTAGGAAGAAGCGTCCCTTTAAAAGCAAAGCCTCTTCATTTTATTGCAATTCCTACGACAGCAAGCACCGGTTCAGAAGTGACCAGAAATGCTGTGCTGAAATCTGGACAAGATAAAGTGAAAGTGAGTCTTCGAAGCCCTGATATGCTCGCAGACGTTGCCATTGTAGACCCGACACTTACTTACGGGACCGACCAATACACATCTGGACGTGGCGCAATGGATGCGTTCACTCATTTAATGGAAGCGTATGTGTGTGGTGAGCCAAACCCTCTTACTGATATGGTCTGCGAAGAGGGGCTACGCCGTTTAAGCCGTTCAGTGATTGCCGCTTGTAAGCAAGATAATCATAAGGCGCGCTCTGATTTATCGTTCGCTGCATTGCTTGGTGGTATGGCGATTACTAATGCCAAATTAGGTGCTGCTCATGGGTTAGCATCGGCGTTAGGAGGCAAGTTAGACGCCCCCCATAGCGTTATTACGGCTCGCCTAGCTCCGCACGTGATGCAGGAGAACATTAACGCCGCTAAACTCGCGGGTAGGAATGATGTGATAAGTCGTTATCGCAAGCTGGCCCAATTAGTCACTGAGCGAGTAAATGCTAACGAACACGATGGAATTCTTTGGGTAAATATGGTGCTAGATAAGTTAGCGTTACCGCTACTGGCTCAATTTGGAGTATGCCAAACCTCTTTTGAGCAAGTGGCGAACGATGCGCTTAAATCAATGGCAATCAAAGGGAATCCTTTACCCCTGAATCAGGAACGTTTGATACACATATTGCAGCAAGTCTGTGATTGTAGCGGAGAGTGCGCAGCTGAGAGTGCACAACATGTCAGTTCTGTTGAAGTACTGGAATCAAGAACGGACTTATCGAGTGTCAACGACTTAGGGTGATTGCTTTCTTAGCTGCATTAAAACAAAAGGGGAGCCTTGAGCTCCCCTAGATAAAGTATTGACTAAGCTTTAGTGCTTAGTACTGGCTTAGTTTGTCATAGCGACTGTCTTTCAACGCATCTTTTACGCGTTTTAGGTTCTCACGGAAACCTGTACCACGGCGAAGAGTGAAGCCAGTTGCTAGCACATCAATCACTGTCATTTGCACAACTCGGCTTGCCATTGGCATGTAAACGTCGGTATCTTCTGGAATATCGAGCGTGATGGCCAGCGAGCTTGCCTTTTCTAGAGGAGAATCCTTCGCTGTAATCGCAATAACCGTTGCGCCATTTTCACGAGCAAGGTTCGCTATTTCTACCTGACTCTTTGTTCGACCGGTATGAGAAATAAGAACCACAACATCATTATCACTGCAGTTGATACAACTCATGCGCTGCATAACAATATCTTCAAAACAAGTAATTGGAATATTAAAGCGAATAAACTTGTTTTGTGCGTCTCGGGCAACAGAAGATGATGCACCAAGGCCAAAGAATGAAATGCGCTTCGCTTGCGTTAGCAAATCGACCGCACGGTTCACTTGCATTGGATCTAGGCTATTTTTAGCGACATCTAAACACGCCATCGTCGATTCGAAAATCTTATGGGTGTACGCGTCTGGGCCATCGTCTTCTTCCACATTACGGTTAACGTAAGGGGTGCCGTTGGCTAGGCTCTGTGCCAAGTGAAGCTTAAAATCTGGAAAGCCCTTGGTGTCCAGACGACGACAGAAGCGGTTTACAGTGGGCTCACTAACGTCGGCCATTTTAGCCAGCGTTGCAATGCTTGAATGAATTGCAGTTTGTGGAGACGCCATAATTACTTCCGCAACTTTGCGCTCTGACTTACTGAAATTCTCCAGGTTTTTTTGAATTTTTTCTAATGTATTCATAGTGTTCACGAGGGTATAGAGAACAACTCGCTGGCTCTGCTAACGAAAGGAAACACGAAGATTCCGGAGTAGAGTGGGGCGTTAACGAAAACAACCAGCGCCATAGAATCAGTATAAACCTGATCTTCAATCAGTCTAAACCAATAACGGGTACTATTTAGTGAGAATTTGACAGGCCTCAAACAAAATGTTGTAAAAACTACAGAATTGGATGTGTAAACGAAGTTTTGTTGCGCTAGTCGCACGATAATGATGTTTGAGTTACATCAAAACGAAAAAAAATTTCAAATTGATGTAACTCGATCTGGCCGTTAAGACGATTGAATATCAACAACCAGCTGTTGAATTCTTTTCATCAAATTTGGTGCTTGCTTGGCGATTTCGCGTTGTTCATCAAGCACTGAGCTCAAAATTTCTTTTGTGGTCAGTGGATTTGCCAAAACCACTCGAAACACTATCGTATTCATGCGTTGCCATTGGTCTGGGTTCAGTCTTGTACGTGAAACGAACGATTTGCCCGTTTCGCGCTGACGCTTTTGAATAAACTGTGTTAACTCATTGATCAGCTCATTCAGTTGTTCTTTTTGTGAGCCTTCTGCTTGTGCTAATGCTTCACGGATGAATGGCGGCAAATAACGGTATGTGAGCAGACAAAGCTCTGGTTCAGAAACTAACTCGAAATCATCTTGCTGTTTGATTAAATCCGCAAAGTATCGAGCTTTTTCAATGCTTTGGTCAATCAGAAGCTCGTAACCTGGGCGACTTATGATGTGCATTGCGGCGTAGACCAACATCGCCATACCCGAACGTGAACCTTCTAATGTATGGCTGCCTAGGTCTTTTGAACCTTTGCGCAATATATATTGAGCGTGATGCTCTATGGATTTCATTGCGTCAGGGTCTTTGAACAGAACCATACCAGCGCCCATCGGGATGTAGAGCTGCTTGTGCGCATCAATAGTTACTGAGTCTGCCATTTCCACACCTTTAAGAAGGTGACGGTGATGGTTAGACATAAGTGTTGCGCCACCCCATGCGGCATCCACATGGAAGTGACAGCTGTGAGCTTGGCAGACTTCAGCGATTTCAGGCAATGGATCAACATTACCTGTCTCTGTTGTGCCAGCCACACCAATAACAGCAATAGGCTTGATATTTTGTTTTTCGAGCTCAACAATTTTCGCTTTCAGGTCGTTGACAATAATACGGTTGTTGGCATCGGTTTTAACCGCAACCAAGCCCTCTTGGCCTAGCCCTAATACATCGGCTGCTTTCTTAAGGGAGTAGTGACCACGCTCAGACACTAGCACCGCTAAGCCATCATAGCCATAGTGCTTCATGGCTTTAAAAAGGCCTTCCTTTTCAACGCCTTTAAATGAGCCATTGGCTCTTAACGCTTTGTTACGTGCTACCCAAAGCGCAGTGATATTGGCAATGGTGCCGCCGGAACAAAATGCGCCTAATGAGTGGTTTGCACTGTGCATCCACTGATTGTAAAACGTATCATTCTGACCATATATCAAGCGATGCAGCATACCCAAAACTTGACGCTCAAGTGGCGTAAAGGCTTTGGAAGTCTCTATTTTTACCAGGTTTTGGTTTAAGGCGATCATGATCTTTGACAGTGGCATCAAGAAATAAGGCAGTGCCGATGTCATATGACCAATGAAGCTTGGTGAAGATGTGTGAACTGAGTGCGACACCAAAGTGTCGAGTAAGTGCTCTGTATGATCTGACACGAACTCTGGCTGCTCAGGAATCTGAGCAGAAGAAAAGTCTTTTTCGATTTCGCGTAAAGGCTTTTCTTCTGCCACGATGTGTTCACGAAGAAATTGATTTAGATTTCGCGAGAGGCTCTCGTCAATTTTAGTTAACGTTGAGTCCGGACCTTCTGGGACAGTGAAGATCTTTAGCAAGCTCTCAAAGCTAACATCAGCGGTTTTTTGTTCCTTAACCATAGCAAAGAATCTTTGTAGTTATTTTGGTAATGCGAGCGGCACAATCTAAACTAAAACGGGCGCAAAGTCCCGTTTTAATTGTTGAAACCCAAGTTGTAGAAATGAAAATTTTAGGTGAAGGTGACGATATTCACATTAAAAAATTCTAGATTGAGTACGTTAAAACACTCTGATGTTATCGAATGCTAATCAACGACTAATGCGAGCAATCTTAGTCACATTTCTGCTTTTCAATCTTTTCTATTGACTGATTGTACTTATTAAGTGCGGTATCAATTTGTTGGGGATGACTAAGCAGATCAGCGAATGCTGAACGAAGCTCGTAGTTTTTTGGATGGTTAGTTGATTGACGGTCGCTAAATGTCTGTTTTGCAACTTCACCTAACTTATCGCTTCGGGTCGCTAACTGCTTAACGTCATGTTGCTCTAGTTTTAACCATGCTTCGATTGGCTGTTCCGTCGCAACGCGGCTAGGGTCGTTCTCTAGAAAGTAGTGAACCGCTTCGCGGTTTAATTCAAAGTGATGTTTACGTCCACCCAAGAACCATTGGCTAACTTCTTTCAGATCTGGATATTGGGTAACCGTCAAATCAACAAGATCTTGATACCACTGTAGTGAGGCATCGACGTAGCCATCGTATTTGCTAGCAAGACATTGTTGATCTGCGGCAAGCGTAAAAGTTGAGCTTGTAGCGAGGAGCGCTGCAACGACAAAGCGTTTCATTCTTCTTCCTTCTGGTTGTTATCCCTTTATTAACGCAATGCACATCAGTTGATGTTTCTCCCTTCTTTCTATTTGGTCGTGACAAATCGTTGGGCTGAATGACGAAAAGAAAGAGGGGTCTTGCCAAAAAATATTGACCACTTTGACGTTAACTGGGTATTTAAATTTTTGCCGTATTGTAATGGATGTTAAAGCGAAAACCTGAGATCTAGCTAGCAAGTGATACAAAGAAAAGCATCATAACTGGTACCAATAAACTCAAAATAAAGCCGCTAACGATAGCAACAGGAACACAACGCACACCACCGGTGGTTTGAATAACGGGTAGGGTGAAGTCCATTGCTGTTGCACCGGCATAACCAATTGCGGTGCACGGATAGCTACGAATAAAGAGAGGAATGGCAACCAGTGCGACTAGCTCTCTCATCAATTCAATCAAGAACGACGCGCCACCAAATACCGGACCAAAAGCGTCACCCATTAAAATACCTGCGAGTGAATACCAGCCAAAACCTGAAGCCATTGCGAGTGCTTGATAAAGAGGAAGATCCAAAAGCACCGCTGCAAGAACGCCACCAAGCATACATGTTGCGATGACAACAGCCGCAATGGCCATTCCTTGTTTATTTAATAGGATTTGACGCAGAGTAAGTCCACTATTACGCAGCTGAATACCAATAAAAAATAGAAGTAGAAAGAGTATCCATTCGCTTGCTGTATCTACCCAACTCAAATCAATGGGTAACAGCAGGCCAACCACTAACCCTCCGCCAACGACCACGATAAGCTTAACTGACTCTAAAGCCATCGAAGATAACGGTAGCTTCTTTTGATTCTGATTGGTCTGGAGTGGAATAATTTTATCAATAATAGGCAGAGCCAACAGGTTGCAGGCACTTAGACACAAAAAAAACGTACTCGCATAGAGGAGAATACTTTGTAAGTTGCTGCTTAAATTATCGAGCGCCGCCAAACTAAGACCCATCAACGACAAAATGACGTAAATAAGGTAGGACGTTGACTGATTGATCTTCTCCAATAACGAAGATCGAGATATAGGAATTAGATACCCCACCACAAGCGGAGCGAAAATAAATAGCATCCCTGAAAACATAAAGCTCAATGATTCCTTTTTGAGATAACATCAACACGCATAAATCAAATTATCTATCGGTTGAAATTAGAGATATTTCACCACACACAGCTCAGCCTTGAGCGAATCGTTTTATCACGGATAAGGTATTATCAGAAAGCGATAAATTACAAACCGCTAGCATTGAGTACAGCACGGATTTGATCATTGAAGTCAGTATCACTCATGTTACTAAGTTCATACAAGACTTCTGCACCAGTTAAGTTGAATTCAACTTCGTGTTCGTCAATGCGTTCATCGTGATTGCGAAACATCAATAAATGATGCGCAATTCTAGCGATGTCGAGATAACTCACTTCTGGTCGCGTTAATTCGTATTTTTCGTTTGAGGATACTTCTCTGAAGTCGTTGTCAAATCCCCAACGCTCAAGCACTAGTTTACTTGTGGCAGAACAACGTGTTTGGAAGATTTGCAATGCAATATCTGGGTCTAAGTAATTGCCCCTATCTAAGTACAAGTGGTACTCATTAATTAGGCAAAATAACCCAATATCGGCTAATAGACCGACCAATAACGCCTTTTCTTGCTCTAGATGGCCATAAGTGCCTGGCTCGTGGCTACGAAACGATTGAACCAACATCACCATGACGGCACCGAGCTCACGCGATATCGCGGCACTCTTCACCAAGATGGCATTGCATTCTTTAGTGAGATTAACTGAGTGTTTAAGTTGCTCAATCGCTTGTGCGGTAACAATATCACGTACACGAAGTATTCCGAGACGAGATACCGCTGTAGTTAAGTCGTTGCAGGTGATATTTCTGCGATTGAAAATCACAGAGTTAGCGACTCGTAAAACGACCGCTGCTAATCCGGGATCTTCCAATAAACAGTTAGCAACATCGGCAATCGTGGTGTGTTCTTCGACACATAACTGCTGAATTTTAAGCACGACATCAGGAATAGGAGGTAACGAAATCTTACCCGTGGCGATGGACTGTTCTACCAGCTGAGCAAACTCGGATTCCAGTGCGTTTATAAGCTTATCTTTATTATTTGGCAGCCAAAAAAATGATAAATGTTCCATTGTGACGCTGTACTTGAGATCTTTCGTACAGTGTACCCTTACAGCGTATTCTTTATCAATTAAATGCGTATTATGTGCCCGTAATTGCCAGCGAGATCATAATGATGGCGTGTTTTAGGCATGCTATGCGTCAAAAAAATATCACCACACAAACAATAAGTGTGAAACTAATCACGTATGCAGAATTTATACTTTTTTATATGTGACCTATGTCCTAACTTATTTTTCAACGTTAAGTATGATTAAGCAAGTTGGTGAGCACAACTCACAAAAATATCGCCAACAAATCGACATTTATAATTCGCTATAAGCTGCTGTTTATCTGGTGACATCGCTAATCGGGGTAATTTATTCAGATTAAAGAGGTCAATGGACATGACAGACCAAGCTTTTTTTAAATATGTACGCACCTTCAGTGAGTACCAAAAACGTTCTATGTTCGGTGGTATTGGTTTATTCACCGATGATGCTATGTTTGCGCTTGTCAGCAATGATTGCTGCTACTTACGTGGTGGTAATGGGCTAGATGAAGTGTTTACTCAACTGAGCTGTGAGAAGTATAAGCACGTCAAAAAACAGACGACGGCAACCGTAAATTATTATGATGTAACCGATTTATTCGAATCCGGATATGTAGGGCTTGATGAACTGGTACAGAAATCAATTGAATACTCAATTAAGGAACGGAAATATCAAAAGTCCTCTGCCAGTAGACGCTTAAGAGACTTACCCAACATGCAACTAACCCTTGAACGTATGGTCAAGAAAGCCGGTGTTGATGACGTAGAAACCTTTTTAGAACTTGGACCTGTAAAAGTCTTCAACAAAGTTAAAACGGCTTACGGTAATGATGTTGATGTAAAGCTACTGTGGAAATTTGCTGGTGCAACTGATGGCGTACATTGGAAACTGATCCAAGAGCCGCGTAAAAAACAGTTATTGGCACTGTGTGACTAAGCGAAGCTGATCGCACAATGATTGACTCGTTTCGATGGAGTTAGCGGGTCGTAAAGGCAAGTGTGAAAAGCGGAAAAAGGACGTTGAAGTTTTTTACCACTTCATTGAGTTAGTCATTAAATTAGACAAAAAAACCGAGGCAGAGACCTCGGTTTTTGTTTTTTTAATTTGCTCTTTTCTTATAGCACAAATCTTAAAACTTAAAACGCGTAGTGAACATTACCTGATCACCGTAAAAATCGTTGATACGTGCTTCAGCACCCAAAGAGAAAAGCTCTGTTGAGTGGAATCGAGCGTAGGCAGAGCCAGTCCAATCGTCATCGTTATCGATAGAAACGTAGCCGACTTTGCCGCCTACTTCTAATTGAGGGCCCAACCATTGGCGAACACCTAAGTTAAGCTCCATACCAACATCTGTGCTGCTCTCATTCGAAGGTTGCACAACGCGCATTAGCATTTCACCAGTAAGATCTGCCCAGTTGTTTAGCGGAGAATGGAAGCCAAAGCCTGCAGCTGAGTCAAAATCACTTTCAAACTCAGAGTCAATACGAGCAATAACATGCGCGTTCGGGTGAATTGATTTGCTGAATCCAGCACCAAATGTCACAGGACTTGCGCCAATACGTGCTTCGAAATAGTCGTAGCTAAAGTTGCTCATAGTTGCTGGCGCATTGCGATCGTTTGCAGCTAGGGCATGGCTTGATGCCACTAGTAAGGCAGCGGCTAATAGTGTTTTACGCATAACTAACGATAAACCTTGTTCATTATTTCCATGGATTCAAGCAACCACTTGAACCGTAATCTGATTTGTCCGACATCATAATAAAAAGGAAGGTCGACGACCAACAAAAATGTGTCGATGTTTTGTCAATTAACTTAATAGTTCCTTGGTTTAAGCAAAAACTACGCCATATACGTAGTGTCCGAGAATTTCACTCGGACAAGTAACGATGTTTTTCTAACCTCATTCGACTATGCGAGGTTAGGTGGTGTAATGAGCATCGTTGAGTTCAAGTTAGAACCAAACACTTTATTACTCGCCAAAGCTTGCTCTTCTTTCTGCCATGGCGTTGAGGATTGCCTCAGAATCAAGGATTTGAGTCCAGGATAGCAGGTTATCATCATTCTCAATCACAAACGCGGTAAGCTGAGACACGATTGCTTTTCTCAATGCTTCACCTTTCCAAGGTTTGGCAATGTAATAATCGAGACTCGCGTTATTTACGGCTTCTACGGTGTCTTCCAAACCAGCTTGTCCTGTGAGTAAAACTTTGCGCGCTGCTTTTGTGTCACCATTTTGACTGAGTTCGATTAAGAAGCTGATCCCAGTTTGTTCCGGCATAATGTGGTCACATAAAATGAGCGCAAGCTGAACTTCTTCTTCCGCCATCTCCTCAATCACTTGCCGAGCTTCAGTCACCGATTCCGCTCCTTCGACGACAAAGTTCTCCTCGAAGGGAGCAAGATCTTGGAGCACGCTATCCAAGACTTCTCGTTCGTCATCGACACATAAAATTAGATACTTGGTCATGTTTCATCTCCTTCTTCGATGACTGGTAACCAGACGGTCATTCGTGTGAACTGGCCGATCTCTGATTCGACGTCAATCCACCCTCTGTGTGCTGTTACGATTTGCTGGCAGATGGACAGCCCGATGCCTAAGCCAAAATTACCTTCTTTTTTTGTGGTGAAGTTCAGCTCGAAAATGGCGTCTCTTTGCGATTCAGGAATGCCACATCCATTATCTTCAAATGAGATAACGGCATAATGTGTGTGCTCTTTTTCTACATGGCGTGTTTGTATGTTTAACACACCTTTCTCTGGAAATGCGTCAATGGCGTTAGAGACCAAGTTCGTCCACACCTGTTGGAGTGCGATCGGTTGACAAAGGATGGAAGGCAAGTTTGCATAGTCGGTTGAAACTTGGTGCATTTTTAATTTGTTCTCGAAAATCACCAAGGTGTCTTCAATGCCCTCATGAATATCGGCATAGTGCAGGGTCTCATCATCTGACCGAGCATATCCTTTCAGGCTTTTTACCATATCAGCAATTCGTGCTGCACAGACATTAATTGAGCGAAGTGTAGAACCTGCTTTGTGGTATTGCTCTAGTGTATTGAGAGTATGATAAGACGTTTGCTGCTTTCTCGTTAGTTGGGTAAGTAGCTCGTGATCGGATTCTAAACCAAGGCTCACCACTTTCTTTGCCAACGCTCGGTCTGGAAGAGTATGGCTAAGCGCTTTTACGCGTGATCTGAGCTCGGCGGTTGAAGCGGGTTTTGAGGTTTGCGCTTTGTTCAGTAATTCAATGCCTTTGGTTTGTATATCGGAACTGGGCGCATCGTTAAGTAATCGTTCTAGTGTATGCGTTAAATTCTCTACGCCTCTTAATATCGCGGCTACTGGATTGTTTAGTTCGTGGGCCACTCCCGCAACCAATTGACCAAGCATCGCCATTTTTTCTCTTTCAATGAGCTGCTGGTGGGCTGATTCTAAAGATTCGAGCGTTTTTTGAAGTTGCAGTTTGGTGTTGATGCTTCTTTGCAATCGGCGGTTGAAGTGGCGTAAGAGCAAGTTTGTAAAAAGAGGCAGTAAGTTTGAGTCGCTTTGCATCACTTTATTGAATACGTTGCGATCGAGTTTGATAACTTCTGTTTTGGTTAGTGTTAGAGCTGTCGAGAAAGAACATTCCCCAGTAACAAACGACATGCCTCCGACAATATTCCCTTTGTTATGGCGTACAACCTCTCGCTGCATGCCTTGCTCATCGCGCTTGTACAGAGCCACTTCACCTTCGGTGATAAACCACAAAAAGCTATTTGGCTTGCCTTCCACGGTTAACAAATGTTCAGGTGAGTATGTACGGCACGCTCTTGTTTCGTCATTATCTTTGAAAAATTGCTGGAGAGCGGAGATCACTTGCTCGGCTAACTCGGCATCAGACATCGAGTGGTAGTCGTGTAAGAATCCGGCTTGATAATGGCTCATCTGGTTATTGATGTGCGCTCGCAACAAGCTGTGATGATCCAATATCTGACTGTAACTTAGCAGGTCTTCTTTGCCATTTCGCAAGATAAATTGGGTCAGCTCTTTTTGCACTGTGTTAAATAAGACGTGATCTGGCAAAGGTTTAGTGAGGCAGTGGTCGAGCCTGCCCTCATTAACGGCAGTGAGAATTGCTTCTATATCAGACGAGCAGCTAATAAGAATTTTTCTTGCTTGCTCGGTATGTGGCATCCGGTCTAAACCAATAAGAAAATCCACGCCGTTAAAATGAGCGTGATGGCTCGCTATAACTAAAGCAACAGTCTGTTCTCTTTCTTCTAGATACTCTAAAGCGCTTTGAGCCTCTTCTATCGATTCGACAGAAAATATATCAAACTTACTTGAGAAGGCAGACAGCTCCAATCGAAACTGTTCAGCACTGATTGGGTTGTTGTCGAGACACAACACAGCATAACGATTCACAGATGTTTTAGCTCCGGTTAAAACTTCGCCACGCAAACTTTAACAATAAAAGGACATGATGAGTGGGAGCCAAGTATGATTCCTGATTAATGGACTAGAATAAGCATCAATAGTCTGATTTGTCTCAATGTTTTCTCCGCAGGTGGTTTGGGGTAGACTGACCGAAAATATCTAATAAGTGACGTTATGCAAAATCTTAAAAAAATCGGCGCCATTGGTGGTGCTATCTCATTAGCACTGTGTTGGCCATTGGCTGTCGGACAAATTGGTCAGTCCATCATTGAAGATGGTATTACCAATATGAATGATGAAATGATTAAAGGCGAAGTGGTCGAGTATCAGCGTGGCTATTTGTCTTCAGTCGTGCTGACTCGTTATTCAGTTGTTGATCCTGAGCTTAAAACGCAGTTAGAGCGTGATGGTATGCCAACGACGTTTGACGTAACCAGTGATGTTAGCCACGGTCTAACAAGCCTAACAGCAGATTCAAAATTGGTGGACAATGACTTTTTGCCTCTCACGATGCATAGCCAGACTCAACTAAATGGCAATACAGCATTTATCCTCGACCTAGACAGTTGGCATTATCGTAACGAAGCGCAAGGTGTTTCTGTTTCTACAAGCCCTGCAAAAGTAACAGGTGATGTGACGGTATTGGGTGATCTCAATTACCAAGTTTCCGTTCCTTCTGTTCAAGTGGATTTTGAAAACGGTGAAGAGCTTCATCTGAATGCATTGACAGGGCAAGGTAAAGGAAAGCAAGCAAAAGGCTATTGGCTGGGTGAGCAATCTTTTTCTCTAGAGAAGCTGGATGTGGTTGATGCGAACTTGACGCCTGTCTTTTTGATTGAAAATGCGAGCTACCGTGGTAACACTACGATGAGTGAGTCTGGTGATAAGCTGAACAGTCAATTAAACCTAGATGCTAAGAAACTACGTTTAACTGATGGGACGGATGTCGATAACTTTAAGTTGGATTTCTCAATTGCAGATGTGGATAGCCAGTCTTTTGATCAAATTATGTCTATCTATCAAAGCTCTCCTATGCTAGATGAACAGGAAATTGCGAATTTATTGCCGCATGTCGATACGCTGTTTAGCAAAGGTTTTGATTTATCCGTGAACGAGCTTTCACTCGCGTTCGGTGACGGCAAGTTCCACAATGAGTGGCAACTATCCATCCCTGAAGGTACTGAGCATATTTCTCAAGATCCAATGAAGTTGGTGACGGCCACTACTGGTGAACTTAGCACTTACTTCTCTGATGAATTAGTAACGCATTACCCATTTATTCAAGAAGGGATTGATGAGCTCCTTATTATGGAGTTGATCGAAAAAGTAGAGGGCGGTTATCAATTAAAAGCAGAAATTGGTGAAGGCAAATTGAAGTTCGAAAATGGGCATGAGTTCCCATTGGTGGCTCTACTTATGCCTGCTTTGATGCAACAACAGTAATTCGTGTTGTTGCGAATTTGTTCCAATTCAACGCTTAGTCTTTAAAAAGAGGTCGTAAGACCTCTTTTCTTGTTTTTATCACTGCGAAAACGTGATATTAATTTCGTAATATTTACATAGCAGGAGCAATGAGCATCATGGAACAAAATACGGACAACGTATTTAACTTCAGTGCAGGGCCAGCAGGTCTGCCTAAAGCAGTTATGCAGCAAGCACAACAGGAACTAATCGATTGGCAAGGCCTTGGTACTTCGGTCATGGAAATCAGCCACCGAAGCAAAGAGTTCATCAAAGTTGCAGAAGAAGCCGAGCAGGATTTACGTGATCTTCTGAATATTCCGGACAACTATAAAGTACTGTTCTGCCAAGGTGGTGCTCGTGCTCAGTTTGCTGCTGTTCCTCTAAACTTACTTGGTGATGCCGATACGGCAACTTACATCGATGGTGGTTATTGGGCTGAAAGCGCGGTAGCTGAAGCGAAAAAATACTGCGAACCAGACGTGTTTGATGCAAAAACAGAAATCAACGGGAAAGTCGCGGTTCTACCTGCAAGTGAATGGAAAATTGCTCCAGAAGCGGCTTACGTTCACTTCTGTCCAAATGAGACCATTGATGGTATTGAGATTAACGATCTTCCTATCACCGACAAACCGATTGTTGCTGACATGTCTTCGACAATTCTTTCTCGTGAAATTGATGTGTCGAAATACGGTGTGATTTACGCGGGCGCTCAGAAAAATATTGGTCCTTCCGGCATTGCTATTGCTATCGTGCGCGATGATTTATTAGGTATGGCGAAGCAGGTACTACCAAGTATTTTGGATTACACTGTTTTGGCAGAAAAAGAATCAATGTTCAACACGCCACCAACCTTTGCATGGTACCTGTCTGGTCTTGTTTTCAAATGGCTGAAGGCACAGGGCGGAGTAAAAGCGATTGAGCAAGTGAACCGCGCTAAAGCCGCGCTACTGTATGATTACATCGATCAGTCTGATTTCTACCGTAATGGCGTGCACTCAGCAAACCGTTCTTTGATGAACGTGCCATTTCAACTTGCTAAGCCTGAACTGGATGCAACCTTCCTTGAGCTAGCAGACTCTAAAGGGCTGAAAGCGCTAAAAGGTCACCGAGCAGTTGGTGGTATGCGAGCATCCATTTATAACGCAATGCCGCTTGAAGGCGTTCAAGCGTTAGTAGACTTCATGCAAGAGTTTGAGAAAAACTACGCGTAAGCTCAAACTGATAACTGATATTTGTTCTCCAAAGCGTCGCTATTGCGGCGCTTTTGTTTATCTCAACTCACATCATTCCAGGAAGGTAAAATGACCAAGGCAAATATTGAAGCGCTGACTAAGCAGTTCCCACTCTTGGCAGCACTTATTGATCTTGAAGAGGTTTGTTGGTTTAACCCCCATATCACTTCCTTGGAGGAAGGCTTACCTCATGTCGGGTTAGATGAAAAAGATATTCAAGCGGCGAGTGAACGGCTAGCACGATTTGCGCCTTATTTGATGAAAGCGTTTCCCGAAACGGAAACGTCGCGTGGCGTTATTGAGTCCGCAGTGGTGGATATTCCCAATATGAAAGTGCGTTTGGAGCAGCAATACGACACACCAATATTGGGCCATTTAATGCTCAAAAAAGACAGTCATTTGCCAATTTCTGGTTCGATCAAAGCGAGAGGTGGTATTTATGAAGTGCTCACTCATGCAGAAAAGTTGGCGTTTGAAGCCGGCTTGCTCTGTGAAAGCGATGATTACAGCAAATTGTTCAGCAATGAGTTTCGGCAGTTTTTTAAGCAGTACAGTATTGCAGTTGGCTCAACCGGCAATCTTGGTATGTCCATCGGTATCATGAGTGCGAAGCTGGGTTTTTCAGTTTCAGTCCACATGTCTGCGGATGCGCGGGAATGGAAGAAAAATAAGCTCCGGTCACATGGTGTTAATGTCGTAGAGCACCAAGAAGATTATGGTATTGCTGTCGCGCAAGGTCGTAAAGAGGCAGAAAAAGATCCCAACTGTTTCTTTATCGATGATGAAAACTCACGGACGCTGTTTCTAGGTTACTCTGTTGCGGGTGAGCGTCTTAAGCAGCAATTTGATGACTTGGGAATCGTTGTTGATGAGCATCATCCATTGTTTGTTTATCTTCCTTGTGGTGTTGGCGGCGGGCCTGGTGGCGTGGCATTTGGCTTGAAGGTAGCGTTTGGCGAGCATGTCCATTGTATTTTCGCGGAGCCAACGCACTCCCCGTGCATGCTGTTGGGCGTACATACAGGCTTGCATGACGATATTTCGGTACAAGATTTGGGTATCGATAACATCACCGCCGCTGATGGCTTGGCAGTCGGGCGTGCCTCGGGATTTGTCGGAAGAGCGATGGAAAGGCTACTTGATGGTTTTTACACCATTGATGACGCTCGTATGTATCACCACTTGGGTGAGTTAAGTGAACTGGAAGGTATTAATCTAGAGCCTTCTGCATTAGCCGGTATGATTGGGGCAGTGCACGTCTCGAATAACCATGCTTATCAGTCTCAAATGAAATTTGACGAAGAAAAACTCAAAAACGCAACACATCTTGTTTGGGCAACTGGTGGGGGCATGGTTCCGGAAGATGAAATGGCGGCTTATCTCAAAAAATCTGGTCGGTAAATCAGCACTGTATACGTGCTTAATTAGGTAACTAATTAATACAGGAATAACAAAAGGGCTCATCGTTTGATGAGCCCTTCTCGTCACTGAAAATCGAATTATAGAGATTGTAATAGCTGGTAGTAACGACCTTTTTGAGCGAGTAGCGTTGGATGGTCGCCTTGTTCGATGATCTCACCTTGTTCCATCAAACAGATGCTATCCATACTTTCTAACTCTATCAGTCGGTGTGTAATGAATACTACTGTCTTATTAGCAAAGTGTTCATTGAAAAGCGCCATCACTTTTTGTTCCGTACGCTTATCGAGGCCTTCAGTCGGTTCATCTAAGAGTAGGATTGGGGCATCACGTAGCAATGCTCGAGCAATACCGATTCGACGTTTCTCACCACCAGATAACTGACGACCGCCGTCGCCTAACCAAGCGTCTAAACCCGGCTCTTCAAGAAGTCCGCCAAGCTCGACTTTTTGTAAAATAGTAGACAGTTGCTCATCACTTGCATCCGGCGCGGCCATGAGTAAGTTGTCACGTAGTGTCCCGTTTAGTACATCTACGCGTTGACTGACCACAGTCATTGCTGCTCGCAGGTCCGACTCGCTCCAATCTTGCAGTTTTGTACCACCGATTCGAACTTCACCTTGGTTAACATCCCAGTAGCGGCAAAGAAGCTGAATCAGTGTTGATTTACCTGAACCTGTTTGACCTACAATTGCAGTTTTAGTGCCCAGCGGTAGTGAGAGTGACAAGTCTTTCAGCACCTTTTGCTGACCGTCAGGGTAAGTAAAATCTATGTTGTCGAATTCAATGTCTAACGTTGTGTCTTTATGTTTCGACTGCTCAGGGAAGACAACGTCAGGTTCAGCCAAAATTACTTCATTTAAACGACGAGCAGAGGTCAACGTTTGACCGAGATACTGGAATGCGCCCGCGATAGGCATCAGAATCTCAAAGCTCGCCATGGTTGCAAACGCAAACAGCGCAATCCAAGGATCAGGAGCACGACCACCTACGCCGTCTGCAGCAAACCAAAGCATCACAACCAGTGTAAGGCCGTTCACCAGCATAAGCAGGCCTGAAGCCATGCCCGTTAAATTCGCGTTCACAAATTGGTTAGACAGCAACTGCTTCTGCTTCTCTAGAATGAGATTACGATAACGTTCTTCTGCTCCAAAGATACTCAGTTCACTGTAGCCTTGAAGCCAGTCCAGTGTCGCCACTCGAAATTGCGCTTTATGATGAGTGAGATTCTCGCCATTATTTTTACCCAGTTTATAGAACAGCACTGGCCATACAAACAACATGACGGTAAGAATCGAGCCAAGCAGTAGGGCGAGATGCCAATCAAAGAAAGCCAGGATAGCCGTTAAACACAATATGCCAAAAATACCAATCACGACAGGGCTGATAAGTCGAAGGTAAACGTGATCCATCGCGTCTACGTCCGCTACTAGGCGGTTGAGCAGATCGGCATCACGCATCGTAGAAACACGACCCGGAATCAGTGGTGCAAGTTTCTTAAAGAAGAAGATACGTAGATCGGTAAGCAGCTTGAACGTTGCATTGTGGCTAACGACACGTTCTCCCCATCGACCTGCGGTTCGAGCCATTGCAGCGCCGCGTACCCCGGCACCTGGTAACATGTAGTTGAAGGTCTCACGAGCAACCGTCAAGCCTGCCACCGCTGCGGCTGAAATAAACCAACCTGATAGCGTTAATAAGCCAATAGATGCCGCTAAGGTCAGAAATGCCAGTAGCATACCTAGCGAAAGACCAAACCAGTGTTTCTTATAGAGTTTTAGATAAGGGAGTAAATCACGCATCTAAGTTCCCCTTGTCTGTTTCACGTTGTGCGAGGTTCGCTTCCAACATGTCTTTAAATAAGCCATCTTCTGTCGACAGTGTGGCGTAATCACCACGTTGAACAATCTGGCCGTCCTGCATAACAAGAATTTGCGATACGTTTTGTAAAGGCGCAAGTTGGTGAGTAATCATCAAATTCGTTGTGGCATGCGCATACTTGTTAATGCCTTCCATCACGAGTTTTTCACTGCGAGCATCTAAGCTTGCGGTTGGTTCATCTAATAACCAAAAACGACCATTTTGTAGCATGGCGCGAGCCAGTGCTAAACGCTGCGCTTGGCCGACAGATAAACCACCAGAACGATCAGATATCGGATAATCCAACCCATGCATTTCAACAAATTCAGCAGCGTGAGAGTCATTCAACACAGAATGTACGTCTGCATCCTGAATATTTTGCTTACCTAGTGTGATGTTATCTCGAATGCTACCGTGTAATAGCATCGGGTTTTGACCAATCCAGCTTACTGCCTCTCGCCATGTGGCTAGATCCAGTTGCGACAATTCGCAGCCATTAATTTTTAAGCTACCTTGATAAGGCATGAAACCGAGGATTGTGTTTACCAAACTTGTTTTACCTGCGCCACTTGGTCCAACCAACGCTGTACTTTTGTTGGCTTCAAGAGAGAAGGATAGGGGACCTGCGAGCTGCTTACCTTCCGGACTAAAAATGGTTAACTGGTCCGCTTCAATATGGATAGGGCTGTTTTTATCTAACGCTTGGGTACCATCTTTGATTTGATCGACTTCCAAATCCAGAAACTCGACAATGCTTTCTGCTGCGCCAACCGCTTGCTGTTTCGCATGATAGAACGTGCCCAAATCACGTAATGGCTGATAAAACTCTGGAGCAAGAATCAGAATGAACAAACCAGCAAAGAGCGTAACACCTGCGCCGTAGTAGCCGAAATCGAGCTCCCCGATATAACTAAAGCCAAAGTAGACAGCGGTAATTGCGATAGAAATAGAAGTGAAAAACTCTAACACCGCAGAAGACAGAAACGCGATTTTCAGAACGTCCATGGTACGAGTACGAAAGACTTCCGAAGCACCCTTAAGAGTTTCAGTTTCAGATTTTGTTCTATCGAATAAGCGAATGGTCGTCATTGCTTGCAAGCGGTCATAAAAGTGACCCGACAAACGCTGCATTGCTTTAAAGTTTTTACGGTTTGCTTCTGCGGCTTTCATCCCAACCAGTGCCATGAAAATAGGCACTAGTGGTGCAGTGACCAGGAAGATCAAGCCTGCTGCCCAGTTTACTGGGAATACGACAACCAAAATGATGAAAGGCACTAGTACCGATAATGACATTTGAGGCAAGTAGCGTGAGAAGAAATCTTGCATATCTTCTACCTGCTCTAAGATGAGCGTTGCCCAACTGCCAGCAGGTTTGCCTTTGATGTAAGCTGGCCCAAGTTTATGAACTTTATCTAAAATGAGTTGGCGAATATAAACTCGAATTTGCTCCCCGCAACGGTAACCGGCAAGCTCTCGACCCCAGGTACAAGCAGCTCGACCGATAACCGTGCCACCGAGCCCAACAAAATGCCAAATGAGGTCGGCTTTGTCGACTTGGTCAATGATTAACTGGTGCAGAATGGAGGCGAGCAGGGCTGCTTGAGCCAATAAAAACACGCTTGAAAGTACGCCTAGGCCTATCGCAATCATAAGCCAGCGCTTGGCTAACTTACTTTGTTGCTTCAGCCACTTATTCAAGCTGCTTTGCTTTTTCTTATCCATCGTGAAGGCTTAATGATAATTGTTTTAATGAGGCGGTAGTATACAAAAGAAAACCCAGCGGGAATACCGCTGGGCTTTAAGGATATGACACAAATGTGAAAAGTTATTTGTCACCAAGTGAGTCTAAGAAACGTTCAGCATCTAATGCAGCCATACAACCTGTACCTGCAGAGGTGATCGCTTGACGGTAGTTGTGGTCCATTACGTCGCCAGCTGCAAATACACCTTCGATACTAGTTTGTGTTGCGTTGCCTTCAAGACCTGATTGAACGATGATGTAGCCATCTTTCATGTCTACTTGGCCTTCAAAGATTTGTGTGTTTGGCTGGTGGCCAATTGCGATGAATGCACCCATTACATCGATATCTTCTGTCGCACCGCTGTTCACGTCTTTAATGCGGACGCCCGTTACGCCCATATCGTCACCCAGTACTTCATCGAGAGTGCGATCGGTATGAAGAACGATATTACCGCTTTCAACTTTATCCATCAGACGTTTCACAAGGATCTTCTCTGCGCGGAATGAATCGCGGCGGTGGATCAGGTGAACTTCTGACGCAATGTTAGATAGGTATAGCGCTTCTTCAACAGCCGTGTTACCACCGCCCACAACTGCAACTTTCTGATTACGGTAGAAGAAACCGTCACAGGTTGCACAAGCAGAAACGCCGCGACCTTTAAATGCTTCTTCAGACTCAAGGCCAAGGTATTTTGCTGATGCGCCGGTAGATATGATTAAGGCATCACAAGTGTACTCACCTGAGTCGCCTTTTAAACGAAATGGGCGTTGTGATAGCTCTACTTCATTGATGTGATCAAATACGATTTCAGTTTCGAAACGCTCGGCGTGTTCTTTCATGCGATCCATCAATGCTGGACCTGTCAGTCCCTCAGCATCGCCTGGCCAGTTTTCAACTTCAGTTGTGGTGGTTAGCTGACCACCTTGTTGCATTCCCGTCACAAGCACAGGTTTTAAGTTTGCACGCGCTGCGTAGACGGCAGCTGTGTATCCTGCAGGACCAGAACCAAGAATTAATAATTTACAGTGTTTTACGTCGCTCATTATGGCTCCAAAAAGGGCGTAACATTTCCCTCGATTGTATGGAAATTCTTAGTGCTTTAAAAGCATAAACAACGATTGTGATCGAATAATTGGTTATAGATTAGAACCCACTAAATATTGATAGAGAACGTTGACTTCTAGCATAAAATTCTATTCGTAGTAGAGAAGTCTAGTTTCAAATATTGTCAAAGCGTAAAACTGAAACATGACTCTGTTTTTGTGTTTTAATTTGGTTTGTTATGTCGTTTTCGTCGTTTTGTTGAAGCTATCAACGTTAAAAGCTGGTAATTGCAGAATATTTGCGTAACCTAGTGTGTAAATTAAATGTTAATTAATGTGCCTCATTAAAGGAGCAAATGATGTTACATTCACGTGAGAATACTCTACATTTAACACAGCTCAGCATGGCAGCAATTGAGCAGCTTTCCCCATCGTTTGAAGAACTGCCTCGTACCGAACATGCAGATGGTCAGTATCGACTACGACGTTATTCTGTGGTTGGTTTTGATAACGGCAAAGTCATCGACTTAAATAAAAATAGCTTTGTTCAATCCTCTGATATCAACCGATTTCAAGGTGATGTTGTAAGACAATTCGAGCCAATTGAGAAGGATATTCTTACCAGCGATGGCTTTCGAGAAATGTGTGAATTGTTTGTCAATGCGAATCATCTGCCAAACGGTCAAGAAATAGAAATTCACCAAATCCGTATCAGGGCACTGGAAGAAGAAACCCAAGTAGCACCTGAAGGTGTGCACCAAGACGGTTTTGATCATATTGCAATGGTTGGTGTGGGACGCCATAACATCATCGGTGGCGACATCATGCTGTACAGCAGCCATAACCAAGCCCCATTTTTCCGTAAAGTGCTAGAAACCGGAGAGGTCGCAATCTTGGCTGATAGCAAGCTGTGGCATAACGCGTGCCCAATCCGCTCTGTTATTGATGACGAAGCGGGCCATATGGATGTATTTGTACTTACTGCTACGGATAAGCGTAATGAATTTCAATCTTAATCAGATCAGAGAGCAATTTCCGGCGTTGGCTCAATACCACAACGACAAGCCCGTGACGTTTTTTGATGGTCCAGGTGGCTCACAAGTGCCTCAACCAGTACTAGACAGCATGGTTGGGTATTTAGGTCGTTTCAACGCTAACTTAGGCGGGCATTATTTTTCTAGCCAAGTGACCGTTGACGTAATGCAAAATGCGCGTGAGTCGGCTCAGGCTCTACTTAATGCCCCTTCATCTGGCAATATTGTCTTCGGTGCCAATATGACCTCACTAACCTTTCAGCTTAGTCGCGCGATTAGTCGAGATTGGCAAGCAGGAGATGAGATCATTGTCTCCGCTTTGGATCACTATTCAAATGTATCCAGCTGGCAGCAAGCGGCAGAAGATAAAGGCGTTACGGTTCATCAAGTTCGTATCAACGAAGAAGATTGTACGCTTGATATGGAGCATTTAAGCCGCCTTCTTTCTGATAAAACGCGCCTTGTCGCTGTGACTTATGCATCGAACACGACGGGCTCTATTGTGGATGTACAGCAAGTAGTCAGCATGGCGCACAATGTTGGGGCACAAGTTTATGTGGATGCCGTCCATTATGCGCCTCATCATTTGGTTGATGTTCAAGCGTTAGGTTGTGACTTTTTAGCTTGCTCAGCTTACAAGTTTTTCGGACCACACGTTGGTATTGCTTACATAGCCGATCAGTGGCTCCACAGTATTCGCCCTTACAAAGTCGAGCCTGCCACTAATATAGGCCCTGGTCGATTTGAAACAGGAACGCAAAGTTTTGAAGGTCTTGCTGGTGTCGTTTCTGCGGTTGAGTATCTGGCTCAATTTGGTGAAGTCGGTTTACCTCTTCGCCAACGATTGGAGCAAAGCTACCAACTGTATGAACAACATGAGCAGCGCTTGAGTGAGCGTTTCTTGCAGCGTTTGAATGCATTAGATGGTGTCAATCTATTCGGTATCGCAAAGGAAGATAGCCAACTCCGCACGCCAACTTTTGCGCTAACGTTTGACCGATATTCTCCAGAGTTCATCGCGAAAACACTGGGTGAACATAACATTTGTGTATGGAATGGTCACTTTTATGCGTTGGGCTTAGTTCGTCAACTTGGTTTAGAAGAATCGGGTGGTGTAGTGCGAATTGGTTGTATGCATTACAACACAATAGAAGAAGTCGATATGTTATTCGATGTGCTAGAAAGCATCCTTGACGCATAACTAACGATTTCTTCATAATAGAAAAACAAAAGCTCGAGTCAAACTCGAGCTTTTTTCATTTTTATTTGAATCAACGCGTTCTGCAAGCGATTACTCACTAACTTCAACTTCATAGGAAGTGAATTTTCTTACATTAATAACGCCGGTATCAAAGATGAGGTATTGACCTTTGATGCCTTGCAAAGTGCCAGTAACAACCGGGTTTTTATCGAAGTTATGCGAAGTGATCTTCGTTGGGTGCTGTTGTACCGGGTAGCTAAGGTCGGTAATGCTTTCGTTTAATACTTCAATGGCATCTTCGCCGAATTGCTGTTTTATCTCGGCAATTTTCTCTTCGACTAAAGGCAATAGCTCAGCAAAACGGTCCTGCAATGCCATAGGTTCACCGTCACCTTTTAGCAGTGTGCGCCAATTGGTCTTGTCTGCGATATGTTTCGCCAGTTCAACTTCAATTAAACCGGAGATATGGCGAGTTTTTACTTTAAAAATTGGCAAGCCCTGAGTCGCGCCTTGGTCAATCCAACGAGTCGGGATTTGAGTATGACGAGTAATACCAACTTTTAAGCTGGATGTGTTGGACAGGTAGACAAAGTGATCCACCATGCAATTCTCTTCACCCCATTGTGGTTCGCGACAAGTCCCTTGATCGTAGTGGCAGGTCTCTGGCTTCATGATACACATGTCGCAGCTTGCTAGCTTTTTCATGCATACAAAACAGTGGCCTTGCGAATAACTCTTTTTCGTTTTCTTTCCACATGAGCAACAAAAAATATTGCCAGTGTGAGTCAGTGTGAGCGTTTTACCCAGAAAAGGAGTTAAGTCGATTTCTTCCTCACCGACAGGAAGACGGTAGTTGACGGCACCGTCCAGAGAAGCACGCATTTTGTTTAGCGTGCCAGTTGCAATTAATGACATGACATTACTCATTATTGTGTTTTTGCACAGTATATACTGAAGTGGAGAAGAGATGCAGGGTTGACAGGAGCTTTAAAGTAAATGTCTTGCACTAAATTATTATGCATCGTGTTTTATTTTCTAAAAATTATGGCTGTGAAATGCTTCGCAAATAGAAGTTGGGCTGCACTTTTTAGAAATTTTAAAACGTGATAACGGTTCAAAATCCGTTACCATGTGTCGAAACTAAGAATTGAATGAAAAAGCGATTTTATTTCTTGATAAATCACCTTGATTTCATTTTTGAAATTATTGAACCCCACGTATTGTATAATCTCAGCAGGTCACTTGCCCATGAAGTGGATCCATAACTTTATCTTTGCTCTTTCTATTTGCACTATCAGTTTGGTTGCCCTTTATAGTGTGCTTGGCGATACGCGAAAGCTGACCATTACACCTGAGCATTTCAATATCTATGCAACTAAAGATGCCAGTGAAGGAGGTGTGAGTGAGGCAGATATCACATACGATCGGCAAAGCCTAGTCCTTAGCTGTGAACTAAAGCAGAGCTCGTATGCTTGGCCTTACTGCGGAATCTCGGTTTATACCGATTCAGCAACGCCAACACAGGGTATTGACCTTTCCAACTACCATACGATTCGATTGAAGGTGCGATATGAAGAGGCAGGAATAGGGGCTAACCCTAGCCACGACCTACGTTTGTATCTTCGCAATTATAATTCTGAGTATTCCAAGCCGGACGACGAGTACACCATTAAATATAATGGCATGCAGTTTTCTCCGTCGGGTTCGAGCGATATTGTCGAAATTCCGATTAAAAATCTTCAGGTGATGACCTGGTGGTTAGCAGATAACGGAGTCGCGATTGAGCACTCTGCACCTGAATTTTCAAACATCACACGTATTGATATTGCAACTGGGTCTGGTGCGGCACTTGGTAAACATAGAATTGTGATTGATAAAATTGAGTTTGAAGGCGCTTACCTTGCGCAAGAAACATTGTTGTATGCATTATTACTCTCTTGGATGGCGCTTGGACTGGCTTTTTCACTGCATGAGTTACGAAAAAATAGAGTGGCTTATGAAAAAGCGCAAAAGCGTCACCGTCATTTGGAAAAGGTGAATGATACTTTGCGAGCTCAAAACTATGAGTTTGCAGAGCTAGCGCATCGAGATGCTTTGACGGGCGCGATGAACCGATATGCTGTGCAACACTGGCTGGAACAACAATCTCGTCAGGTTCGCTGGGGGCATAACACCTTCAGTATTCTCTATTTGGACTTGGATAAGTTTAAAAAGGTGAACGACAAATTTGGGCACCAAATGGGGGATGACATATTGCGCGAATTTGTCATGGTGGTAGCGACTTCTATTTACTCAGACGATCGACTCGTTCGTTGGGGCGGCGAAGAGTTTGTCGTATTTTGCCCTGATACCAATATTGAACAAGCGTTAGAGAAGGCAGAAATGATTCGCAAAAATGTGGAGGATCATTTGTGGGTGCACGGTGAATCATTAACTTGCAGTATTGGCGTTGCCCAAATGCAGAATGAACGCGTCTCAGAAACCATGGCGAGAGCTGACGAAGTGCTGTATCAGGCGAAGCGCAATGGTCGCAACCGAGTGGAAGCTCATTATGGTTTACTTGCTTGCGAAAAGAAGCAAGCCTGATAGCCGTTCACTAAAAGGAAAGAAAAAAGGTGGCCAACTGGCCACCAAGAGGGAAACTGCTGAACACCACTTAGGGGGGAAGTTTGGGTTATCGATACGATTACCGTGAGCAGCAGTGTAGTGCTAATCGAACTTGCTATTTTTACCAGAACAACCAAGCGAAAAGCGTTAGTGCAGCAATACAGGCAATGTTTAATACGAAACCAATTCGCATCATTTCTTTTTGCTTGATATGACCCGTACCGAACACAATCGCGTTTGGAGGTGTTGCAACAGGTAACATAAATGCACAAGATGCAGCGACGGCAATCAGTGCAGAGAGAATAACCGGAGACATGCCTAAGGCTTCTGCAATGGTCGCAAATACAGGGACAAGTAGCGCAGCACTGGCGGTGTTACTCGCAAACTCAGTTAAGAAGACAACAAAAGCAACCACTGCAAGAATCGTTAAGAGAATACCAGCTTGCTCAAGGAAGCCTGACAAGCTATGAGCCAAAAATACGCTTGTTCCGGTTGCTTTTAGGACGTTACTCAGACAGATACCACCACCAAATAGGATTAACACACCCCAGTCGGTTGTTTTCTCAATATCTTTCCACTCGACGGCGCGAGAAGCACCAAGTAGAAGGATGGCGCCAATGGCTACAAGAGTATCGAACTTCGCGAAGCCACCCAGCATAGCGTTAATAGGCTTACTGAATATCCACAAAGTTACGGTCAGTAAGAAAATCGCCAACGTAATCATTTTGCCGTTTGTCCATTCGACTGGTTGATGGTCAAGGTCAAACTTGTGGCTAAGGTCAGGCTTAGTCATCGTGTACAATACGAGGATAGCGATTGGCATTAATACTAGGGAAATAGGTACACCAAACTTCATCCATTCAGTGAAGCTTAGACCAACTTCAGCGGCTGCAATTGCGTTTGGTGGGCTACCAACCAGTGTTGCAATACCACCAATTGAAGCACTGTAAGCGATACCGAGTAGAACAAACAAAAAGGTGTTGTGGTTTTTCTTGGCGTCTAGCTTTGTCATCACACCCAGCACAAGCGGTAACATCATCGCGGCGGTGGCGGTGTTTGAAATCCACATTGACAGGCCAGCACTCACACCAAATAGCATGAATACAGCGACAGACATTTTTCCTCTTGCCAGCAATAGTACTTTATCTGCAATCGCTTGATCTAACTTTTGTTTATGTAGAGCCGCAGCTAGTGCAAAACCACCCAAAAATAGAAAAATGATGGAGTTGGAAAAGTTATTCAGTGCGGCTTGAGTGTTGAACACACCCAAAAATACCGCAAGTAGTGGTATGAGCAGCGCAGTAATGCTGACGTGAATCGCTTCGGTTAGCCACAGAATAGCAACAAAAACTAAGATGCTCAGGCCGGTTACTACTTGTGGTTCAAAGGGTAAGGTATTAAACAAGATAATGAACAATAGGATATTCGCGTTCAAAATCATGCTGTTGCGAGTGAAGAACCAATTCTTCAATGTCACAGCGAGTGCGGTCATGGGTAGTGCTCCTTTTGCATTGCCTTTTGTCGGTTTTTTTATGGCAAAGTAACTGACTTGTAGTTATTTATTGATGAAATGTTACTTTGAATGCGAAAAAGAGTTTTGCCTGAATCGTAGAGCAAATTAGAAAGTGTGATGTTGAGAATTGGAAATGGGTAGAAAACTACCCATTTGTTTTATAGAAATGTTACTAGGCTTGTGAGCCACGTTATTCCTCTATTCGACGGGGACTTGAAGAGGCTCGTTATCTGCTTTATTTGGCTCTTTTACTGCAACGATAGGTTCTTGAGGGCCAAGGAACTTAGGCTGCGTATTGATAATATACAGGTCTAAAAACGCTTTCACACGGGCTAGCAGTTCTCGAACACGCATCGATGTTTTTTGCTTGTTGGCCGTCGGCCCTGCTACCGCGAGACACTGGGCATCAATGCTGTAAGCATCAGCGATGAACAGTGCGCGTTCACAGTGAAAGCGCTGAGTCACAATCAGAAATCGCTCCGAAGCAAAAATTTTTTTCGCTCGTACAATCGAATCTAAGGTACGAAAGCCAGCATAATCAAGGTGAATCACTTCTTCAGGCACGCCTGCTTTAAGTAAGTCGCGTTTCATTGTCCACGGTTCGTTGTATGAACGGTGGGCGTTATCACCACTCAATAAAAACTGTTTTACTTTGCCTTGGTTGTAAAGCTCAATCGCCGCATTAATGCGATGAGTGTAGTAAGTGTTGAGGATCTTTCCGATGTATTTACTGGTACCAAGAACTACGGCAACCTCATGTTGAGGGATTTGCTCGTATTCAGTGAAAATGCTCTCTTTGGCTTGTAAAACCACCCATCGGTCGATGGCAATAACAGAAACAAGCAGACTAAGTGCAGAGATCGACAAAATCAAAGCAAATCGCTTCCAGGAAAATTTCAGCTTCCACTTTGATCTTATGCGAGAAAACAACAAAACGTTTTATATCCTTAACTAAAAATGTAGTTCTCATCATATCTGATAGAAACAAAAAGAGAGAAGCCCATTTATGCCAAAATCTGGTTAGGATGATAAAAAAATAAAAGCCCCTACATGGTAGGGGCTAATTATTAAACGAATTGTCTCAAGCTTAGAACGCAGTGCGTTTGTAGCGGCGGTAAACAGGTTGCCAGAACGACTGTTCAATCGCCACGTTCAATGCTTCATCAGTAATTTCTAATGCGACACCTTGTTCAATTGCCTTTTTACCAACGGCAAATGCGATTTTTTTCGATACTAAGTGGATCTCTTCCAGTGGTGGAAGTAGTGCCCCACGACCGTTGATTGCTAGAGGAGAACATGTTGCGAGCGCGCGGCTTGATTCCATTAGCATCTCGTCAGTGACACGTTTTGCATTGACAGCAAGTACACCAAGGCCAATGCCTGGGAAGATGTAGCTGTTGTTACATTGTGCAATAGGGTAAGTGCGACCTTCATGAACCACTGGCTCAAATGGGCTACCTGTTGCAACCAGTGCTTCACCATTTGTCCAACGAATGATGTCGTTCGGTGTCGCTTCCACGCGGCTTGTTGGGTTCGACAGTGGGAAGACAATCGGACGCTTACAGTGTTTATGCATTTCTTCGATGACTTCTTGGCTAAATAGGCCAGGAGCACCAGAAACACCAATTAGTACCGTTGGCTTGGCGTTACGCATAACATCGAGTAGTGAGAAGCCATTTCCTTCATTTTCCCACTCTTTCGTATTGGTATGCTTTTGCACCAAGCGTTGTTGGAAATCAAGAAGGTTAGGCATGCCTTCTTGTAACAGACCCCAACGGTCAACCATGTAAACTTGTGAGCGAGCTTGCTCGTCAGAAATTCCTTCCGATACCATTTGCGCGATGATCGCTTCTGCGATACCACAACCAGCAGACCCTGCGCCTAGGAAGGTAATACGTTGTTTAGAAAGCTGAGTTCCTGCTGCTTTACAAGCTGCAAGTAGAGAGCCAACAGTAACAGCAGCAGTACCCTGAATATCATCATTGAAGCAACACACGCGGTCTTTGTAACGCTCAAGAAGAGGCATCGCATTTTTCTGAGCAAAGTCTTCGAACTGGATCAAAGCATCAGGCCAACGGCGCTGTACCGCTTGGATAAACTCTTCTACAAATGCATCGTATTCTGCACCCGTAATACGAGGATGACGCCAACCCATGTACATCGGATCAGCTAAGCGTTGCGGGTTATTGGTACCCACATCAAGCACGATTGGTAGCGTGTAAGCAGGGCTGATACCACCACACGCGGTATATAGTGACAGTTTACCGATAGGAATACCCATGCCGCCGATACCTTGGTCACCCAAGCCAAGGATACGTTCGCCATCTGTCACAACAATCACTTTAACGTTGTGGTTTGCTGCGTTGTTCAGCAAGTCGTCAATACGGTCACGGTTCGGGTATGAAATGAACAGACCGCGACCACGACGGTAAATGTTAGAGAAGTTTTCACATGCTGCGCCAACAGTCGGCGTGTAGATGATAGGCATCATCTCAGAAATGTGATTTTGCACTAGGCGGTAATACAATGTTTCGTTGGTGTCTTGGATATTACGCAGATAAATGTGCTTATCCATATCGCTTTCGAAACTTTTGTATTGCTGGTAGGCACGTTCCACCTGCTCTTGGATAGTTTCGGTCGACTCTGGAAGCAGACCTTCTAAGTTGAATGAACTACGTTCTTCAGCAGAGAATGCACTGCCTTTGTTCAAAAGAGGGGTTGCTAAAAGAGCCGGACCCGCATATGGAATATATAGTGGGCGTTTATCGTTGTTCATTGGGTGCCTTATGTAGGGTTGAAGGATGCGCACCAAATTTTAACGGGTTCACTATTTAGTTGTAAACATGCGTTGATGCACATCAATGTAATGTCGCAAAAAAATTCAGATACCGACGAAAATATCGGCAATATTGGTTGTTTAGAGATACCTAAAGCAGGATTTTTTTACTTGGGTATAATGTTTTGCATCATCAAATCAAATCCAATTTCTATGTTTCAACTACCTATCGACAGCCTGCAAGCCGAGTTTGACCATCATGTAAGCCTTAACCATCTTGTGGTGGAAGCCGAAACCGGGTCGGGTAAATCTACCCGCTTGCCCATGTGGGCGGCAAAACACGGACGCGTTCTGGTTATTGAACCACGTCGAATTGCTTGTACCTCGCTGGCTGAATTTCTTGCGGAGCAATCTGGAGAGCCAATAGGTCGCAAAGTCGGTTACGCGATCAAGCTTCATGCCTATTTTGATGAAAAAACCGAAGTTGTATTTGTCACTCCGGGGGTTGCACTGCGTTGGTTTTCGGAAAACAAGCTAGCAGACTTTGATGTCGTGATAGTGGACGAATTTCACGAGCGACGCTGGGATATTGATCTATTAACCGCCATTTTGAAGCAAGAAAATCAACATCGATTGATCGTCACTTCCGCTACCTTAGAAGGCGAAAAGCTTGCTCGTTACCTGAATGCTAAGCGCCTGAGTTCGGAGGGACGTTGCTTTCCAGTCACGGTGACACATCGTTCTACAGACAGCCGCTATTTACCGAACAAAAAGGGATGTGAACAGGAGGTTGTCGGAGCGGTAAAAGAAGCACTGGAAGATGAAGATGGCGATATTCTTGTTTTTCTCCCAGGACGTAAAGAGATCGCCCAATGCGCGCAGATGCTACAAAGCAGCAGTGATGTCATGGTGGTTAAACTTCATGCCTCGGTCAGTGATGCAGAACGACATCGTGCGCTGACGGTACAAAAGCAACGGAAAGTCGTATTGGCAACCAACGTCGCGGAAACCTCTCTGACCATTCCTAATATCCGGGTGGTAATCGATAGCGGCTTAGAGCGCAGAACTGTACAACGAAATGGACGTACAGCACTGACGTTAACCAACATTTCTAAGGCCAGTGCCGCGCAGCGAATGGGGCGAGCAGGTCGCGTTACCGAAGGGGTTTGTATTCGTCTATATGGTGAGCACGCGCCTTTAGAGTTGGTGACACCTCCAGAATTACACAGAGAAGAGCTCGTCGAGCCCATGCTGGCAGCGGCTTGTTGTGGGTACCGTCTCTCAACACTCGATTTTCTCGACTCAATTCCCCCAAAGTCGCTAGAGGCATCTCATTCGACGTTGTTATCTATGGAAGCGATTGATGAGGATGGCAATGTCACGCAGCATGGGAGAAAAGTATACCCACTACCCATTGATGCACTGTTTGCCGATCTCGTTACCAGAATTCAAGCGAAGCCAGAGAAGGAAGCAATGATTGATTTGGCTGCCGCCTTATCTGTGCCTGCGCAGCTCTATCAGCGACAAAGTGGTGAAGTCGCTGAGCTTCTATCTCAAGAGGAGCCATACGGATGTGATGCCTCTTTGCTGATCCGTTTGGTTCGGGGGGAGCGACTTCCGGGCATTGTCATTGATGCCAGCGCACTTGAAGAGGCACAAGGTTTAGCGAAACAAATGCGAGAAGTATTTGAATTGCCGGAACTTGACGTTGCCTCTCGATATAAACGTGAAGCGCTCTTTTTCTCCATCGCCTCATTGCACCCTGAGCTTGTGTTTGTCCGACGAGCTCGTCGAAGGGATGCTCTAGGAAATGGAGTAGTCGAGATGCTGGTTGGGCGTAACAGCCGCTTTCCTGATAAAGAAGAAGCGGCCATTGTGCTAGATAGCCATAGCGTGCCAGGACGAGGTGTTAAGCAAACACTAAACCTCGCATCGGTCATGATGCCTATCCCGCTGACATTATTACGCGAACTTGAATTTGGGGAGTGGCAACAAGGTGAGACGAATTATGAAGAAGAGACGCCAAGAGCAACAATGCATTTGGTCTACGCCGGGCGAACAATCTGTTCTGAACATCAAGCGTTACAAGGTGATGTTGCTGTTCAGTCTATTGTCGAAATGATAGAAGACGAGACACTGTTACCAGGATTTGCTTCTCAAAGAAAACAACAAATCCAACACTGGAAACTCTACAACGCATTGGGCCTTAATGTCGAAGGAGAAGAGGTTAACGACTTGGCCTCCTTGACATTTTCTAGCTGGTTAAAGGATCAGTTGGAAACATTAGGCGTTGAAAATGTCGATGATATGGCGTTGTTTGAACCGGAAGACTTAACATTTAACGGTGTTCCAGAATGGGAATACGACGATTTCACGGAGCAGTACCCTTTAGAACTTTCGCTGCCAGAACTCCAACTGGATGTTGAGTATTACGCGTCTCGCAAGCTAGTACAGGTCGTTTATCGAGAGGGAAACCGTAAGGGAGACCCGAAGCGTTGGGAGCTGCCACGCTGGGCTGGTTGGAAGATACAGTATAAAAAGGCCAGTCGAGTGATTGATGTGAAGTAGGTCGGCGGATGACGTTGTGACAAGAATTGATATTTTCTTGGTGAATCTATAGTTATTTCATATTGATAGCGTTACTTGTGTGTTGTTTTTAGTTTCTTAATTGAAATATTAATCAATTGAATGCTTATATATGGCGAAGCTGTACATCAGTTGTTACAAAGCTGGTTTTAATATTTCCTTTTGTATGTAAATTAGGGCATAAAAGACGAATGTTTTATATCCCATTGCTATATCAAAACAGTTGAACGATATTTGGTATATCTCATTTTCGAGTGTCGGGGGCATAGAATGGATCAACAAGGAAAGACGTGCATTGAATTCGACTACACTAGCTTTTTAGGAGCGACAGGTAGTAAGAAATGGACCTTTTTAGAGGCATTTGCCACCATCGCGCCTATTTTCGGTTTGATGTGGAAACAGAACATTGCGGAATTGAGCAAGCCTGAAGATCGGTTGTGGGATGCCGCATTAAAATCGATGTCTTCTCGTAAAAGTGATGAATCCAATTTGGTCCGCTTAACCCAGTTAGCTAAACATGAAGGGATCAATGAATTGCGAGTCGTTATGCCATATTCGCTCGATGTTCAGCAAATCGAGTACATAGAATCTCGCAGTCAGTTGAAGGTGGATACGTCAGAACAAGATGTCCTTAACATCAAGTTTTAGGCTGAGCATTTCCACTTCATCGATGTACCACTTAACAATAGTGCAATGAAAAGCGACCTCAAAGTAGGTCGCTTTTTTATTTTGAGGTTTTTGTCACAGGTCTTGGAAGTGTGATGAATATAGAGTATTTGCACTTAAATTAACAAAAATGTAACGTTTGGAAATGCAATTGTCATAACTAGCTTCTAACTTTGTGTTTTTAGGACAAATTACCGACTAAGTGGTTGGTACTGTAAGTTCGAATTAACGTCCCTTATTGGCACACAAGGATGATTGAGTCACCACGTCATTTGGGCATAAAAACAAACACAATAAGAAAGGAAGTCAATATGTCTTTGTCTCGTCGAGACTTTATGAAAGCTGCCTCTTCAACGGCGATTGTTACCGGGCTGGTGGGCTGTGGTAGCGATGCTAGTGAATCTGTTGCGGTTACCTTTGAGCACGGAGTGGCGAGTGGAGATCCTACTCAAACACAAGTAATCATTTGGACTCGTGTTACAACCTCAGCGAGCTACGCAGATGTAAGCTGGCAAGTTTCATCTAACGAAAATTTTACTGATATCGTGCAAAGTGGCACTTTTGCCACAGACACGAGCCGAGATTTCACGGTAAAAGTTGATGTTCAAAACCTCAACGCAAATTCTCGCTACTACTATCGATTCATGGTTGGAGATGTCACTAGCGAAGTCGGGCAAACTCAAACATTACCAGAGGGTGGTGTAGAAAAGGCATCCATGGCCGTTGTTTCTTGCGCAAACTATCCTGCTGGTTATTTCCATGTGTATCGAGAGATCTTAAATCAACATGAGCAAGAACCGTTTGATGTGGTACTTCATCTCGGTGATTACATTTATGAGTATGGGGCTGGTGGCTACGCTAGTGAAGATGCTGAGGCACTAGGGCGAGAGCCAAGCAAAGGCACTGAATGCATTACCTTAGATGATTACCGAAAACGGTATGCGCAATATCGCCAAGATGCTGATCTGCAAGCGTTACATGCGAGCCTACCAATGATTGCAGTCTGGGATGACCATGAGCTTGCAAATGATAGTTGGAAAAATGGTGCGGAAAACCATCAAGAAGAGGAAGGCCGCTTTAATGATCGTCGTGCAGCTGCGGCTGCCGCGTGGACAGAATGGTTGCCCGTTCGTGAAAACACTTTCTCAAACATGCTGATTTACCGTCAGTTTTCGTTTGGAAGTTTAGTCAATTTGATGATGCTCGACACGCGACTTGTGGGGCGTGATAAACCGTTGGATTATTTCTCGCTCAGCTCACCAACGATGGAAGCTATTGGCGGTTTAGTTGCCCAGTCGCGCAGTCAAGACCGAGAGCTGTTAGGCGGTGACCAACTCGCTTGGCTGATGGATGCGTTCAGTACGCACGACGCAACTTGGAATGTGCTAGGGCAACAAGTGTTAATGTCTCGTATGGAGTTGCCAAGTTCGGTTATGACCGCGATGTTTCAATTGTTTACTGCCACTGAAGAACAAAAAACAGAGGCGTTATTAGCGGTAAACTCTGCGATTACGGGTTATCTCTCTGACCCAAGTTTAGATACCATTGCTTTGCCATATAACCTAGATGCATGGGATGGTTACTACGTTGAGCGAGAGAACGTTTATCAACTGGCCAAAGCCAGCAGTGGTAACTTTGTCTGTTTGGCAGGAGATACGCACAATGCATGGGCAAGTGAGCTTAAAGACGTATCTAAGCATCCTATCGGGGTAGAGTTTGCGACTAGCTCTG
The DNA here is from genome assembly GCF_033339435.1 of Vibrio sp. 378. Taxonomy (NCBI): domain Bacteria; kingdom Pseudomonadati; phylum Pseudomonadota; class Gammaproteobacteria; order Vibrionales; family Vibrionaceae; genus Vibrio; species Vibrio sp. 378. Next base: position 320,597 of record NZ_JAWOUO010000004.1, read on the forward strand.
TGAGTTCCCCTGGGTTAGAAGCCTACCTCGCGTTAGACCCTGTTGCGATCACTCAAATGGAATACACGCTGCCGCACTTAGTGTCAGAATTACAGTGGGCAGACATCAAACAGCGTGGCTTTATGCGCGTTACTTTTACGCCCGACAAGGCAGAGGCGACCTGGTATTTCGTATCAACGATTAAAGACAAAACATATCAGGTGACGACCAAGTCAGCCTCTACAACAGATGGCACTACGTTAAATATCGGCTAAACTGAGCCTAATACGAAAAAAGTCCGCAAGCTAGTGCGGACTTTTTATTGGAAAGCATTTAGCAATCTAGCGACAGTGCTAGTCAATCAATCCGTATTCTTTGCTCAGAACTTCGATGATTTCCGCTTTCGGATTCTCACTCAAATGAATCGGCTTGCCTGTAATCTTCTCGGCAATACCAATGTAGGTGCTCGAAATCGCCATCAAAGATTCGACGGGTAAAGCATTATCACGAGCGAGTGCTTCACGCTCTGGCATACGTTCTTTATTTAGCAAGATATCTGGGTCAGGGAAGTGGTTAAGTAGGAACTGGCGGAAACCTTCTTTTGAGTTCTCTACGATGTGACCTGCTTGGTACTCTTTAGCATCCCATATACGAGACGAGTCTGGTGTACCCACTTCATCCATGTAAATCAGCTTTTCATTGCCAGCAGCATCATGAACATAACCAAATTCGAATTTGGTATCGACAAAGATTTGGTCAATTGCTTCTAATGCTTGGCTGATAACGTTAAAGCCTTCTTTCAGCAGTTTTTCGTAGAGTGCGATATCGTCCGCACTTGAGAAGTTAAATGCTTCGTAGTTGTCTACGATATTTTGACGAGTAATATTAACGTCATCCGCTTCTGGCACACCGGGAATGCCTTTTAGAATGCCTTTTGTGGATGGGGTCATTAGCAACTCTGGCAGTGCTTTGTCTTTTTCTAACCCTTCAGGAAGTTGGATTCCACAAAACTCGCGCTCGCCATTTGCGTAAGCGCGCCACATCGAACCCGTGATGTATTTGCGGCAGATGGCTTCGATTTTTACCGGTTTGGCTTTTTGTACAATCCAAACAAAAGGGTGAGGAATGTCTAGAATATGGCTATCTGCTAAGCCATTTTCTTTGAACAGTTTGAACCAGTGATTAGAAATCGCATTAAGCGCAGCCCCTTTACCCGGGACACCATTAAGACCACCTTCAGCATGCCAAATACAATCGAACGCAGAGATTCGGTCGCTAATCACCATGATAGCCAAAGGCGCATCTGGCGCGACATTGTATTTTTTTTCTTTGATCAGTCGGGCGCTGTCTTCATCAGTTAACCAGTAAACTGAACGAACTTTTCCACTATGAACGGGTTTATGGGTGCGAATTGGCAGGTCGTCATTGACGGCAAGTACTTGATTAGCAAGGCTCATTGCGACATTCCTATCATCTTAATCAAACGTCAGAAAGAGAAGATATTCAGCAAAATGTGGGCGCTGAATAAATCGAATGTGGGCATCATACCAGAACTATTTTAACTCGCCAGAGAAAAAGCAAACGTTTGCCTATTTTCTTTAATACAAAAAAAGCCCCCTTAAAAAGGAGGCGAGATGCAGGATGGATAACGTCGAACTTATTAGTGGTACTTATTAACTCTGCCTTCGACGAAAAAGACTTCACACTGATAGCGCTGCGCCATGTCGCGCAACATAGATTGATTCATAAGTGCAATTTTATTGGATGCGACAACAGCACTGGCATTGCCTGATCGGATGGCTTTTATCACGATCTCGACTTCTGAAAGCTGTTGAGAGGGCTTCATTTGAATAACGTTTTTACAGCAAATATTAGAAGCAGTGAGTTGTTCAAAGTCTGGACGAGGGCAGTCTGCTGTAAACAAAATCCATTGTTTCTGCTGCGATAAAACAGCCAGCTTAGATAGAAGCTGATCCGAAACGGCCATGGGCTTAGTTGCTTGTGCCAATACGTTGTAACGAGAGTATGTATGAGATTGACTTTGTAACTGCATCTTACTGTTCCTTTATACATGCTGTATGCCTATACAGTAGTTTGTTTTGGCGACCTGATCAACAAGTTTCTCAAAAGTTATTTGCGGTTTTTTGAAAAGGAAATAAAAGAATTTTACTTTAAGTAATTGAATTTATTTGTTTATTTTTTATTTCTGATATGTCTAACATCAATTTAAAAATGTGAGGTGAGTAGAAAGTTGGACGAGAGACATACAGGGGTTTACTACTGTATATACAGGTGTTTTTCACGGACAGTGGTTTGTATACAGTGGAAGAGGGCTGATAACCGATGCGACATGCTATGTAGGATAGGAGGGAATACGAGATAGAGATTGGAAATAGGCTTGGGAGATCAAAAAAGCGCCTTATAAAAGGCGCTTTTGAAAATCAGTTCCATTGATTCCGTCTTGCTTAGCTCGCTCGTTGCAAACGTTCGCGCATTTGCAATTCGCCTTGGTTAAATAGGCGCACGTCGATTTTTGCCATATCGTAACAAGCTTTACATGAGTAGTGGTGCTTGCCATCTAAATAATCGTGACGAGTTACAAGACTAGGTTTTTTACACCAATCACAGGTGCCTTCTTCAGTGAACATTGATTTTCTCCCCACCTAGATTAATTTGAGTCGTTAGGTGTTATTTTGCGCCGGGCATTATGGCATAAAAGCGCGACTTAAGTTAAATGTCTGTTAATTTCTTTGAGAGGGAGATCGATTGCGGTGTTTGATTATATGGGAATAAAAGCATGGTAGCCAAAGTATCCTGACCTATTTTTACTGTTTTGTAACATTTTGTGAAACGAGCTTAAAGGCATGATTGAGTCGCTTCATTTCTTCTTCACTGCCCCTTGTGTCAGGATGATAAAGCTTTGATAACTGTCTATAGCGTAGCTTGATTGCCTGTAAATCAGGGATGGTTTGTGGTGTGTAGCCAAACATAGCACACGCGACGCTTAGCTTGTGGTTTTCTGTCTGAGTTTTGGATTTCTTAAATTCTCTGAATACTTTCTCTAACTGACGCTTCAGTTGCTTGTTCGTAAACTCTAGCTCTTTTATTTTTTCCGCCATTCGTTGATTTTGGCTTTCCTCTTTGACTTCACACGCTTTTCTATTCTGCTTAAGTTTCTTGATTACGAGAAAACTTAAGCCGCTGATGATGAGTATCGCCGCTAGCCAAATCAGCCATAGAAACGGCGAGTGTTCTACTTTGGGGGTTGCAACTGTGCTTTTCTCTTCTTGTGTTTGCTCCGCCTTTTTATCGAGCGACTTTATTTGCGAGACTTGTTTAGCTCGCAGTTGGTTGAAGCGCAGCTCTAGCAGTTGATTATAAGCTTGTTCTGCTGCTGGATTATGCTGAGAAGCCATTTGATACAAGGCTTCAGTCAATTGAGCAGTTGTGACCTTATCTGGATTGCGCTGAATAAAATCGGCGAGAAGAAAGCCACGATCGGTTGGGTCATTGAGTGCGATAGAGGTTAGCCAATATAACGCTTGTGTTTCATTTTTTTCGCCATTTATCCCTTTAGCAAAGTCGTTCGCGAGCTGTTTTTGTGCAGGGAGGTAACCTTGGTTGGCGGATTGCTCTAGCCAGTAGCGCGTTTCTGGTGAGGCTTCAGCTTCGTTTGATGCCAATAATTGTTGTGCGTACTCGTATTGTTCGATGGGGTCATTTGGAGCTCGAGAGGCAAGTGAGTAGCCAGAAAAGCTGAGGCTAAATAAGCAGAGTAGGGCAGACGTTTTGACAGACATTAATATGTCAGGCCTAACGATAATGGTTAGGCCTGCTCCGGTAATTTTTTATTATTACCGTTATGGTGCAACCAAATTACTTCAGTGGCAAGATCTGGATTTCAACACGACGGTTGCACGCACGACCTTCAGAAGTTTGGTTTGAGCAAATTGGGTTACGTTCGCCGTAGCCGCGTGCAATTGCACGACCAGGTGCAACGTTTTGAGATACTAGGAATTGACGTACGGACTCTGCACGGCGCTCTGACAACGTTTGGTTGTATGACTCACTGCCTGTGCTATCCGTGTAACCGTCAATAACGAGACTGGTATCTGGGTACTCAACTAGGATGCGAGCAACACCACGTAGAGTATTATGGATGCTAGCATCAAGCTGGTAAGAGCTTGAAGAGAAGCCGATACCGTTTTCCATACGCAGTAAAAGCTGATTTTCACCAACACGCTGAACTTGTACGCCAGAGTTTAGCAAAGCGCGACGTAACTCCGCTTCTTGTTGGTCAAAGTAGTAACCAACGCCAGCGCCAGTCGCTCCGCCTGCGGCTGCACCAATGAGTGCATGCTGACGACGTTCTTTAGCATCATCACCCGTTGCTAGGCCGATTGCTGCGCCAGCGATCGCACCAATAAGCGCGCCTTGCGTGGTGGAGTTAGTTTCGTATTCACCCGTTGTTGCATTTTGGCGTTGAGTGGCTTGACAGCCAGTAAGAGCTAGCACTAGAGCTAGTGCAATAGGCATCTTTTTCAAGGGAAAATCTCCGTATAAAACTGAGGCGAAACCATGCCTCATAATGGGATGCGAATTATGAATAAACAAGCATTAATATTTGTTATGAGAAAGTAAGATTGATAAGAGTTTCTGTAAGAAAATTCCTATCAATACTGCCAAAGCTCTCAAAGTAAGCCCCATAGACATCGAAGTCATTGCTGCTTATGTGAATCCTTTACTATCCTGGCTATTTCGATGAATCGCCCAACATTTTGCGTGCTTGTTCGCCGCCCACTCCACGGTTAACTGAAACCTTTCTACCTTTCTTTAAGCCCACTTCGTAGTCTTCAGTTAGGTTTTTCATCGCTTCTTTCAATTGCTTCTTGAACGTTTCGCGGTCAATGTTTTGGAATTCTTTATCAATATAGTCATTAATTTTATTGGCCGACTCTTCATCTGGAGAAATAATTGGCAATTTTTCAATCGCGCCTTCCACCCAGCCAGATACAAATGAGTTCACACGGCGAGTCACTTCCTGAGAAGAGGTGCCGGTGCCAGCAAAGCTGTTTCGGAATTGTCCGGTACTTTCGTTCATCTCGCGATAAACAATATCGAAAGCAAATGCAGCAAAAATAGCCCGATCTGCTTCACCGATAAATTCGACACGTTTGAGCCCTTTGTGATTCAACAATACTGCTTCGACACCGAATTTTGTGTTAATGCCGCGAATCACTCGCAATATGGTAGAACTGATGTTCGCTGGTAGCAGATGAGAAGATTGTGTTTTTCCCATTCTGATGAACTCAATATCGTCTTTATCGAGACCATATTTAAGCATGAGGCGATGTGCCATTTTGATAGCATTGGCAGCCTCATTAACATTAGCGGAATTGCCCAGTTCTAAGCACTTGGCGATTTTTTTCAGAGCTTTTTGTTTATCCATCGACAACCAGTAACGAAAGCAGAAAATTTATGAAGTCAGACATATTACCTTTTTTGACATAAAAACGAAATACAAGGTGGGACTGAAGATAATTTCTGCACATAAAAAGAAGCCTCGCATTAAGCGAGGCTGGCGTTTTAGTTCGTCGTAATCAGTATGAAGTCGTACTTGTGTCTAAGAAGCCATTCTTCATTAAGATTCGTTAGAATTACAACCCGAGCTGGTTGAGCAAGTCATCGGCATCATCGTTTGAACCCGACGATTTAGATTCTTTCTCAGCCAACTGTTTACGTGTTGCCTCTAAAATGTCGTCTGGGTTTTCGTCTTCAGCAACTTCAAACTCTTCCAGTTGGATGAACTCAGTTTTATCCATTGCTAGTTCGAGATAGAAAATATTGTTGTTTTCGGTGGAGAACGTCACTCTGCGCGCTTGAGGGCGGTCAAGGTTGGTATCAACTTGTAAGATAACTTGCTTATTCAGCGCCAGCATTTTTGGTTGGTTTTGTGTGATGTTCGTTTGCAGGTCTTTACGAATTTTATTAGTGAAGTCTCCGACCAGTTGATTCATGAGTTCACCCAGAACATCGCCTACCTCGTCAGAAGTATGAGATATTGCCAGTTCTTCTTCTGGCATGCCCATATTACGCATGTAGTTGGTGTAGATCTCCAGTGCGGCTTTTGCCGTAAAATTAATCACAACTAGCCCGGTAAATCCGCCATCAAACAGAACAAAACAGCCAAAATCTGGTTTGAGGCTAGTCTTGTGGATTTTTTGCACCATTGCTGAATAATTTACTTGAGAAGATGTCGCCGAAGTAAGTACGCCAGAAACAGACTGGCAAAGTTTGAGAAGGATATCTTCAGTGGTCACAATTTTATTTTTTTTCATTCTGAAAACTCATCTAGAAACGCGATTCGTTCCCCAATGTAAGGCATCAAGCGTGAAAAAATAAAGCATAAGTTTAATTATTGTATCGAGATTCTGATTTGCTCGTCTTTTTAAATGTTGTAAAGTGACGAAATTCAAAGAATATTACTTCACTAACTCTTTTGTGGTGTTTTTTTTCGCTTAGCGCCAATTTGTATGAGAAGTGAGCAAATAATTACACAACCCGCAGCTGATCGGATCAGCGTCGTAGGGGCAGGAAGCAAATGTTACCAAGATTACACTCGCAAACTGATGTCGATCCTCTTGTTCTTAGTTTTCTGAAAGAGCTTGAGCACGCCGGATTCACTGGTGATATCGAAAGCCAATATTCAAGCCGACTAGCGGTTGCCACTGACAACAGTGTTTACCAGCAACTTCCTCAGTCTGTCGTTCATCCCAAAACGACAGAAGATGTTTCTCTCCTCGGGAAACTGAGCAATAAAGAAAAGTACGAACGAATTACCTTTTCACCTCGTGGTGGCGGCACAGGGACCAATGGTCAGTCGCTAACCAAAGGTATTGTGGTGGATATGTCTCGTCACATGAACAAAGTGCTTGAGATTAATGAGAAAGAAGGCTGGGTTCGTGTACAAACTGGTGTAGTGAAAGACCAGTTAAATGACGCTGTTCGCCCTTATGGCTACTTCTTCTCTCCAGACTTATCTACCAGTAACCGTGCAACGATTGGCGGCATGGTCAACACCGATGCTTCTGGTCAAGGTTCTCTGAAATACGGAAAAACATCCGATCATGTTTTGTCGCTACAAGCGGTGTTTGCTGATGGTTCAATTTTAGAGTCGGACTTGTCTCATGGTTACCCAAAAGAAGACGAGTTTGCTGCCAAGGCGCTACGTGTAACGGAATCCGTATGTCGTGAAAAACGCCAGCAGATCGTGGATAAATTTCCTCCGCTCAACCGCTTTTTAACGGGGTACGATTTAAAAAATGCCTTGAATGACGACGATGACCGTTTCGACATCACACGAGTGCTGTGTGGCGCGGAAGGTTCATTGGCATTTATTACCGAAGCGAAGCTAAATCTAACGCCAATTCCGAAAGCGCGTACTTTGGTTAACGTTAAATACAACAGCTTTGATTCTGCACTGCGTAATGCACCGTTTATGGTAGAAGCGAAGGCGCTGTCTGTAGAAACCGTTGACTCAAAAGTGCTTAATCTCGCGAAGCAAGATATCGTTTGGCACACCGTGAGCGATTTACTTACCGATGTTCCAAATAAAGAGATGCTTGGCATCAATATGGTGGAATACGCAGGTCAGGACGAAGAGGAAGTTGCTGCTCAGGTTGCAGCGTTGACCGCCAAGCTCGATACCATGTTGGAAACAGAAGAAGCGGGCATTATCGGCTACCAAGTTTGTAATGATGTAGCGAGCATTGGGCGTATTTACAACATGCGTAAAAAAGCGGTGGGTTTGTTAGGCGCCGCAAAAGGTCGTGCTAAACCGGTCGCATTCGCTGAAGATACCTGTGTGCCACCAGAAAACCTGGCGGACTTTATTGTAGAGTTTCGAGAACTGTTAGACAGCAAGTCTCTGAATTACGGCATGTTTGGTCACGTCGATGCTGGGGTGCTTCACGTACGTCCTGCGTTGGATTTGTGTGACCCGCACCAAGAAGCATTGATGCACGAAGTTTCTGATGAAGTGGTCAAGCTGGTGGCGAAATACGGCGGTTTGATGTGGGGTGAACACGGCAAAGGTTTCCGTTCAGAATATGGCCCTGAGTTTTTCGGCGACGAGTTGTTTACTGAACTGAGACGTGTGAAAGCTGCATTCGATCCACACAACAAAATGAACCCGGGCAAAATCTGTACACCGCTGGATAGTGATGCAGAGCTTGTCAAAGTTACCGATACCAAACGTGGTTACTATGACCGTCAGATTGACGTTCAAGTACGTGACAGCTTTAAACAAGCGATGGAATGTAACGGTAACGGTTTGTGTTTTAACTACGATACTAGCTCGCCAATGTGTCCATCGATGAAAGTAACAGCCGATCGTCGTCATTCACCGAAAGGTCGTGCGGGTTTGGTTCGCGAGTGGTTGCGTCAGCTCACTGAGCAAGGCATTGATATTCTTGACTTAGAAAAGCAAACACTAGAAAACAAAACATCAATCAAAACCATGATTGACCGCGTACGTCATTCTATCAATCGTCGTCACGAGTATGACTTCTCTCACGAAGTGTATGAAGCGATGAATGGTTGTTTGGCGTGTAAAGCGTGTGCGAGTCAGTGTCCGATTAAAGTCGATGTTCCGAGCTTTCGCTCGCGCTTTTTAAACATCTATCACTCTCGTTACCAACGTCCTGCAAAAGACTATCTGGTTGCGAACATTGAGACTATGCTGCCGATGATGGCGAAAGCGCCAGGTGTCGTAAATGGTGTTTTGAAGCAGTCGTGGGTGAAAAGTTTAACGGCATCTACGGTCGGGTATGTCGATGCGCCGTTGTTATCAGTACCCACCTTGAAACAACGAGTAGAGTCGCTGACAACGCCTTATGATCTGCAAGCGCTCAGTGGTTTGTCTTCGTCTGAAAAGAGCAAGCATGTTTTAATTGTTCAAGACCCATTCACTAGTTACTACGACGCTGATGTCGTTGAAGACTTCGTTAAGTTATTGAAAAAGCTGGGTATGAATCCGGTGCTTCTGCCGTTTAAGCCGAATGGTAAAGCACAACACATTAAAGGGTTTTTACGTCAGTTTAAGGACACAGCAGCCGACACAGCGAAGTTCTTGGCGATGGTAGCGGATTTGGATATCCCATTAGTTGGCGTCGATCCTGCTTTGGTGCTGTGTTATCGAGATGAATACGCTGAAGTGCTTGGCAGTAAGCGAGGTAATTTCGATGTACTAACAGCCCACGAATGGCTTTACCCAAGACTAGAAGCGTTTGAAAGCGGAGAGCATAAGGCGCAGGAACCTTGGTATCTGTTTGCTCACTGTACTGAGAAAACCAAAATGCCAAATGCGGAAAAAGAGTGGGGCGCTATTTTTGCTCACTTTGGTGCAGTTTTGAATACGGTACCTGTTGGTTGTTGTGGTATGGCGGGTACGTTTGGTCATGAGGTTGATAAGTTGTCGATGTCGAAAGACATTTACAATTTAAGCTGGAAGCCGAGCTTAGATAAGTTGGATAACGAGAGATGTTTGATTACAGGCTATTCTTGCCGCAGCCAAGTTAAACGCTTTGAAGGAACGAAGCCCAAGCATCCCGTTCAGGCGCTGTTAACTTTGTTGTAATCGGACTAAATCAAGCCCAGTTTTACTGGGCTTTTTAGAAACCGTATTTAGACCCTTTCAAAGGATATGAATCTTGAGAAAACTTGAACTCAAAGTCCCACCTGTTGTGGTGTTTTTGCTAGTCATACTTTTGATGTACGGACTTAAAGTTTTGACGCCGAGCATGAACATTCGAGTACCCTTTGTTGAATTTGTAGTAGGTGTATTAACTTTGTTGTCTGGCTACATGGGCATTGCTGGCGTGTATGAATTTCGCAAAGTAAAAACCACAGTGAACCCAGTAAAACCTGAAGCGGCATCTTCTGTTGTAAGAACTGGTGTGTTTGCCTTTTCACGCAACCCTATGTACACGGCATTATTGCTTCTAATCATAGCAACTGGTTTGTGGTGGCAGCACTTGAGTGTGGTGCTTTGTGGCGTGATATTTGTCAGTTATATGAATCGGTTTCAAATCAAGCCTGAGGAACGCGTTTTAGAGCGATTGTTTGGTGAAGAGTATGTGGATTATAAAAACCATGTTCGTCGTTGGCTCTAAACATTGCGTTTAGTTTTGTTTGGATGAGACATAAAAAGAAAGCCCAACGGTCGACGTTGGGCTTTCTTTTAGTAAACACGTTTTTTGTGCGCTTCTGATAGGGCAGTCGACTAGGCTGCCTTAACGAACTTTGCTAGGAATGCATCCTTACGTTCATTAAAGCGGCGTACAAGGTCGTCAACCGCTTCTTGGTCATATGGCTTCAAGCCACTTGCAACCATGCGCTTAATACCTTTACCAACGACTTCACCGTCTTCTTTGAACGCAAAGTTTAAGGTGACTACACCTCGTTTTCCTTCTACGTCGAATGTTGCGCCAGTGAAATCCACCTCTGGATGCGTAAGGTCTAAGCGTGAAAATTCGACTTCCATGCTTTCATAAATAACTAATGGACGCTGGCAGTTGATCATCATTTGCTTCTCTTCCATAAGAGGAACCATGATGTGAGGGAAGTTCATACCAGAAAATTGCACGTAATTTGTCACTACATGCTCAATAAATGCCGGATCGTGGTTAGTTTCACCTTCACGGGACATGTGTAAGTATTCTTTACCTGCCTCGTCAACAACAGCGCTTTCTTTGTCACACTTATTTTCAATATGAAGTGCTACACCATCGTTTACCATGCCAGAGAAGTTAAAACGCATCTTTTGGCTAACGCCTTCTTTACTAAGAAGCACAGCGAAAAGTAAATCTCCAGGGACACAAAAGCGTTTGTTGTCTTCATCATGAATTGGGTTGTAGTCACCTGCGACACGTTTTGCAAAGTGGCTTGCTTGTTCGCGAGTGAACTGAAACTGGTGATTAGTGTTTGAAAAATAAGGTGTTAGAAACATAATTTTTACGTAGTAACCAAAACTGTGTGGGATTATATGCGAATATCTGCGTAGCAATGGTCCATCCAGTGAAAACTTCACCGTATCCTAACAATAAGACACTATTTCGGCGGATAAACCGTTAAAAACGCATACTTTAGCAACGCTTTTATTTGTGAAAACAATAAACAACGACCTTTTCGCTCGCCTATCTTTTAAAGTATAGCCATCAAAGTAGACTGGCGTTCATAAATAGTGCCATCAACATGTTTAATCGTATGTAAAAAGGCTCCACGCTGAACGTAGAGCCTTCAAGTCATTATCTGTTTATTCGATGAAATGCCAGTTATGCTTGGTTATTGAACACTTGGTAACAAGCTCTCTGGCATGAGCGTGTTGTGGATAGCCAGCTTAAGCAGAGTATTTGCCTGTTCAATGTCTGGAGCAAAGTAGCGATCTTTATCGTAGAACGATACTTTTTCACGCAACATTTGTTTCGCAATCTCAATACGCTCAGAGGACTTGTTTGGTGCTCTAAAGTCTAGGCCTTGTGCTGCTGAGAGGTATTCTACCGCCAGAATACCGCGAGTGTTTTCGCCCATTTCTTTCAATCTGCGAGCCGCGAATGTTGCCATTGACACGTGATCTTCTTGGTTTGCAGATGTTGGCAAGCTGTCTACTGACGCTGGGTGAGCGAGCGTTTTGTTTTCACTTGCTAACGCAGCAGAGGTCACCTGAGCGATCATGAAACCAGAGTTCACACCACCATTGTCGACTAAGAACGGTGGTAGTTTTGATAGCGCGCTATCGATAAGTAATGCCATACGACGTTCAGACAAGCTGCCGATCTCGGCAATCGCAAGTGCTAGGTTGTCGGCTGCCATTGCAACAGGCTCCGCGTGGAAGTTACCGCCAGAGATGATGTCACCATCTTCAGCAAACACCAATGGATTATCTGATACGGAATTCGCTTCTACTTGTAATACTTCGGCCGCATTGCGGATTTGCTGTAAACACGCACCCATCACTTGAGGCTGACAGCGCAAAGAATACGGGTCTTGTACTTTTTCACAGTTAGTGTGCGAATCACCTATTTCACTCGATGTGTCTAACAAATGACGGTATGCGAGTGCTGCGTCCATTTGGCTGCGATGACCACGTACACGGTGAATGCGCGGATCGAATGGACGTCGGCTGCCGAGAGCGGCTTCAACAGACATTGCACCACAAACGGTTGCTGACGCGAAAAGGTCTTCCGCGATAAACAGGCCTTCCAATGCGAACGCTGTGGATGCCTGAGTCCCATTTAGTAGCGCTAAGCCTTCTTTTGGCGCCAGAGTGATAGGCTCTAGACCTGCGATTTTTAAAGCTTCTTGCCCGGAAATGATATTACCGTTGTGGCGAGCTTGTCCTTCTCCCAGTAATACTGTGCTCATATGGGCTAGAGGAGCTAAGTCACCTGATGCGCCAACAGAGCCCTTTTTAGGTACGCAAGGGTAAACTTGTGCGTTGACTAGGTCGGTCAGCATATTAATGACTTTTAGGCGAATCCCAGAAAAGCCACGAGACAGACTATTGATTTTTAATACCATCATCAGACGAACCGTTTCATCTGACATAAACTCACCGATACCTGCCGCATGAGAGAGAACGATACTGCGTTGCAGTGTTTCTAAATCTTCTGGTGCTATTCGTGTGTTAGCCAATAGCCCAAAACCAGTGTTAATTCCGTAAACCGTTCGATCTTCCGCGATGACTCGGTCTACGACCTGTGTGCTTTCTTCAATGGCCGGAATGGCTTCAGGATCCAAAGTAAGGTTGACTGGTGAACGGCTCACTTGGCGTAGTTCGTTTAAGCTAATATGACCTGGCTTTAGCGTTAAATTTAACATCTCTTTCATCCTTACTTGAGCTTCTTCAGTTCTTCGTTGAGCATTGGCAAATCTAGCCCTTGCTCTGCTGCACATTGTTTAGCGATATCGTATCCCGCATCAGCATGACGCATCACGCCTGTTGCTGGGTCGTTATGCAGCACGCGGGCAATACGTTCTGAGGCATCTTCACTGCCGTCACAGCAGATAACCATACCTGAGTGTTGCGAGAAGCCCATACCTACGCCACCACCGTGGTGTAGTGAAACCCAAGTTGCGCCGCCCGCCGTGTTGAGTAGCGCGTTTAATAATGGCCAGTCTGATACGGCGTCAGAACCGTCCATCATACCTTCGGTTTCACGGTTCGGGCTTGCTACAGAGCCAGAGTCTAAGTGGTCTCGACCAATGACAACGGGCGCCTTAAGTTCGCCATTTTTCACCATTTCGTTGAATGCTTGACCAAGACGCTCACGATCTTTAAGACCAACCCAGCAAATACGCGCAGGTAAACCTTGGAACTGGATGCGTTCGCGAGCCATATCTAGCCAGTTATGTAAGTGCGGATTATCTGGAATTAGCTCTTTTACTTTTTGGTCGGTTTTATAAATGTCCTCAGGATCGCCAGAGAGAGCAGCCCAACGGAAAGGACCGATACCTTCACAGAATAGAGGACGAATGTAGGCTGGAACGAAGCCAGGGAAATCGAATGCGTTTTCTACGCCTTCTTCCAAGGCCATCTGGCGGATGTTGTTACCGTAGTCGAGTGTTGCGGCGCCGCGATTTTGCAGCTCTAACATCGCTTGAACTTGCACAGCCATGGATTTTTTCGCTGCTTTTACGACCATTGCTTCATCTTGCAAACGCATTTCTGCTGCGTGAGACATGCTCCAGCCTTGTGGTAAATAGCCATTGAGCGGGTCGTGTGCAGACGTTTGGTCTGTTACGACATCAGGCGTGATATTACGTTCTACCAGCTCAGAGAAAACGTCTGCTGCATTACCTAGTAGACCAACCGATATTGGTGTGTCTGACTCTTTAATGATAGCTAGCGCTTCATCTAAAGAAGCCGCTTTCTTATCGACATAGCCTGTACGTAGGCGGTAATCGATACGTGATTCATCACACTCTACTGCAATCATGGAGAAGCCCGCCATTGTACCAGCGAGAGGTTGAGCACCACCCATGCCACCAAGACCACCCGTTAGAATCCAACGGCCCTTTGCTTCACCGTCAAAGTGTTTTTTTGCAACAGATACGAACGTTTCGTATGTGCCTTGTACGATACCTTGCGATCCAATGTATATCCAGCTGCCAGCGGTCATTTGGCCGTACATCATCAAGCCTTGTTTATCTAGCTCGTTGAAGTGTTCCCAGTTTGCCCAATGCGGAACAAGGTTTGAGTTTGCGATAAGCACGCGTGGGGCATTTTTATGAGTAGGGAAAACACCAACAGGCTTGCCTGATTGAACTAAAAGCGTTTGGTCATCTTCGAGTCTTTCAAGTACTTCAACAATCTTGTCGTAACATTCCCAGTTTCGCGCTGCTCGGCCAATGCCGCCATATACAACCAGTGAATGTGGATGTTCTGCAACATCAGGATCAAGGTTGTTCATCAGCATACGAAGAGGGGCTTCGGTTAGCCAAGATTTTGCGCGCAGTTTATCTCCGTGAGGTGCACGAATTGTTCTGCTTGTATCAAGTCGTGGATCTTGTCCCTGGCGCTGTGTCATTTCAGACTCCTTTAGTTTTTCGTGATGACCAAGTACTTGCTTGGTCGTAATAATCAGTGGCATCTGGGATGCATTATGGTTTGTGCTGTTTTTCCGCCATCGCGTTGGCGATATCCCAACACAAACGGGCAGCTAATCGTGCAGTTTGACTATCGACGTCATAATTTGGGTTGTATTCGGCGATATCAGCCAGCATTAGCTTATTTTTGTAATGAAGAATTCGATCTAAAAAGGGTGCAATAGTGTCGTAACTCACTCCCCGAGCAGCTGGTGCGCTGACTCCAGGTGCGGTTGCGGCAGGAAATACATCTAGATCAATGGTCAAATAGAGGTAGTCACAGTCGTCAATAAAATGCTGAAGCTGAGTTAAGTGATAACTGTGGTTTAAGTAGCAGAGCTGATTGTCCTCTACATACCAAACATTTAACGCATCTGCTTTTTCAAATAGCGCTTTAGTGTTGCTACTACGGCTTACACCAATACAAGCGTAATGAAAGTCCCAATCGTTACGTTGACAAAAATGGTGAATTTGGTTGAAGGGTGTACCAGAGCTCGGTCTTATGTCGGCGAGGTTACTCTCGAATGCGCGCAAATCGAAATGCGCATCGAAATTGATAATGCCGATTTTAGGCTTCTTCTCTGGATGGTGCGCTTTAAAATATTCCGCTAAGCCGGAAAACGAGGCCCACGCAATCTCATGCCCACCACCCAGCACGATGACTGGCGTATGGGGCAGTGCGCTTGAAATGGTTGCTGCACATAGAGCTTGGCTCTCTTCCAGTAAGTCGTCTTCACACACCACAGTACCTAAGTCATATAGTGGGGCGTCTTGGTGCCATGCTAAATTAGCGAGTGCTCGTCGGATTAAGTCTGGCGCTTTTTTCGCGCCAATGCGTCCTTTGTTTCTCGCAACGCCAGCGTCGGTAGCAAAACCGAGTAATGAGACGCCATGCGCAACGGCACTCAACTCATCTGCTTTTTGGCGTTGAACAACGTGATGAATTCGCTGACCAAGCTTGCCGTCCTCGGCATCATGACGGCCTTGCCAATGAAATAGGGGAGAATGTAGGTCGAATTGAGACATATTATTGGCCTCCGTGTGAAATGTATTCACCATTTACTATACGACCTACCAGACGTTTTGCTCCGACTTGATAGCTTAAATCCGCAGGGCTTTCGATATCCCATATAGAGAAGTCCGCATCAAACCCTACTTTGATTTCGCCACGTGAGTTTTGATAACCCAGAGCTTTGGCTGCATGTTGCGTTACACCACGCAGTGCTTCTTGCGGTGTAAGGCGAAATAGCGTGCACGCCATATTCAGCATGAGTGTGAGATCAGAAAATGGTGATGTACCTGGGTTGACGTCCGTAGCAATTGCCATCGGCACGTTATGCTCTCTCAACAACTCAATCGGTGGTAACTGAGTTTCTCTTAGAAAATAAAAAGCGCCAGGCAATAGAGTGGCGACGGTGTTTGATCGAGCAAGTGCTTTAACACCTTGCTCATCTAAAAACTCGATGTGATCCGCTGACAGACCGTTGTATTGCGCAGTGAGGGCTGTACCACCGAGATTAGAAAGCTGCTCAGTATGCCCTTTAACCTTTAAGCCGTGACGTTTTGCAGCTACAAACACTTTTTCTGTTTGTTCAAGATTGAAACCAATCGATTCACAAAAAACATCGACACTCGTAGCTAATTCTTCCTTTGCGACAACAGGGATTATGTCCTGACAAATGTGCTCAATATAATCATCTGCACGACCTTGGAACTCTGGCGGAATGGCGTGAGCGGCGAGAAGTGTAGTCGTGATTTTAACTTTGCGCTCTTGCTCTAGCATTTTGGCGGCACGGAGCATTTTTATTTCATCATTCAGTGTCAATCCATAGCCAGATTTCACCTCGACAGAAGTGACGCCACTCGCGAGTAACCCATCTAAACGTGGTAACGCTAACTCAACTAGTTGTGCTTCGGTTGCAGAGCGTGTCGCATGTACCGTTGAGAGAATCCCGCCGCCTTGTTTGGAAATTTCTTGATATGGCACGCCGTTTAAGCGCATTTCAAATTCGTTGGCACGATTGCCCGCGTAAATAAGATGAGTGTGACAGTCAATCAGGCCCGGCAGAACTAACTGGCCTTGAAGATCGATACTCTGAGGGTAATGTTGGGCAGATAACAGAGACTCGGTTTGCGGTGCGTCTTCACCAATGGCACAGGTACTGATCGCAACGATTTTTCCAGATTGAATACCAATGCGCGCTGGAGGCGTTGGAAGGTATCCGCACTCTCCCGATTGCATGGTAACTAGACGTGCGTTTTCAATCAGCAAATCCATGTTTGTGTCCCTGTGTTTATTTGTATCATTAAATGTATATACAAATAAATAGAGCAAAATAAGAACACTGACAAGATTGATGTTGCTAAAATGTGATCAAAACGTAGATCTAGAGGACAAATCTTGTCCTTAAATGAGCACTTTTGAGCTCAGCTTATATTTGTTACCAGGGTGATAAAGTAGGGCGGTACTGACTAACTTATCTTGGCTCCACGTTCTGCGATTCAAGAGAAGGCAAGGTTCATTGGCTTGCATTTTTAAGTCTTGCTTAATACGGCTTTCAGGCACAATTGCCTCTACAGTATGTTCTATCGCGCTGAGTGGGCAATTATCTGACAGGTATTGATTTGGAGTGATTTGTGTGAAGTCTTGATTTAAATAACTCGGGGCATATTGGCTATTCACCCAGCGGAGCTCCAATTGAATCGGCGTTTGGTCTTCATAGTGAATAATTTCACTGTAAAACACTGTCGTGCCTAGCATAACGCCGAGTTTTGTCGCAATGTTGTCATCTGCTTTTATGGCAATCTGTTTGAGCACTTTACTGCCATACTTTCGCCCTCTATCGCTGACTTCTTCGGCAATGTTTCGAATGTCTAGCAGGGGAGATTCTGACTTTTCACCAGGATCACACACGAACGTGCCTAAGCGTGGGCGACGTTGTAATCGGCCCTCATTTACTAAATCCCGAATTGCTTTGTTCACTGTCATTCTACTGACACCAAATTGCTCGGTAAGCTCAATCTCGGTGGCGATGCGATGACCAACTACCCACTCTCCAGCATCAATTTTATCCAGGATAAATTGTTTAATTTGAATGTAGAGCGGTGCAGACATAATGATTTCCCTTTATTTGACTATACAAATACTGCTGAATTTAGGTACAAATTGCAAACATTTCTCGACGAATGTACCGCTTAGTGACCGAACAATCCTATTGCAGGGCTGAATGACTCTTGCTGCTGAGCATTATTTGGCTTGATGATTGAATTCAAGCATTTTCTTGTGGTCTATTGCTTGCACAGCAGAAAACAATTGTGTAAACAAACGATTATTAGAAGAAAAGTCGCTAAAAAAGGAAAAATATGTTTAAAAAATTGAAAGCATCACTGGGGATCGGCTCTGCAAAAGTAGATACCATTTTGGACGAAATGAGCGTGTTTCAAGGAGCGACGCTGAAAGGGCATGTTCATATCAAAGGCGGAGACGTCGAACAACAAATTGATGCTATTACGATTAAATTGAACACGGAAATGAAAGTCGAAGTGGATGATAGCGTAAGTTACCAAACCTTCACTATTGATCAATTGAAAGCAGTTGACCCTTTTGTGATTCAACCTAATGAAGAAAAGCAGGTTCCGTTTGAGCTAAAACTGCATGATGAAACGCCAATTACTGCGGTTAGCGCACTTAAGAATCAATGTCATGTTTGGGTCGAGACGACGTTAGATATTGATTTTGCGATTGACCCGCGTGACCGTGACTATATTGAAGTGAAACCACTACCAGTAGCATCTCGGGTTATTCAAGCGATCGAGCAAGCTGGCTTCACTATGGTTAAAGCCGATGTTGAAAAAGGCTTTTTGCGCGGTGGCTCGTTTGCCTCTCGCTCTGGTATTTATCAAGAGCTAGAGTTCCGTAACAGCGGCTTTATCTCATCAAAAGAAATTGAGCTTTCTTTTATTCTGGAAGGACAGGTCATGCATTGTTTGGCAGAGATTGACCGTTCGCTCAGTTTGGCTGGTGACCAATATCGCTCGTTTACGTTGCCGATCAATGCAACCGATGCTCAAGTCGCAGCCGCAGTTGCACCAACGCTAAATCTATAGCTCTCATCAACTTGATGAAAATATGTACCGATATCCTATTGTGAAAGCGATATCGGTACTGTTATCCATGTTTCTTGCGTTCTCTACGGCTAAAAACTCAAGCGCTGAATTTTCCATTAGATATCGATAGCCCAATACCAGTTCATTAGAGGCATCAGCAAACTCTGTGGGTCCTTCTGTTGAGCCTTGATACCAATGATATTCCAACATCAGGTGATGGTTATCTTCTAAGGCATAACGGTACCCACCTGCAATGGCAATCGTATTATGTCGATAAGGCAGATCGAGCAAGGCACGGTCATCCGAGCGAAAAGTCATGCCAATCATCGAATAAAATGCATGAGCATCACTTAAGTAGCTGTAGTTTAATTGGAAGCCTTGCTCGAAACTGCTGCCTTGAAAAGTGCCGTGAGCCACATCGTTAAAATACAAACTGCCGCCAATCGATAGGCCGTGATGTTCATTTTGGAACACTTGATACTGTAAGTAAGTAGATAGGTTATTGGCCAGTGTTTGTCCTTCGAAATCATCTTCAAGCACATCATATTGCGGCATTGAAATGTAAAAACGATCTCTGTCTACTTTATCCCGCCCATTTTGTCCGATACCGAAAAGTTTATGGAAGCTTTTCGTCAGTCCATCTAAATGGTTGTCAGCGGCAAAGACCCATCGATAGTTGAGCTCCCACTGCCAACGGTTGCTGACTTGCCATTTGCTGCCTAATTCGATTTGATTGTGGTAATAATCCAGTGCGTATTCATCAGTATGAGCCCAAACACTTGCCACGGTTCCCGAACCATAGGCTTCGACAAAACCAGAGGGCAGACTGTGTCCTGAACGTAGTATGTTGGTGTGACTAACCACTTGCATTGGGGATTGTGCGTAAGAACGCAGCGGGCCATATAAGTCATTTGATGCGAAGGCTTGCAAAGAACATATCGAGGTGCTTAGAAGCACCATAAAGCGCGATTTGAAATAGACCATGATGAATACCTACATACAAACTACTCTATAAAACAACTATATACCTAAATCGCACGTTGAGCTCTCGCCCAGCGTGTTAGGCTTTGTATCGGTTCACACGTAATAGGGGATATTGTAATTTGTTGTGTAAGTTCATTGAGGGGCAATTCCATTCATCAGCTATGCGGTCTCTTAAAAAAAGCATGATCAGATTGTAGTGACGGGTCTGCGGTTAAGTTCTTATGACAAAACAAAATCGCGCTTTGCATTCTAAATGTGAGCTAGGTACAATCCCATTTTCGATAACGGTCCGGTATTCGTGTTACCGAGAGGCCTTTATTGACTCTCAACTATTTTCAACAAATAGCTTCTAATTTGAATAACATGTGTTGCTTGGTGTGCAACACCACTGTAAAGGACATAGCATGCCTATTATTACTCTTCCTGACGGCAGTCAGCGTCAATTTGACAACCCAGTTTCTACTATGGAAGTTGCGCAATCGATCGGTCCTGGTCTTGCAAAAGCAACTATCGCTGGTCGTGTAAACGGTAACCGCGTTGATGCGTGTGATCTAATTGAAGAAGACGCAAGCCTTGAAATCATCACAGTTAAAGATGAAGTAGACGGTCTAGAAATCGTTCGTCACTCTTGTGCTCACCTTCTTGGTCACGCTCTTAAGCAGCTTTACCCTCAAGCTAAAATGGCGATCGGTCCAACCATCGACAATGGCTTCTACTACGATATCGACTTAGACGACTCTCTAACGCAAGAAGATCTTGAAAAGATTGAAAAGCGTATGAAAGAGCTAGCGAAAACCAAGTACGAAGTGGTTAAGAAAA
This sequence comes from Vibrio sp. 378, assembly GCF_033339435.1. Classification (NCBI taxonomy): domain Bacteria; kingdom Pseudomonadati; phylum Pseudomonadota; class Gammaproteobacteria; order Vibrionales; family Vibrionaceae; genus Vibrio; species Vibrio sp. 378. Next base: position 341,132 of record NZ_JAWOUO010000004.1, read on the forward strand.
AAGTAAGCTGGCAGGAAGCGCGTGATACGTTTGAATCACGTGGCGAACCATACAAAGTTGAAATCCTAGACGAAAACGTATCTCGTGATGATCGTCCTGGCCTTTACCACCATGAAGAATACATCGACATGTGTCGTGGTCCTCACGTTCCTAACATGAGCTTCTGTCAACACTTCACTTTGCTGAATGTTGCAGGTGCTTACTGGCGTGGTAACAGCGACAACAAAATGCTTCAACGTATCTACGGTACGGCTTTCCACGACAAGAAAGCACTGAAAGCGCACCTAACTCGCCTAGAAGAAGCGGCGAAGCGTGATCACCGTAAGATTGGTAAGCAACTAGACCTATTCCACATGCAGCAAGAAGCACCGGGTATGGTGTTCTGGCATCACAATGGTTGGTCTATCTTCCGTGATCTAGAAGTATTCATCCGCGCTAAGCTAGATGAGTACGGTTACCAAGAAGTGAAAGGTCCACTTATGATGGACCGTGTTCTTTGGGAACGCTCAGGTCACTGGGACAAATACGCTGATGCAATGTTCACAACTTCTTCTGAGAACCGTGAATACGCGATTAAGCCAATGAACTGTCCAGGTCACGTACAGATCTTCAACCAAGGTCTAAAATCGTACCGCGACCTACCGCTACGTATGGCTGAGTTTGGCTCATGTCACCGTAACGAACCATCTGGTGCACTACACGGTATTATGCGTGTACGTGGCTTTACTCAGGATGACGCTCACATTTTCTGTACTGAGAGCCAAATTCAAGAAGAAGTAACAAACTGTATCAAGATGGTGTACGATACGTACCAAACATTTGGTTTCGACAACATCGTAGTGAAACTGTCTACTCGTCCAGAGAAACGTGTAGGTTCAGATGAAATCTGGGATCAATCTGAAGAAGCATTGAAGCAGTCTCTTGAATCGATGGATATCCCATACGAAATTCAAGAAGGCGAGGGTGCGTTCTACGGTCCTAAGATTGAATTCACACTATACGATTGTCTAGACCGTGCGTGGCAGTGTGGTACTGTCCAGCTAGACTTCAACCTACCAGGTCGCTTAGGTGCAACTTATGTAGGTGAAAACAATGAACGTCTTGTACCGGTAATGATTCACCGTGCGATTCTAGGTTCACTAGAGCGCTTCATCGGTATCCTTATCGAAGAATATGCTGGTTTCTTCCCAACTTGGTTGGCGCCAGAACAAGCAGTTCTTATGAACATTACTGATAAACAGTCAGGTTATGTTCAAGAAATAGTACAAAAACTACAAAAAAGTGGAATTAGAGCTAAAGCGGACTTGAGAAATGAGAAGATTGGCTTTAAAATCCGCGAACATACTTTGAAGCGTGTACCGTATATGCTTGTTGTTGGTGACCAAGAAATGGAAGCTGGCGAAATTGCAGTGCGTACTCGTAAAGGTAAAGATCTTGGTAAATTTAAAGTGGATGATTTTATTGCATACATCCAAGACGAGATCTCTAGCCGTAAGCTCAATCTGGAGGAATAAGCTATTAAAGGCGGAAGACGTGGCCAACAGCCGGTAAAACAAAACCCGCACCGTATCAACGGTGAAATTCGTGGTATTCGTGAAGTTCGACTAACAGGCGCTGACGGTGAATCAGTTGGTGTTGTATCGATTCAAGAAGCCATTGCAGCTGCTGAAGAAGCTGGTATGGATCTCGTTGAGATCAGTCCTAACGCCGAGCCACCTGTTTGTCGTGTGATGGACTATGGTAAGTTCCTCTTCGAGAAGAGCAAAACTGCTAAAGAGCAGAAGAAGAAGCAAAAGCAGGTCCAGATCAAGGAAGTAAAATTCCGTCCTGGAACTGATATTGGAGACTATCAGGTAAAACTACGCAACCTGACGCGTTTCCTTGAAGAAGGCAACAAAGTGAAAGTAACAATTCGCTTCCGTGGCCGAGAGATGGCACACCAAGACATCGGTGTTGACGTTCTAAATCGTCTTAAGGAAGATACTGCAGAAATTGCTGTAGTTGAATCTTTCCCTAAGAAGATTGAAGGTCGCCAGATGATCATGGTGCTAGCCCCTAAAAAGAAGTAATTAACGGCTCATCAAGTAATTAAAACCTAGCCGCTTTCCTTTCGATAAAGGCATAACGGCTGGGTTTTGTTCGCCCTAATTACGTTGTTTATTAAACCTACTCAATGCGGAGTTATTCATCATGCCTAAGATGAAAACCAACAAAGGTGCTGCTAAGCGTTTTAAGAAAACTGCTGGTGGTATTAAGTACAAGCACGCTACAAAACGTCACATCCTGACTAAGCGTACTACTAAGAACAAGCGTCAACTACGTCCGAATGCAATCCTTCCAAAATGTGAAGTGGCTGCAGTAATCCGTATGTTGCCATACGCTTAATTCTTTTTAGTTATCAATCGTTTAGTTTAGGAGAAGCATAATGCCTCGCGTAAAACGTGGTGTACAAGCTCGTGCACGTCATAAGAAAGTTCTAAAACAAGCTAAAGGTTACTACGGTGCGCGTTCACGCGTTTACCGCGTAGCTTTCCAAGCAGTTACTAAAGCTGGTCAATACGCTTACCGTGACCGTCGCGCTAAGAAACGTCAATTCCGTCAACTATGGATTGCACGTATCAATGCGGCATCTCGTCAAAATGGTCTATCTTACAGCCGTTTCATCAACGGTCTTAAGAAAGCATCTATCGAGATCGACCGTAAGATCCTTGCGGACATCGCAGTATTCGACAAAGCTGCATTTGCAGTTCTAGTTGAAAAAGCGAAAGCTGCTCTTTAATTAGCAGTTTAGGATTAAGAGAAGGAGAGCATTAGCTCTCCTTTTTTATTGCTAAAATTTATACCCAAATGACTTTTAGCTTGGCTATTTAGAGTATTGTTTATCAGTCTTCTCAATTTATTGGTTAGCATCTTATGTTAGTTATAAGGTAGCTTGGGTATAAATTTTTACGTTTATAAGGGATTAAAAATGATCTACACAACGACCGAAAGCATTCCTGGCAAGCAGATCTCTGAAATCAGAGGGGTTGTAACTGGTAATGTTGTTCAATCAAAGCATATTGGCCGTGACCTCATGGCGGGTATCAAGAGCATTGTTGGCGGCGAAATTCGTGGTTACACGGAAATGATGACCGACGCGCGTGATATTGCTATACAGCGCATGGTGGCGGACGCTGAATCTAAAGGTGCCGATGCAATTGTAGGGATTCGATTTACCACAAGCTCAATCGTAGATGGTTCTTCGGAAATTTTGGCATTTGGTACTGCAGTGAAACTAGCGGACTAGTCTACTTGAATAGCATTGCAAAAATGCTAATAGAGAGCGGTGAATTATTATGCATTTACCGTTCTGTTCCTTTTAGGTTAATTATTCTAGATTTTTGCAGAGCGAATAGATTTATATTCTCAACTTTACGTTACTATTAAAATTAATCACGATAATTTAGAGTGATTGCTTTACTTTTATTTTGCATATTATTTTATACTTATAATGAAATTGAATTCATATTGAATTTTTCATTTGTTGTGTGAATTCTCCTTTCAGTATATTAATTCATGTTTTTCTTATAAAAATATGAACTTATACCTTGCCAAGCGGTTCTAAATTGTTACAAATACTATACAGCTGTAACATTGCCAAAAGGAATTGTAGATGAGAGATCTGACTCCCGAATACTTGCTAGCCGCATTACGCCAAGCGATTAAAACAAAAGGGCTAACATATCGAGAGCTATCTGAGAAAATGGGTATGCCACTATCTACCTTTAAGAGACATCTTACAAGCACGAATCTCGCTTTAGATAAGTTGCTGGAATATTGTAGAGCGGTTGATTGCACGTTAGATGAACTACAAAAGCTCGCAAATCAATTGCAAGGTGAAGACGAGGATTACTTTAGTCGTACGCAGGATGAGGTATTCTTTCAATTCCCTCACCTTTACGACTTTTATCGTGAATTGAGAATGCTTCGAGGTAAAGACGGTTATTCTATTTTAAAGAAAAAGTATGACTTGTCTGAGCAGAGCATGTCTGATTACTTAAAAGCATTAGAGTTGTTGGATCTCGTTTACGTTGATGAAGATAAAAATATAACGCTGCACGGGCCTTTATATTATAGCTATGCAGAGAACTCCAAGCTCAACGACAAATATACCGAAATCATAAAAGAGCAGACGACTACCCACGATAAGTGTGTTCGCGTTGCTTTGGCGCGTATGAAAATTACTGAAGAACAGCTTTTGTTACTGGAAGATCAAGTTGCAAAGACCGTCATTGATTTTCATTCCAAAAATGTTGTAGCAGAGAACTTTAATGTCTCTGATTTTACTAATATTGTTCTACTTGCTGGGCCACATCAGCCAGTCACATTCTCTGACGGCATTATTGAGACAGAGGGGCGATTTATTGATGATATTCGTTATGCCATCGCAGCTGCAGGTGATAAGCCAAGCCTATCGATATAGATTTTGAGCCTTTTTTGAAGAGAGTTTCTGAAAGGGCGTTGCAAAAGAAAAAGCCTAAGACAGCAAATACTTTGTAAGTAGGGCATTCAGCGGTGTTTGCTCTTAATTCAGACTTAAAGTGTGTTGGGCTTATTTCGAATAATACCTGTTCAGCATCTACTTTCGTTATTTTTAACATGCTGATTTCCTTCGTTGTTCCTCCCAAAGCCTCTCTCGCTTCCTCTACAAAGAAACCATTCTCGTTGAACCAAGCATCCTGTAGCTACTTGGGTATGCATAATTGGTAGCTATTTATCTTCTAATTATAAATTCATACTTGAAATGTTTGTTTTTTGATCTATTAAGACGAAATGTCATTTATGACGGTTCGTCAACTTTAGTTGCGTTCCTGTATTAAAGAATCGTGTTACAATTATTGGGAGTGTGTTGGTATACGGATCAAAGGATTATGTTTAACTTTCGCTGTAAAAAATATAGCAAGCAAGACGGATGTCGTGTGTCTTCAGGGCTAACAAAAAAGCAACAGGCGATTGCTGATCGTGAGATAGAGCTTATTCAATTGGCTAAGTCTTTAGTTCAAGAGCAAGGCTTTGCCAACTTAACGATGGACAAGCTTACAGCGTCAAGCCCTTATTCTAAAGGGACGATCTACAATCATTTTTGCAGCAAAGAAGATGTGATTCTTGCGCTTTGTATTCATTCGCTGAAAAGCGAAGCAATATTTTTCGAACGTACCGCCAAATTTAATGGCAATACCAGAGAAAAAATCATTGCGATGCATGTAGGTTATCGTATTTACGCTCGTATGGAGCCAGTACTATCAACTTGTGCGATTGTTGCAAAGACGCCTTGGGTTCTAGAGAAGGCTTCGCCTAAACGTGTGAATGAACTGAATAACTTGGAAGAACAAGTAATAGATGGTGCTGATGCGCTGGTGAACAATGCGGTAGAATGTGGTGATCTTAAGTTTTCTCCCGCAATTGGTTCTGATGCTATTGTATTCGCCAACTGGTCTATTGCATTCGGTTCAAACGCTTTGGCGCAAAATGCATCGAACAGTCGATGTATTCAGCGAATTCAAGACCCATTCTCAGTACTGCACAACGCGAATATGTTACTTGATGGTTTAGGTTGGTCGCCTTTATCTACAGAATGGGACTACCGTAAAACCTGGCGTCGAGTGGAGCAGGAGTTATTTAGTGAAGAGCTTGCTTATTTAGAGTCAGTGAATCGCTAATAAACTGGAAAGGCCAATCTGACGTTATGGTTGGCTTTTTTATCGCACTATTGTGACGAATCGTCATTAAATCTCGAAGGTTGGCGTTCAGCCAATGATCACGAGAAGCATAGGAAGTTACTAAAAACTGACTTATGTAGCCAAATTCATTCGATCTAAAGTTTGCATGTCGAGTTTGTCTGGTTATTTACAGCATTTGCTGTTTTTTTAGTTTTTAAATTTGACGAAACGTCACAAAAGGAGAGTGTGATGCCACATCACAACGTTCAACAATACGCCCGTTCAGGGTGGGGTAAGCTACCAACGAATTACAGTGTATTGGTGATGCTTGCTACCGTTTTATTGATTGTCATAGCAACCATTGGAGGAAAAAATCTTTACTTTAGAGGAGATTACGACATCTTCTTTGATGGAACAAATGAGCAGTTACTTGCGTTTGATGAAATTCAAACCACCTTTGCAAAATCTGACAGTCTTGCTTTGGTTATAGCGCCAAAGAGCGGCACTGTTTTTACTCCTAGCACATTATCTCTTATTCAGCAGATCACTGACGAGGCGTGGCAAGTTCCATACTCCACCCGCGTTGATTCCCTCGCTAACTACCAGCATACCGAAGCGTTTGAAGATGATCTTCTTGTCGAAGACTTACTGTATAGCGAATATGAATTGACACCTCAACGAATAGAGAAAGTCAAAAGTATTGCGTTGAGTGAGCCGGTTTTGAAAAGTTCACTGATTTCTGAAAAAGGAGATGTCACGGTCGTAAACATTACGGTCCAACTCCCTGAAATAGATAAAACTGCTGAAGTACAAGAGGTGGTTGCTTACATAAACGGAATGATTGAACGTTATCAGCAAGTGTACCCAGACACGGAATTCCACAAGGCTGGTATTATTGCAATGAACTACGCGTTTATGACCGCAGCCCAAGATGATAGCGCAACATTAGTGCCTACTATGTTACTAGTGATATTGGTGTTTCTGACCATCATGTTGCGCTCATTGCTTAGCGTCATCGCGACGCTCATCGTTATTATCGGCTCGGTTATGGTTACAATGGGCTTGTCAGGATGGGCTGGTATGTTCTTAAGCACGGCGACCGTTAATGTGCCTACCTTGGTGATGACGCTTGCCGTCGCAGACTGTGTACACATCATCGCGACAATGCGTCAGTCTATGCAAAACGGCTTTAGTAAAGCCCACTCTATTGAGCGAAGTATTGCGCTCAATTTCATGCCTATCTTGATTACCTCCATTACCACCGCGATCGGCTTTTTAATGATGAATATGTCGGATTCTCCAATCCTGAGAGATTTCGGCAACCTATCAGCCCTTGGCGTCATGGTTGCTTGTTTCCTTTCCATCACGTTACTTCCCGCCTTGCTTAATATCCTTCCGGTTACGGTGAAGTCGGATACTTCTGATGAAAGAAAGCACTTTATGGATCATTTAGGAGATTTCGTGGTGTCAAAGCGACATGCGTTATTGCCGTTGTCGGTGCTTGTTATTGTCGCGAGTGCGAGCTTGATTCCGCTGAACAAAGTCAATGATGAATCCGTCGAGTACTTTGGCCATAGCAATGAATTTCGCCGAGCGGCTGATTTTATGGAAGAGCGAATCAGTGGCATGGCGAACATCAGTATCGCGATAAAAACTAACGAATCGCAGGGCATTGCCGATCCTAGTTTTCTCAATTCCGTGGGTAAATTTACTGACTGGCTAAGGTTGCAGCCAGAAACGGACCATGTTGCGACCTTGAGCGATGTTTATAAGCGCCTAAACAAGAACATGCATGGAGATGATCAGGCTTATTACTCGCTCCCTCAAGACAGAGAATTAGCGGCTCAATATCTGCTGCTTTATGAAATGTCACTACCGTATGGTTTAGATTTGAACAACCAAATCAATGTAGATAAGTCGTCGATCAAGATGGTTCTCACCGTGGAGAACTTGGGCAGCGTCGAGCTTGTTGATTTGGAAAATCGCATTTACCAATGGTTTAACGAAAACGCGCCTCAATATGATGTTGTTGCGTCTAGTCCTTCATTGATGTTTGCGCATATTGGTGAAACGAATATGGCCAGCATGCTGTCAACCTTGCCCATTACTCTTGTCTTAATCTCTGCATTACTGATCTTTGCCTTGCGTTCGTTCAAGCTTGGCTTAATTAGTCTTGTCCCGAATATTGCTCCTGCGCTTATTGGTTTTGGTATTTGGGCGCTGGTTTCTGGCGAGATTAACTTGGGATTGTCTGTCGTTGTGACATTAACGCTTGGTGTTGTTGTCGATGACGCCGTTCACTTTCTTTCTAAATATCAACACGCTCGTAAAGATGGCCACAGTGCGGAGCAAGCGGTTCGCTACGCCTTTCGTACCGTGGGGCGCGCTCTCTGGATTACGACGGTCGTGCTTGTTGCTGGTTTCTCTGTTCTGGCGATGTCGAGCTTCCGTTTAAATGCCGATATGGGACAGTTGAGTGCCATTGTCATCTTTATTGCCCTTGTTGTGGATTTCATCTTTCTACCGACTCTACTGATGTTGTTTGACAAAGGCGTCTACGTCGAGGTGGACCGCCGAAACAAGCTTAAATCAACTGACTCTCAAACCACGGCTGTTACTCAGTCATAACGAATCAAAGGATTGAACATGAATTTACTAAAAAATGCCTTAAAAGTATCTGCACTTTCTGTCTCGCTTTTTATGAGTCATGCGGTGTTAGCGGATCAAGCGAAAGGATTAGAGATTGCTCAAGAGCGCAAAGCCCGTGATGAAGGGTGGGGGGATTCTGTTGCTACGATGCAAATGATTCTGCGAAACGCGCAAGGAGAAAGCAGCACACGTTTAATGCGCTTACAATCACTTGAAGTTGATGGCGATGGTGACAAAGGGCTCACGATATTTGATGAACCGAGAGATGTAAAAGGCACGGCGTTTCTCAACCATTCTCATACGGTGGGTGCCGATGACCAATGGCTTTACCTTCCTGCACTGAAACGTGTGAAACGTATTTCCTCGCGTAACAAATCAGGTCCTTTTATGGGCAGTGAATTCGCGTATGAGGATCTCAGTTCCTTTGAGATTGAAAAATACCGTTTCAACTACCTAAAAGATGACAGCATAAACGGGCAAGATGTTTTCGTCGTAGAGCAAATTCCGACCGATAAGAACTCAGGTTATACCAAGCAAACGGTGTGGTTAGATAAAGCGCATTATCGTCCACTTAAAGTTGAGTTTTACGACCGCAAAGGCTCTTTGTTAAAAACGCTTTCTTTTTCCGATTACAAGCAATATCTCAACCAATATTGGCGAGCGCACACTATGGCGATGACAAACCATCAAACAGGAAAAAGTACTGAGCTAACGACTAGCGAAATGCGTTTTAACACTGGATTACAAGACAATGACTTTCATAAGAATGTGTTGAAGCGAGTGAGGTAGTGGAGGAAAAATGAAGCGATTAAATGCTGGGTTGTTGCTTAGTGCAGCAGCCTTTTTTTACTCGATGCCTCTGACTGCCGTCGAGCTCGCAGGACAAGTCAATATTGAGCATCGTCAGTTTTTTAAAACGGGCTCTCAGGGTCAGAGCAAAGCGCAAACGTCATTGGTTTTGCAGCCAGAATTTTACTGGGAGATGCAAAATGGTGATGCAAACTTTACTTTCACACCTTTCTATCGTCTGGATGGTCTAGACGATGAGCGAAGTCATGGCGACATACGAGAGGCACTTTATCTGACTTATTGGGATGATTATGAGCTTCGAGTTGGGATTAGTAAGGTCTTTTGGGGAGTGACTGAATCAGCCCATTTAGTTGATGTCGTAAACCAAACAGATGCCATTGAAGCCGTCGATGGTGAAGATAAACTCGGTCAGCCGATGTTACATTTTACCTCTTTCAAAGACTGGGGCACCGTCCACGCAATGTTGTTACCTTACTTTAGGGAACGAACGTTTGCGGGTACAGATGGCCGCTTGCGAACCGAACCCGTTGTCTCTGATGATGCTATCTATGAATCAAGCAGAGAAGAGAAGCACGTAGATGTGGCTTTTCGATATTCGAAAATGCTTGGCGATTGGGACGTAGGCCTAAGCTATTTATATGGAACAAACCGGGATCCTTACTTTCGTTTAGAGTACGGAGAATTAAAGCCTTACTACGCTCTGATGAGTCATGTCGGTCTGGATGTGCAAGGAATTGTTGGCGATTGGTTATGGAAACTAGAAAGTGTTTATCGAGATAGCGCTGATAATCATGTCGGTCTTGTGACGGGTTTTGAGTATACCTTCGTCGGTGCATTTGACACGGTTTGGGATGTGGGAGTTATTGGTGAGTACCTCTATGACAGTCGTGGGAACAACGCACAAACTATCGGTCAAAATGATGTGTTTGCAGGTATTCGTTGGGCGCTCAATGATGAGGACGGAACGGAAGTATTGACGGGAATTACGAAGGATTTAGATAACGATGATGTTTACAATGCTAAGTTAGAAGCATCGAGCCGAATATCGAATCACGTTAAGTGGCAAATTGATGCTTGGTTGTTTAAAAATGAAACACCAAATGATTTGCTCTACTTCGCTAGAGATGACGATTTTATCGAGCTATCTATTCAATACTATTTCTAAAAAAAAAGGGCACAACTAAACGGCAGATTAACTAAAGATGACATTTTTGACGTTTTTGTGCTCTTTTTATTCAATAACCTCTTCTTTTCGTAATTCAATTTGGCATTGGTGCCCGGTTTGGCTACTATGTACAGCTATCAAAAAACCAATCACTCCCTTATGGACACTACCTACAGGTAGATGAGGAAACGATGCAACATCTAGAAGAGATCATTGCTAGCGCGAGCACTGCAATTGAAGCTGCCGAATCGCTAGTCGCACTTGATGAAGTGCGTGTTCAGTATCTGGGTAAAAAAGGTGAGCTAACTGCTCAACTTCAAAGCCTAGGCAAACTACCACCAGAAGAACGCCGTGAAGCTGGTCAAGAGATCAACAAAGCGAAAGGCGTAGTTCAGCAAGCTATCGCAGCTCGTAAAGATGCACTACAACGTGCTGAGCTTGAAGCGAAACTAGCAGCAGAAACAATCGACGTAACACTACCAGGTCGTCGTATTGAAAACGGTGGTCTACACCCAGTAACTCGTACTGTAGAGCGTATTGAGAAGTTCTTTGGCGAACTTGGTTTTAACACCGAGGCTGGCCCAGAGATCGAAGATGCATTCCACAACTTCGATGCGCTAAACATCGCAGCTGATCACCCAGCGCGTACTGACCACGATACTTTCTTCTTCAACCCAGACTTGATGCTTCGTACTCATACGTCAGGCGTACAGATCCGTACGATGGAAAATGGTAAACCACCATTCCGTTTCATCGCACCAGGCCGTGTATACCGTAACGACTACGACCAAACGCACACGCCAATGTTCCACCAAGTGGAAGGCATGCTGGTTGATGAGAACGTAAACTTTGCTCAGCTGAAAGGCATCCTGCACGATTTCCTATGTAACTTCTTCGAAGAAGAAGTAGAAGTACGTTTCCGTCCATCTTACTTCCCATTCACTGAGCCTTCAGCTGAAGTAGACGTGAAAGGCAAAAACGGTAAATGGTTAGAAGTACTAGGCTGCGGTATGGTTCATCCGAACGTGCTACGTAGCGTAGGTATCGATCCTGAAAAATACTCTGGTTTCGCATTCGGTATGGGTGTTGAGCGTCTAACAATGCTTCGTTACGGCGTGAACGACCTACGTGCGTTCTTCGAGAACGATCTTCGTTTCCTAAAACAGTTCAAGTAATCCAGAGGGTTCATCAACATGAAATTCAGCGAATCATGGCTTCGTGAGTGGGTAAACCCTGCGGTTACTACTGACGAGCTAACTCACCAAATTACAATGGCCGGTCTAGAGGTAGACGACGTTCTACCTGTTGCAGGGTCTTTTACTGGCGTTAAAGTCGGTCACGTTGTTGAATGTGGTCAACACCCAGATGCAGACAAACTGCGCGTAACTAAAGTTGACGTGGGTGAAGAAGAGCTTCTAGACATTGTTTGTGGCGCACCTAACTGTCGCCAAGGTCTGAAAGTAGCAGTAGCAACAGTTGGTGCTGTTCTTCCAGGTGATTTCAAAATCAAAAAAGCGAAACTACGTGGCCAGCCATCTCACGGCATGCTTTGTTCATTCACTGAACTAGGTATCGACGTTGAGTCAGACGGTATCATGGAACTAGCAGAAGACGCAGTAGTCGGTACTGATTTCCGTGAATTCCTAGGTCTAGACGACGTAACAGTAGACGTAGACTTAACAGCAAACCGCGCTGACTGTTTCAGCATTCGTGGTCTAGCTCGTGAAGTTGGCGTACTAAACCGTGCTGACGTGACTGAGCCATCAGTAGAAGCAGTTGCCCCTTCAATCGACGATAAAGTGTCTATCGAAGTGAAAGCTCCTGCTGCGTGTCCTCGTTACCTAGGTCGTGTTATTAAGAACGTAAACGTTCAAGCTGAAACACCACTATGGATGCAAGAGAAACTGCGTCGTTGTGGTATTCGCTCTATCGACCCTGTAGTAGACATCACTAACTACGTTCTTCTAGAGCAAGGCCAACCAATGCACGCATTCGATCTAGCGAAGATCGAAGGTGGCATCGTAGTTCGTATGGCTGAGCAAGGTGAGAAGCTAACGCTTCTTGACGGCAACGAAGCAGAACTAAACGCAGATACACTAGTAGTTGCTGACCACAACAAAGCACTTGCAATCGCAGGTATCTTTGGTGGTGAAGAGTCTGGTGTAACAACTGAGACTAAAGACGTTCTACTAGAGTGTGCATTCTTTGCACCTGACCACATCCGTGGCCGCGCACGTAGCTACGGTCTTCACACTGATTCTTCAATGCGTTTCGAGCGTGGTGTGGATTACGCACTACAAGTGAGCGCAATGGAGCGTGCAACTCAGCTTCTTGTTGAGATCTGTGGCGGTGAAGTAGCACCTGTTGTTGCAGTAGAGTCTGAAGCAGACCTACCTAAGCCAAACAAAGTTGCTCTACGTCGTACTAAGCTAGACAACCTGCTAGGTCACCACATTGCAGATAGCGACGTAGTAGAAATCCTAGAGCGTCTAGGTTTGACTGTTGAAGCTTCAGAAGAAGGTTGGATGGCAGTAGCGCCAACATGGCGTTTCGATATCGCTATCGAGCAAGACCTGATTGAAGAAGTTGGCCGTATCTACGGTTATGACAACATTCCTAACCAACACCCAGCAGCAGCACTTAAGATGCACAACCACGTTGAAGCGGATCTTCCACTGAAACGCGTTCGTGATCTTCTTGTTGACCGTGGTTACCACGAAGCAATTACATACAGCTTCGTTGAGCCTGAGCAACAAAAGCTAGTTGTACCTGGTGTTGAGCCTCTAGTGCTTCCAAACCCAATTTCTGCAGACATGTCAGCAATGCGTCTTGGTCTTATCCAAGGTCTGCTGAACACGGTTGTTCACAACCAGAAGCGTCAACAGCCACGCGTTCGTCTATTCGAATACGGCCTACGTTTCATCCCATGTGAAACTGCAGAAAACGGCATGCGCCAAGAGCCTATGCTTGCAGGTGTTATTGCTGGTACTCGCGGTGAAGAACATTGGGATATCGAAACTAACACGGTTGATTTCTTCGACCTTAAGGGCGATCTAGAAGCGATTCTAGAGCTATCTGCGAACGAAAAAGCGTACTCTTTCGCTGCACTGTCACCTGAAAGCAAAAAAGCTAACCCAGCACTTCACCCAGGTCAATCTGCGGCAATCATCGTAGATGGCAAAGAAGTGGGCGTGATCGGTACCGTTCACCCTGAGCTTGAGCGTAAGTTCGGTCTAAACGGTCGTACTATCGTATTCGAAATCGAATGGTCTGCAATTAACAGCAAAGTGATCCCAGAAGCGGTAGCACTTTCTAAATTCCCTTCAAACCGTCGTGATATCGCGGTAGTAGTGGATGAAGCTGTTGCATCTGGTGACATCGTTAACGCTTGTCTAGAGCAAGGTGGCGAGTTCCTTAAAGATGCGAAACTGTTCGACGTTTACGTAGGTAAAGGCGTTGAAGATGGTAAGAAGAGCCTAGCAATCGCTCTGACTCTACAGTCACTTGAGCGTACGCTTGAAGATGCAGATATCGCGGGTGCGGTTGACGCTATCGTTGCTCACGTTTCTGAGAAGTTTGGTGCGTCTCTACGTGACTAATCTCGCGTAACGCATCTTCTTAAGAAATGAAAACCCTGCCAGCTCGGCAGGGTTTTTTATTTTTAGGATTACCTTATCGTTGTTCAAGTTCCTTACTGCTCGCATCACCCCTCATTACTTTAAAATACTAGACCAAACTAGGGATGGCCCTTACCCGAGATTAGGAACGTATTGTTTTTCAGCTAATACACGCTAACGATAGCTTGTTGGCGGTTAGGCAGCGAGTGAGAGGGTATAGCTAAGCAGAAGAGGTAGCGTAAGAATGCTGAAAAAGTTGCCAAATAGTACCATTGACGCCACTTTCATGGGTTCTATATTCAGCCTTTCCGCAAATAGGTAATTCATGACGGCTGGCGGCAGCATTGTGAAGAGCACCATCATTTGCAATTGCATCGTTGGAAGGGGAATTAACCAATAAATAAGTGCAAAAGCGACAGCACCAGTTGCCAGTGACTGCACGGTACACAACACACCAATCTTTAAACCGTCCAACCTTAAATGACACATTTGTGCCCCCAGAGATAAAAGCATCACGGGTACGGCCGCTTGCCCAAGTAGAGCCGTGGCTTCGTATAAAGGCGCCCATGCACCCACATTTGACACGTTGAGAAACAGAGCCAACGACGCTGCTAAAAAGATTGGCATCTTGACTATTTGCTTAAAAGGGTTGCCATGACTAAGCAGCATTACGCCTAAGCTGATATGCAAGCATGCTGACACGACAAATAAAAGCACTGCTGACGACAGCGCAATTTCTCCAAACGTATAGGTAAACAAAGGAATAGCTAGATTTCCGCTATTGCGAAACATATGTGGTGGCGCCCAGGTTTTAAACGAGAGTGACGTCCATCGACATACCGGGATCATGAGTAGTGCGGGAATTAAAACCGCGACAATTGCCGCCAAAAGAAGCGGCCCCTGATTTGAATCGAGCGGCATGCTAACGAGTGACGAAAATACCAGTGCTGGCGTAAATACCTCAATATTAATGCGGTTTATTGGGCGAAAGTCAGGCTTGATGTAACGACCGACCAAATAGCCAACTCCGACAAGAGCAAAAACAGGGAAAAGAATATTTATGATTTGATTAATCATGGTCGCCTAGAAGCAGTGTAAGAAGCTAATGAGGAAATACACGAACTTCCACATTATCAATCTTTATATATGGCGTCATCGTTAAACAGCGAGAAGCGTGGGTTTAATCAAGCTTTCTAAGCACAGTTGCAAAGTACAGGTGGTCATACCTTTTAATCTAATTGTTACGTATCGAGTTACATACAAATCACTGAATTTACGACAAGTTCTATGTCAAGTGTCTGTTAAATAACCAATATCTGATATTTTTATTAAATAGTGTTTAATGTTGATATTTAAACTACTTTTAGTTTTATAATCTGGATGTTTTTCCTGATAAAGATGAAACAAAAACAAAAATATCAAATTTCTGGTGTTTAACAATAATTTACGTAGTGCTATTCCTTTTGTTCGCCAAGAAAAAAGTTGGCGAAAATCATAAGCTTGTCATACACTTCCTGATGTAACCCCGATATGTTGTTGAATTGGTAGGGTAAAACTGCTCTGGCGCTACACTAACGTAGCATTGTTTAACATAGCTTTGAGGAAAGTTTTATGGCGCTCACAAAAGCCGAACTGGCAGAAAACCTGTTTGATAAATTAGGATTTAGTAAGCGGGACGCCAAGGAAACGGTGGAAGTGTTCTTTGAAGAGATTCGTAAGGCACTGGAAAGTGGCGAACAGGTAAAACTGTCAGGTTTTGGTAACTTTGATCTTCGTGACAAGAATGAACGACCTGGTCGTAACCCGAAAACTGGTGAAGATATTCCAATTACTGCTCGACGTGTAGTGACTTTTCGCCCGGGTCAGAAGTTAAAAGCTCGTGTAGAAAACCTGAAGAAAGTACAGTAAGCCGAATAAATGGATCACGCTAAGGCGTGGTCTTTTTTTGCGTAAAATTCGTGTGCATACAAATGAAAACCACCGCAATGCGGTGGTTTTTCTGTTTATGAGAGACGCTTAATGATATCGGTTACGCCGCTTCTAGATGCGTTGTTAAGTATGGTTGCCATGCTTGTTGGTACATGTTCTTAGACTGTGTACGCATGTTGCGAATAGAGGCAAGCTCTATTTCGCTTAGCTCACGTTTTTCCAACATCGCTTGACGTTCTAGTTTCTGGATTTTTTCGTATAGGTCGTGTTCGGGACCGCTTTTTACATCTGCGATTGCTTTCAAGTGCAGTTGAACTTCGGCTACTAGGTTTGTTTTTGGTAAACGAACGAGCAAGTTCAAGTCTCTATATCCTGAAGGGCCAGGTTTTTTGAATCGATTTTTTACTTTCACAATCGTTGTTTCACGCTCTAACGTTTCATAAATGGAGACTAAACTCGCGACGTCTTCAGCTACAATCGTTGCACGTGCTAGGTCAGTAATACGTTCAACTTTCCCATCTAACTCTAAAGCTATCTTTTCTTCTGCTCGTTGTTTGGATTTCACGCCTGCGAAGTATGGCTGAGCATCATTAAGAAGTGCGGTACTTTTACAGATAGTTTCAAGTTCAAATTGCGCTTGGTGAGCTTTGCTGTAAAGAATGTCGAAGTCAGAATATGGCTGAGTTGGTGTGGTGTCGATTGACTGAATGCCATATAAACCGCTAAGGCTGTGTTTAAAAAGTTTCGAACAAACTTCGTTTTGGCTGGTTGAACGATTTTGTTCGCCACTAGGCGCAGGGGTAATTGGAAGTGCGGCAAATGCCGGTGCACGGCTAAGTACCAAAAGCATCAATGCTGTAGTACGAAGAAATAAGCTCATTCACTCTCCTTAACTTGCTTGTACTTAGAAAATAGGGAACATAAAGGTCGCTAAGTTCGGCAAATCAGGTACTAACTTATAAATGGGGCCATTACGAAAGATTCCAAGGTTTCAGTTTTATCTTGAAGTAGAATCGTGCGTTAGATCACCATTTCTCTTTTCTTTATTCTGATTATCAGATAGAGGCGCGTCTCCTATGAGACCGATTACATCCTATCACCGCAGTATTAACCAAAGATGAACGGCATAGACAAATTGAAAAAAAACGTTAGTCTTACCTCTCAAAATGAAAACAGCCGACAAGTAGAAAGTAAAATGAGAGACCAAGAATTTTGGCATAACAAATGGGCCAGCAATCAGATCGGATTTCACTTGGAAGATGTAAACCCGCTATTACCAGTATATTGGAAACACACTAATCCAAAGCGTGAAGATAAAGTGTTAGTTCCTTTATGTGGAAAGTCAGAAGACTTGATTTGGCTAGCGATGAAGCATGATTCGGTTGAAGGTGTTGAGCTAAGCCATATTGCTGTGCGTGCCTTTTTTGCTGAACATTTTTACACGCCAACGGTAACGCCTCTTAATGGCAAGCACGAGCTTTATCAATTTGATGAGCTCTCTATTTATACTGGGGACTTTTTCACTGCACCACTATCTCAAGCCGATATCATTTATGATCGCGCCGCGTTGGTTGCTTTACCGCAAGATATGCGAGAGGAGTATGTAGAGCGTCTCAAGCAACTGCTGAACCCAGGCGGTCGTATTTTGCTTGTTACACTCAACTATCCTCAAGAAGAGATGGCGGGGCCTCCATTTAGCGTGCCGGTCGAAGAGATTGAGCAGTTATTTTCAGGTTACAAAGTTACTTGTTTGAACGTAGATGAAGCTGACGAGAATCATCCTAAAATTGTGAAAAAAGGCTTAAGTCGCTTCTCTGAAGAAGTGTACTTAATCGAGAGTGAATAGGCTCTCTTCGGTTTGGAACACGAAATAGCGCAGCAATTTGAGCTGCGCTATTTTTGTATGAGTGGTTCGTATTTAATAAATGATATTCACTTTTGAAGCACTTTCAACAGCATCTTGAACGGCTTCTTCGGTGGTTTTTCGTCGCGTAAGGACAACACCTAAACGGCGGCGGCCATCGATTTCTGGCTTACCGAATAGACGAACTTGTGTTTGAGGTTGAGCTAAAGCTTTGCTTAGGTTTTCAAAGCGAATGTTTGTGGAAGTTCCTTGTCCAAGAATAACAGCAGACGCAGATGGGCCATATTGCACAATATTATTAATTGGCATTCCGGTAAACGCGCGCACGTGGAGAGCAAACTCAGACATTTCCTGCGAAATCATTGTAACCATACCCGTATCGTGAGGGCGAGGAGAGACCTCATTGAAAATGACTTTATCGCCTTTGACAAACAGCTCTACACCAAAGATGCCGTAGCCACCGAGCGCGTTTACCACTTTCTCAGCCGTGTATTCAGCTGCTTTTACTGCGTTTTCTGACATAGCTTGCGGTTGCCATGATTCGCGGTAGTCGCCATCTTCCTGACGATGACCAATTGGAGCACAGAAATGCACACCGTCAACGGCTCTGATGGTCAATAAAGTGATTTCGTAATCGAAGTCGATAAAACCTTCCACGATAACGCGACCTGCACCCGTACGTCCGCCTTCCTGAGCGTAATCCCATGCTTTTGTAACGTCGTCTTCGGTCTTGATAACACTTTGCCCTTTACCGGAAGAGCTCATCACTGGCTTCACCACGCACGGAATACCCACATGTTCAACCGCGGCTTTGAAGTCTTCAAAGTTATCTGCAAAACGATAAGGTGAAGTCGTCAATTCCAGTTCTTCTGCTGCCAAACGTCGGATACCTTCACGATTCATTGTTAGCCTGGTTGCCTTAGCGGTTGGAACAACATTCAGTCCTTTTTCTTCAAGCTCTACCAGTTTGCCGGTTGCGATGGCTTCAATTTCTGGTACGACGTAAGTAGGTTGTTCCTTCGTAATAACTTCTTCTAAGGCGTTCCCATCTAACATGTCGATAACATAACTACGGTGAGCGACTTGCATCGCTGGAGCATTGGCATAGCGATCACAAGCAATCACTTCTAAACCAAGTCTCTGGCATTCAATGGCGACTTCTTTACCGAGTTCGCCAGAGCCTAAAAGTAATACACGGGTAGCATTTGCGCTAGTTGCAGTGCCAAACATAGTGTTCCCTTACAAAATAGAGTGATGAGACAGAAATTGCAGGAGATCATACTGAAGTTTTATGACAAAGCAAACGTTTGCTTTTGGTTTTTAGGTAATAAAAAAGCTCTACATGTTGTAGAGCTTTTTGTTGAATTTGTCGTTTATACGTTGACAAAACTAAGCGGAATATCTGGATTCAACGCTTCCAACGTTGATTGCGTATCGGCTAAATGACTGATCTTACCTTCTGAGTTCTCTACCAATGCAGCGGCTTTGATGCTGTCAAAGGTTTCACCCGCAAGTAAAACTTGGATTAGCGCAACTTGTAGCGGTGGCAAGCTAGGATTAAACGCTGCATTTTCTGCATAAGCGCCTTGGAATACACGACCGCTAGTCATCTCTAATGCTAAACCACTCAAGTTGTTGGTGTATGGAGAGTGGCTCATGTTCATCGCTTCAACTGCAGTTTGGATGAGTGCGTCTTCATCATCACATGAGAATTGGTGTTTAACTTCTGCCATTAAGCCGGACTCGATACCGAGATCATTTGGTCCAAAGGCTTCAGGCAGGTATTCATGAAGTGACTTTTCTTCGCGTTCTGGGAGCTGGATTTTAAGCTCGTTTGCGGTAGATAACTCATTCATGAACTGGCGGCAGTGACCACATGGGCTGAAGTTGATAGTGATATCCTTAACACCACGTTCGCCTTTCATCCAAGCATGGCTAATCGCAGACTGCTCTGCGTGAACCGTTTGACCCAACTGTACACCAAAGAATTCCATGTTGGCACCGAAGTAAAGGCGACCTGAAAGACCACGAACGATAGCGCCGACATAAAAGTCAGAAAGGGGAGCATAGGAGTACGCTGCGGCAAAAGGAAGTAGCGCAACACGAAGCTCTTTGTCTGATAGACCGGTAGCTGAAAGCAACTGCTCAAATTGTTGAACTGAAAGCGTAGCATCAAAATCATCAGCTTGGATGATAGGAGCAAGTTGTTTGGAAAGTGCTTCTGGAGCGCCTGCTAGCGCCTGTTCAATGCGACTTTTCATGTTGAATCCTTGTTATTGCATGGACAGTTATTCTATGTGAAAGATAGAAATGTTCCGTGCGTTAGATCACGATAAATAATGCAATTGATAATTCTGTTACATAATTAGAGTGAGCTCACACATGTATTCGATTGCACAGGTGTGAAGCGTTATCTCCGTCTCACAATTAACCATATCAGTATATATTCATATGACCAAGGAGCAGGAGTATGTTACTAACGCGACTTTTACCGCTACGCTACTTTATACCTACGTAATCTAGAGCGAGTGGTAGCACCTAGAATGCTCATGCTATGAATGTATATCTCAGTCAAGTCCCTTCACGATATTACTGGGTGAGTTTGATAGATAAGATAGGGTTTTGAAAAGGGATAAGTAAGAAACGGAAAGGCTACGGCCTGCCGGAAGGAGGGCAGACCGAGAGCGCTTAACTATTGATATAGCCAGACCGCCAAAGCAAAAAAACTTGGAGCCAAAATAGAAGTTATGATCCCACATAAAACCAATGCGAGTGATGAGAACGCGGCATCTATGGGCTGTTTCTCTGCACAAGTAGCGGTGCCTAAGGCATGAGAGACTGTACCCATTGTCAGACCACGTGCAATCGGGTGTTTAATTCCAATTAAGTTGTAAATTGGGTATGCCAAAATCGCGCCCAATAAACCAACAATCAGAACCAAGATCGCCGCAACGGCAGCTTCACCACCGAGGTGACTCGAAATTTCCATTGCTATTGGCGTAGTGACGGATTTACCCACTAGACTTGCGATTAAACTGATATCTGCTTTGAAAGCGACTGCGATCAAGGTGGTTGTCATCATCGACATCACACTGCCTACTGTGCAAGCAAAAGTGATGATTCGCCAGTTTGCTTTAATCTGTGGTAGTTGTTCATATAGCGGGTAAGCCAGAGCAACTACGGCTGGTTGAAGTAAAAAACTGATCCCTTCGTTATCCGCATAATACGTTTCAAACGGTACATTTAAGTAAGTAAGCAAAGGAATGAGCACTGCAATACTGATCAGCAAAGGATTTGCTAGAGGATTATTCACTTTGATTGCGATTTGGCGCGCGACAAGAAAAACCGCAATGGTAACAACTAACCACATATCAGTGCTTCTCCTTTAGCAAGTAGTCCAGCAGCCAAGCGAGGCTGACTAGTACAATGAGTGAGCCTCCAACTGCGCTAGCAATGATAGGGAGGGCATTAGCGAGTAGCATATCGAAATGTTGCATTAATCCCACGCTAATAGGAACGAACAACAAAATCATGTAGCGGATAAATAGCGTGGCGCCCGGTTTGACCCAATCGACCTTTACAAGCCCAAGAGTCATAGAGAAAAACAGTACGAGCATACCGATGACACTTCCTGGGACGGAAACGCCAGTGAACTTTTGAATGGTAATTCCGATGCCAAGTGCCCCCATGATGAGGAAGATTGAAATGAGCAGTTGGATCAGTTGTAAGAATCGTTCTTTAATCATTTTGACAGTATATAAACAACAAGCACACCATAAGGTGCGCTTGTATTAGGAGGAGTTAAGAAGCTAAGCTCTCTACATAACGGTACACGGATTTTAATATCGCAATCTTCTTTTCGTCACTTTCATGTTCGTGAACTAAGTTTTCTAAATTCAGCATGTACTCTTCAATTTGGCTTTCAAACACTTCTCGACAGTGTAATGCCCAGCGTCTTTGTTCTTGCTCGTTTAATGTGCCTGGGAAGTTACGCGCACGATAGCGGAACAATAGAGGTTTAATGCGCTTGTCATCAAATTCAATGTCTAATGCAGCAAGATTATTCGGATCGGTTTCGCGAATGATATCCATAGCTGCGCGATCGGCTGGAGAAAAGAACCCGTCGTAAAGTTGTGTATCGACGTCATCACTTTTATCGAATTTGCGCTCGACTGAAAAGAGGCTAATCAGCTTTTCTCTAATTTCAGGATGTTGGCGCAACAAAGCGAGATTGGCGAGACATTGTTGGCGATCAATGCCAATAGACTCTGCATTTTCAGCCGTTAACGTTTTTGCAGGGGCGAGAATAGGGCATTTGTTCAAATGAACTAGTTTAACTGGCACTGGTAGCAATTCACCAAGATCTTCGCGCTTCGTGTAGAGTCTTTCGTGCAGCTCTTCTGCGGATAGCTCAAGAATAGGTTGAGGGTCTTTCGCTAAATCGATGGTGATAACGGCGTTATTATTGGTTGGATGCCAAGCAACAGGCACAATCCAGCTAGTGTACTGGCATTCGCGCCCTAGCATGCCTGAAACGTGCATCAACGGTGTCATGTTGACGATGTCGACTAAATCATTGAGCTTGCGCTTTTGGCGCATAGAAAAAAAGTAATCAAACAATTTTGGTTGCGCTGCTTTTACTTTCTTTGCCATTTCGATAGTCGCAACCACATCTGCCATGGCATCGTGCGCGTTACTATGTTCTATGCCGTTAGCCACAGACAAGTGTTCTAATTTAAAGCTAGTGAAGCCATCTTCGTTTTCTGGCCATTCTACGCCTTCTGGGCGAAGGGCATGGCACGCGCGTAGTACATCGAGTAAATCCCAACGTGAGTTACCGTTTTGCCAACTCCATGCGTATGGATCGATAAAGTTGCGATAACAAGTATAACGGGTCACTTCGTCATCAAAGCGAATGCTGTTGTAGCCTAAACTGGTAGTATTGGGTTTCGCGAGTTCAGCGTGAATCTTAGCGATAAACTCTGGCTCAGAAAGGCCTTCTTGAACCGTTTTTTGCGGAGTAATACCAGTAATAAGTGCAGCTTCAGGAGACGGAAGATAATCAGCAGGTGGCTGGCAGTACATGACTAAAGGCTCGCCGATGATATTAAAGTTTTCATCTGTACGAACACCAGCAAACTGGCTTGGGCGATCTTTCGCGGGGTTGGTTCCCCATGTCTCATAATCAAAGAAGAAGAATGTAGGCTGTTCGGTATTATTCATGGATGTCTTTTTCTGTTCGTTGTTCTTCAAAACTAGCCTTGTATATCAGTCGATTAGCAGTGTTCTATGTGCTATCTTTTCGTTAGGTTTTAATTGTTTTTACGCGTTTTACATTTGCACTTGCGTCTAAAAATGTGTCCAAATTTTGTAAGTGCTGCGTCCTAATTTAAGGTAGACAACTTGAGCATTACAGACAAGCAGCTAAAAGCTATTGCAAAACTAAGCGAATATAGCGGCCCGGCAGAACTGAATGACGGCGAAGGACTAATAGCGAAGATATCACCCAAAGCAAACATCACGTTCCAATACCGTTGCAGGTTTAATGGTAAAAACAAACGCATTCGTATAGGCAAGTATCCGATAACCACCCTCAAGAATGCAAGGCAAATCCATAAAAGGATGCTTGAACTTAAAGAAGAGGGAAGAAACCCAGAGATAGCCCTTACTGGTGAGACGGATTTTGTTACTCTGAAGGACTGTCTCGACTACTGGTTTGAGCACAAAGTCTCGACTCAGAAAGAGGGGACGCAGGTGCTTTATCGCTCGGTGGCAAACAACTACTTTTACAATGCCTTTCCTGATGTCGACGTAGAGAAGATCACCGCGCGGGAATGGATGCGTTGGTTCGATGACATCGCCAAGAAGAATCCGAAGACGGCTAACTCTGCATTTTCTAAAATGCGCGCCTGTCTTAACTTCTGTAAATCTAAGTTCCTTATCGATGGGACGCACTTTGAGAAAATCAGACAGCAAGATGTTGGTGAGTCACCAAGTGCCGGTGACCGAGTTCTATCACTTCCTGAACTTGCCAAAGTTTGGATCGCGATTGAGCGCAGCAAAGCAGGAACATCGACCAAGAACCTACACTTAATAACAATGTTATGGGGTAACCGACTATCAGAGCTTCGCTTGGCCAAGCGTGAACACTTCGACATGGTCAACGACATTTGGACGGTACCACCAGAACTCAGCAAAATGGGTAACACCATTCGCAGACCCATCCCAAAACACATCAAGCCGATGCTGGAAAGGTTGATGAACATCTATGATGAATACCTTTTCCCTGGCGCATCCCTTCATAAGCCTATCTGTATATCCGCAGCAAACCGTTACATAAGAAGGTTACGTGATAACCTGAACCTTCCTCACTGGCGTACCCACGATTTTAGACGCAGTATCTCTACCACCTGTTCAGAACTCGGCACCATGCCACACGTTACAGAAAAAATGCTCGGGCATGAGCTGGTCGGCGTAATGGCAATCTACAACAAGCATGACTGGCTATCAGACCAAAAAGAAGCATACGAAAAGTTCGCAGATGCTTTGTTTGCGCAAGTACAAAAAGAACTGGAGCATGAAAAAGTAGCCGTGAATTTGTATACGAGTTGCTGACCAATTAGTGTCATAGCTCACTAACTCGCCGATCAACTTTTGAACCTACTAATGAAAGTTGGCAAGATAATGGAAGAAAGGACGGCTTTAAGCCTCCTAATAAGCGTTAGCCCTCCTCGGAAGAAGTACGAATATGAGAAAAAGTTTATCTAAAAAAATTCGATTTGAGGTATTTAAACGTGATTCTTTCGCGTGCCAATACTGCGGCAGCAAAGCTCCAGATGTCCTTCTCGAAGTAGACCATATTAAGCCAGTCTCGATAGGAGGGACGAATGATTTACTTAATTTGATAACGTCTTGTTTTGATTGTAACCGGGGTAAGTCAAATAGAGAGTTATGTGATAATGCAGTGCTTGAAAAGCAAAGAGACCAGTTAGAGGCGTTACAAGAGCGTAAAGAGCAAATTGAAATGATGTTCAATTGGCAAAAAGGTTTACTCGAGCTCGATAGCGAAGTAATAACTCAACTTGCTGATTATTGGGGTGAGTTAGTGCCGGGGTATCATCTAAATGAAAATGGGCATAAGTCACTGAAGAAATTAAACAACAGATTTGAAATATCAGAGATCATGCAAGCAATGAAATTGGCTACCGACCAATATCTCGAATACGATTCAGAGGGTGTAGTCCATGATTCAGTCGAGGAAGCTTGGTCGAAAGTTCCGGGTATTTGCTCAAACAAACGCATGAAAAGAGAAAATCCTGACTTAAATCGCCTGTACTACATACGCGGAATATTGAGAAATAGAGTTTCATATTGTAACGATGCAAAAGCAATTCAGCTTCTAAAAGAGGCTGTAGAGTATGGCGCTAAAATTGAATCTTTAGAAGAACTTACAAAAGATGTTCGTAACTGGACACAGTGGAGAAGTGCTCTGGAGAGCTTTATAGATGAGCAACAAGCCTTGAGTTCAGAGGGCTAACGAACTGTTCAAGAGGGATTCGCAACGCGTGGCATTTTCACCATGCGTTGGTTTAAGTGATTCAGGTGGTATGAGGCGGCTTTTGTATTGCGTAGCTCAACCCTTAACAGAGCGTTATATGAATCGCGTACTACAAATCAGTTTTGATTTCCAACCAGATTACAGAGGTAAATATGAACCTAAGCCAAATTAAAACTTTGCTCTCAAAAGGAGAGATAAAATCCCACGAAGTGAATCCAATTATTGATTCCTTGACTGTGGCTGATTTGGGTAAGCTGTCAGATTGGGAGCTTATCACTTTAAAAGAGCTCTTAAATAACATTCTTCTACTCGTAAACGACCCTAATTCTGGTGCATACTTGAATAGTCAAGAAAAAGCAGAACTGTTATTTTCGTCTATTAAATAGCTTGAGAAATTAAATTTACATAACAAGCGATTAAGAGGGATTTAGCACGCGTGGAGTCTTGTGTTTAAGGTGTTTTTCAGAAGCTCATGTATTGCTTGCCTGCCCTTTTTAACGGAGTGTTAAGCTTAACGGAGTATCAATATGTTGTTTACAGACAAATACAGCCGAATTATCGAAATTGACACGGAAAGCTACGAACCAGATATTGTCGCAAAACACAATAATATTGAAGTTGGTAGGGTTCAGTTTGACTGCGATGAGCGAGGAATGAAACTGCACCATATGAATGTGAACACGGATTATAGAAGAGCTGGGATTGCAACAGAAATGATACGCCGAGGTGCTGAAATCTATGGTAATGACTTTGCGAAACCTAGCTTTCTAGCATACGGTGGGGAATGTCATGAATACTACACTCAGGATGGTGCAGCCTTGATTAGGCATTGTCTCGAGGAGAATATTTTGGTTGATACTGAGCGTTGTGATGAATTCTAGCCGGTCTTCAGAGTAAAAATTTAACAAACGATTCAAGACGGATTCGCAACGCGTGGCATTATTATTATTTGTTGCTCACACCTTAACAGAGTGTTAGCTTAATAAATTAGATCATGGAGATAGAGGTGTTTAAAGATTACCTTGAGTATTTGCATCAGGACAAACCAGACGCTCTTTGGCATTACACATCATTTGATGCAATTAATAACATTGTAAAAGGGAGTGGAAAACTATCTTTTTGGGTTAGTGAAATTAATTTTCTCAATGATCATCAGGAGTTCTTTCATGGGTTTAAAGTACTCAAAGAGGTTTTTAATCGGTTGAAAGATGAAAATAAAGGGAACCCTTTAATCCTACAACGTTTAGGTAGTTTAGAACCCTTTTTCCAATTCACTGAAGCAATTGGAACAAACTTATCCTTCGCGCAGGACGCAGGAGTATTTGTTCTTTCATTGACAAGTCAGAAAGATCTATTGAGTCAATGGAGAGCTTATACACCTAATGGGCATGGTGTCTCCATTGGCATTTCGCCAAACTTTGAATCAGAACTTAATACTAAGAGCCTTCTTTACCCTGTTATATATGATGATGAATTTAAACATGATTACGCTATAGGTTTGTTAAAAGACTATATCAATAAGCCTACGCCCCCTATCGGTGATAATAAATCCGCAATCTCAGACTTTATTTCGAAGGCTAAGGTTGCATGTACATTAATGAAAGACGTAGGCTTTAAGGAAGAGTGTGAGTGGCGATACGTTGTCCATGGGCAAGAGCATGAAAATATTCACTTGCGTAGTTCTGATTATTTCTTAATTCCTTATGTTCGCTTAAACGTTAATAGCAGTTGTGTAAAAGAACTGATCATTGGACCAAACCCTCACTCGGAATTAGCTCAAAAATCGTTAGAGTTGCTGCTTGCTAAGTCTAATCTGTCGGCGGTGCAAGTAAGGAAAACACCGATACCTTATCGTGGTAATTAAGCTAGCAAGCTGTTCAGGAGTACTTCGCAATGCTTGGCATTTTTCATTCCATCGTTGAGTTTAGTGTTTACGGTGGTTAGGTTAGGTTTTGTGTTAGCGTTGCTCACACCTTAATGCGGCTAAATGCTCAGTGGTAAACATAGAATATGTTTAATGATAAATATCTAGTTGATCGTAAATTCCCTACGATCTTTGATGATGCCTTATCTTTTGCAGAAATGGCTAAAAATTTAAATGAAGACGAAGATTTCGATGTAGAGGGGCGATTAGCGAGAGCATCTATTCTTAACGCATCTCTGCTACCTGAAGTTGTATCTAACTGCCTCATTGAGAAATTGTACTTGCCTAAGTCGATCTTTAAGACTATCGACAGACTAGACCCTCTTGGAAAATTTGATTATTTTCTGTGGTCTCATAATGGTACGTCTTTAGATAAAGGAACCCGTGAAGTTCAATTGATCTCAGAGCTACAAAGTATTAGAAACTCAGTTGTCCATCCCAAAGCAAAGAAAACGGAGTGGGTTCAGGTTGATGAAAGAACGCGTGAGGCTGATTTTGGCATGACTTCACGTTTAAAGATTCCTCAATCTAGCGATGATTGGATCTATGATGACGCAGTAAAAGTTATACGTGTAACGATGGAATTTTTGGATTATGTACTTCGAATTAAGTGTGGTTTTGACTCTCAAGAAGTACTGCACCTCTTATTAAATAGAGGTGAGGATTTAGAGGGGAAAAATGTTTACTATTCAGTCTCTTATGAGTGGATTCAATTGCATAAACTATGGTCTTTAAAAATGGATTTTATGGGTATGGTACTACAACCAGAAGATCGCATTTAACAAATTGTTTAAGAGTGATTCTCAACGCTTTGCATTTTTAGTTCAAGGTTGGGTTTTGCGTTTGTGGCGCGATGGCTTAGGCTTGGTGGTAGCTTTGCTCACACATTAACTTATCGGAGGTAGTATGTCGCGAAAACGAGGAATAGTTTTTTGTCCTCATTTTGAGAATCTTGATGGCGATGCGTACATACCCCACGTTCAGTTACGTAAGGAACAGATGCAAAATTTCTGTCTTTATTGGGACTATATTGTACAACCCATTAGTGGCCAGCTTCCACGATGGAAAAGAACTGTTGATGAGTTAGTTTTGGAAGAAGCAGGAATATTGCTCAAGGACTACCAAGATACACCTTTTTCCAGAAACCTCTTTACTAAAGAATCTACCTATAGCTTAAAATCAGAAGGTGCTAAAAATTGGGTGAATACATTTTTAGACTTTCAAGCGCAGTCACTTAAGAAAAGTGCAGTAAACAAGCCAGACGTAATATGGGTACCGCAGCAATCATACCGAGAGTTTGTAGCTAGAACTACAGATGCTATCGATGAGCACTGTGTACAAGTTGCGCTGTACAATAAACTTCCTGTTCCTGCCGAAAATATTTCTTTAAAAAAAATAGTTGCATTTAAATATGATCACTCAGATATGTTAAATGAGTTTCGAAACGCTATGGATCAAGTAACGCTTCAGGTTTCTCTCCCTAGTGGTTTTAGTGAAACAGCATTAAACTTGGCGATCTCAGACTTGGAAAAAGTAACGAATGAAATTACCGCTTTGTCTAGGAGCAGGTTTGGTCGTTCAATTAAATTCACAGATCTAAGAGTTAATATCGGTTCTCAAAGCTTAGCAACGCTTTTTAGTGAGTTTGTTAAAGGAGCATCTTTGAGTGGTAGCGCATCCTTAAGTCCACTCGTAGCAATCTTCGGCGGGTTAGCGTGTTCTGCTGCAAGTATGGTTCAACTAAAACCAATAAAAAGTAAGAAGTTAAAAGTAATTCCTGCAGAGCAACTTGAGTTTAGCTATTTAACGGAAGCTATTACTAAGGGAATTGCGCGACATATATAACAAATCATTACAGAATTATTCCCAACGCCAAAGTAAT
This sequence comes from Vibrio sp. 378, assembly GCF_033339435.1. Lineage (NCBI taxonomy): Bacteria > Pseudomonadati > Pseudomonadota > Gammaproteobacteria > Vibrionales > Vibrionaceae > Vibrio > Vibrio sp. 378. The sequence goes on from NZ_JAWOUO010000004.1 coordinate 370,229, forward strand.
TTAGGGTAAAACACCCTAAACCCCAGCCTTAAACCCGCCTTCATGCTCAACCCATTCCATCACCGCTGCACGTATCCAACGCAGCGGTGATTTGCTAATTGGCTCTGGGAAGTTGCGGTTCTTGCGCCATGCAATGATGGTGGTTCGCTTCTTATTGAAGAAATCTAACACCTCTTGATGACACATGATCTTGTTTGAAGATTCTGGGTAACGCTCGGAATCATAAACAGGCTTTTCTGTAGGCTTCGCTGACTCACGGACGAAAGCTGGAGCAGAGTAGGTGAAGTTCATCGGTGATTGATTGAAGTCAGAATAGTTCATTACACAAATTCCTAAATTGGGTTGGGGTGAATACCCGCAATCAGCCTAAATCCTTGATATAGGTGGTCAGCCGGATATATACTGATTGCGAGGCGTAAGTCTCATTGCACAAAGAACGCCCCTGTTGGTTTGGTCACCGATAGGGGTTTTCTCTTTCTAGTGGGGTAGCGTTCTCGCTTCCACTGCGGCTTGCAGGCTAACCAGCTGGCTGAATAGCTCTTGCGCCTTTTCAAAATCTTCTTCGTTTACGTGAATCTCTAGCCCTTTAAAGTCTTCGGCTCCTTCAAAGATGGAAGTCGCAGCGATACGGAGCGGATCATCCTTACTTAGCTCAGCTGTCACTTCTTCAAACTGATGGCTGCATACATTGAGTAGTTGCAGGTTGTTCAGCAGTTGATGGGTTTGGTCTAACGTCATTGTTTTCATCATTAAGCTCTCATTGCACAAAGTTCTCGGGAAACCGATTGGTCAGGTCGGCTGGTAAACTTAAAGTACATAAATAAAGTAAATGTACTTAGAAAGTACATTTACTTTATTTGGATAAAATGTACTTGTAAAGTTATTTTTGTTTTTGAGTACAAAAAAACCGCCTGCTATGAGGCGGTTCAATTAGAATTATTTGTATGGGAAGTTCTTTAGACGACTATATGCTTGTCATAAATCCATTATTACTTGTTTGACGTATCCAACGATACGGCAGTTACCGTTGATTGGAATTGGGTCGTATTTAGGATTTAGAGGTACAAGAAATTTATTAGGTCCGTCAATTTCAAGTTTCTTTATAGTGGCTTGCGGCGCATCGTTTAAAGTTGCAACGACTATCTTGCCATTATCGGGACAATTGCAAGGCTCTACTATTACGATGGAACCATCAGGGATGCTGGGAGATCCATAAGGGTTTGTCATTGAATTTCCAGTAACCCTCATTGCGAACGCATCTGCGGACGTATTCACTGATATTGTTTGCCATTCGAACTCGGTATCCGCATCAATAATGATACGAGCCCACTCGCCAGCTTGTACTTCAGTGAGGATCGGAACTGCTTTTAACTTGCTTGTGTCAATAAACTCTGAGTTATCACCCAGTTGCTTCGCTATGTTTTCTGTCGCTTCTTTTTGAGATTGTGATTCGCTTTTCGGATTATGGTCTACGTCTAGCCAGCCCTCAGGCTTATTAAAGCACTGTTCAATGTGTCGAGCCATTCGCGGACCAATTTCAGTTGTCGCGCCTTTTCCCATAAATCGGCTAACTTGTGTCGATGAGCGATCTATCTTATCTGCAAACGCAGCGTAGCTTCCCAGTTGACTGGCAAGTTCTCGCGCATTTTCTCTTCTGATCTCTTCGGCAGTTTTCATAGCGTCACTATATTACCACAATTTCTGGACAACCTATCACATGTACGAAATAAGTACATGACCTTGAGAGTTCATAATTATTGTGTATTATGTACTCGGGAGGTACTTTTATGTACGCAAATTACTGGCGTCAACTCGACGCGAATCAACGTGAAACTCTAGCTAACCAACTAGGTACAAATGAAGACTACTTGCGTCAGGTTTTGTATGGCTACCGAAAAGCAGGAGCAAAACTAGCGAAAGAAATCCATGAACTAACGAATGGTCAGGTGAGCAAGAGCCGTTTAAGACCAGATTATTTTTAAGTTTATAGCACTTTTTACATCGCAAGATGATTTAGGAAATTCTGTACAAACAACCAGTAAGGAAAAACCATGAACAATAGTTTTAAAAGCGTTATGCGTAACGCGATAGAAAGTTGGCGCACGGAACTGAGTAAAGAGTGTATTGCTCACCGTGTCGCGAGCTTATATCACAAACTCGATCTTGAGCACGAGGTTGATGCGCAGCGTAAAGAGCTACTTAAAGTACCGGGCGCTGATGATAAGAACAATGCTCAAAACTTTTTCCGTTACGTCGAGCGCACAAGCGTAGAAGCCAAAGCCACGATGATGGATTTGTTACCTGCGGTACTTAAGGCGATGCCTGCCAAACGCGCGAGCGACATGCTTAACCAATTTCTTAACCCGCTTGGGTTCTCTGTTACTTGCATTGGTGCGAGTGATGCAAACTTAAGCCGAGATTTGCTCTTGCATAACCACAACAAAGAGACATCTGAAGCATTCCGTGCGGTGATCTCTTTAGGGGAGAACGCGAATATTGACCAGCTGCGCGATGCGTACCGAGAAGTGCAGGAGGCGAAGGCATCTCACGCGCCGCTTCTGGAATACCTTGAATCGTTGATGGCCAAGAAAGCCGCCTGATTTAAACGCGTCGTGGCTGACCACCACACAGTACGCGCCTTTATCCGCAAACACGGAGAACTTTGTGCAATGAGCCTTAGCTTACAGAACTATCACGGCTGCTATATCTGGGTAGCCAATAACGGTGTGTGTCGTTTCGTCGTATCACGGACTAAAGCGATGGAAATCTTTGAATCAATGAAAGCGGGGACGGCGGTGTGAGTATTAAATACATGTCGACCATTCTTGATGTCGATGCCTTTACCTGTACTCAGAAAATCATTTTGCTCTGCATTGCTGATTACGCGAATGACGAGGGTGTTGCGTGGCCGGGTAAATCGACTATCGCGAAAAAGTGTCGTGTTTCACCGAGCACAGTCAAAAATCAGATTAAGAAGCTCTCAGAAATGGGCGTGATTTCTGTCCGTCGCCGTAAGGAAGAAAACAGCAAAATCCACGACACAAATGTGTACTGGATTAACCTAAAAGCGATTGTGAATTTGGGGGATACCTCAGGCAATGATGACCCTAGGGCAAATTCTGACCTAGGGCAACTGACGTCAGGGGGTAGGGCAACAGCTGACCCCAAACCATCATTAGATCCATCAAACAATAATAGATCCCCCCTTAATCCCCCCAAGGATGCTTCTCAGGGTTCTGGCAAGCGTAAATCTTCGCCACGCAAAACTACCATGCCTGATGATTTTGAAGTCACTCAGAAAATGGTGGATTGGTACAACGCTCAAACAGATTTTGTGCTGGATGTGCAGAGCGCTACCGAGCAGTGGAGTGATGCGATGTTAGCCAGAGCCAGCAAGTACGTTGATTGGGTTTCTGCTTGGCGCAATGGCATGCGGATGCAAAACAAGTGGGCAAAGGAGCGTGGTGCGCTAGCCCGTGGCCAATCGCAAATTCCTCAAGTGGAAGAATTTTCAGACCAAACCAACCCTGATGATTACGGACCACCTCAGTGGTTCAAAGACCGCCAAAACGGAGGTGACCAATGAACAGCTTTTTCCAAAAACTGCAGCAAGCGATGCCTGAAAACGTTGTGCCGTACACGCCAGAGCAGATGGCTCAACTCGCTCAGCAGGAAGTCGAGAAGCAAAGCCATGCGGTGTACCAGAACTACCAGCAGAGCAAAGTTCAGGATTTACTTGGTCGCAGTGGAGTAGGCAAGAAGCACTTGAAGTGTCGATTTGCCAATTACGTGACGGAGAACCAAGGTCAACGTCAGGCGTTTAGTGTTTCTCGCCGTTGGGTCTCTGAGTTCTTGGAAGGTGATGAGAAAAACTTTGTATTTTCTGGATCGACAGGAACGGGTAAAAACCACTTGGCTTGTGCAATGGCGAACTCGTTGATGACGCGCAATCGTACGGTGTTGGTGATTACGGTCGCTGAGTTGATGATGAAAATTCGCGATAAGTACAACCGCCAATCGAACGTTACAGAAGCTCAGTTTCTGAAGTATCTAGCTCAGGTCGATTTGTTGGTGTTGGATGAGGTTGGGGTGCAGCGAATGAATGACCACGAGGCGATCATGATTAACACTATCATCGACTCACGCTATACCAACGAGAAGCCAACCGGCATTCTGACCAATCTGAAATCTGATGATCTGACTCAGGTTCTTGGAGCCCGAGTGATGGAGCGTTTGTTGGAGAGCTGCGAGTGGGTGAGCTTCACGTGGGAGAGTTTTCGCAAGCAGGTGAGGAACAGCAAGGAGGTAGCGTAAATGCGACCAGAAACGTTATTGGCTAAGTTCGATTTAAAAGGCATAAATTACGAACCGCAAAAGGGCGGCAAAGGATTATTTTCTTTGGAAGACCAGCTCGGCATGGTGGGGATTACCTGGAAGGAATCTCCAGTCGGTTTTCTGGTGTTGTTTGTGGAGTTACTGGATAACGCGCAATCGAGAAGAGCACTGGAAAAGGCGGTACTCGCGGAATTGTATACGCTGACCGATGACTGGCGCGGCCAAAAAAGCGAAGCCGCATTTGCAGCCATTGTGCGCGCAGCTGTGGAAGAAGCGATCACACCGCAAGGCCGTATTTGTTCTTGTTGTGGCGGAAGCGGGAAGTACCGAGCCCCAAACCGCCACTACCGAAAGTGCATGCATTGCAACGATGGCCGAGTCGCGTGGGACTTAGAAAGCCGCTTCGTTGCAATGTGCTCTGGTAGTTTCGTGTGCACCTTCTCTGTATTCAAACGCCAATACCACCCAGTTCTCGATGGCCTAGCAGATTGGCTAGCCGCTAAGCGCAATGCTGCGATGTTGGCGCTAATGGAAAGGATAGAGAAGGAGCGGGTGGCTTAGTTTGGGTGGCCTGTCAGTGTTTGGATCTGGGTTAAGTGAGAGCTGGCAGGTTCGTTTTTCGTTGATTAACTTATTGATTATAAATTGAAAAGACATGAGAAAGGCTGCATTATAATTAGGTGGGAAAACAGCATCTGGCTGATTTAGACGTTAAATAAAAAAATAGGCAAGTTAGTGAAATTTGAAACAAAGCAGGCGGCTGTGTTCTTTGTCGATATACTAGGTATGAGCGCACTTACAGAAGGTGCTATCAACCTTGAGGGGCTCGATGAAAAAATAGGCGGTGACATATATGATATAGAAATCAATGGAGCTCAGGGCTTCTCTAGTCCGAATCAGGTCATAGCAGCATGGACACTTAAAACATTTAGAGAAGTTTTAGGCACAGTGTGCACAAAATACAACGTAAATATTTCTCAGTTGTCTGATTGTGCATTTGTCTGGTCTGAAGACACTTCTGAATTGTTGCTCGCGTCATCTGAACTGATGTGGGAGTTAACTTTGTCAGGGGTACTGTGTCGGGGAGGATTAAGCTATGGTGAAGTTATAGTTCCACGCAATGATAAAGAATCATTTGGTTCATTCATTCTTGGAGATGCTGTAACCAAGGCTGCCAAACATGAAGGGAGAGGCAAAGGGTGTCGAGTCTTTACTGATGAACATGCTGCTTATAAATTTAATAAACATTTTCCAGGCAAAGTTAGTCGCCCATTTATCTCAACAGAAGTATATAATGAGATATTTGGAGAGATAACCAACCCCCTTGATTACTCAATTGTAGATGAATTTAAATGGTACTTGTTCTACGATTTGAAAGGTATAACACATGAATCCTTAACATTAAATCGAGCTGAACATGCGATGTACATGGCAGGTTTAGTCTCTACATTAAGGCATTCTCCGTATTTTGCTTGGAACGCTCAGAACAAACATGGTTTAGTACAGCTTGCTGGTAGTATTGAAGCTATATCTTCTGCAATTAAAACTCATACTGGTCATGATCAAGCTAAACAGCCGGCGGAGTACGCTATGCAATATTTAAGTAAAGTAACCAGAAGCTATGAGAGTGTAAAACTACACTTCTATCAATACAATGTAGATGCACTAACAAAAGGCGCCCATGATGAAATGACAGAACTGGTTGCAAGCCAAGTAGCTGAAAGGCTTTCTCTGGCATAGTCACCTCGCAAGTTGTTTAAGGTGGTTTGCAAAAGCTGGGCGTTTTTTGTTCCACCTTAATTAGACGTTGTGTGCCTTAGAGGTTAACTTGAAGAAATATACGATTCTTTTCTCGATAACATCAATATTTGTTGCCGTTCCTATAGTATGCTGGCTTATTAAATTTCACGATTTCGATTTGTCATCAAATTCTGAAAAATGGGCTGATTTTGGAAGTTTCATTGGTGGAACAATCTCGCCGATACTAGCATTTGTCAGCTTTATAGCCGTGATGGTTACTATTAAACTGCAAAAAGATAAGAACGACCTTGAGAAAGAGTTAATTGACTCACAGGGGTATTGTGCAAATGCTGTGAAATGCTTGGAGCGCGCATATGGCTTTTTATCTGATAATGGCGCTGCGACTGTACCCGTAAAAGATCGTTTGGTTTGGCTGACTACGGCACGTTTGATTTTGCAGTCCAAAGAGTTAGCTAGCGCTATAAGTCCAAAAGCAGTTAGCTCGTTAGCAATGTATGAGTCAGAGAGAGAATATTGGAGTCACCGCTTTTACAATCTAATCGATTATACAGGGACGAAGTCATTTTCTATGGATAAGGATTATTTTGCTAAGGCAAGCAGAATTCCAGGTGATGAAATTGAAGAACGTTCTATAAAGGTTATCTATGAGTTTGCTTTATCATTCGATGGAGAAAACGATCCAATAGATAGAGTATCAGTGTATTCTCGCGACGAACTTGATAGGTTCAATGTTGGTCAGAAAGGCTTGAAAGAATACCTTGAACTGAAAATCATAAGGCGGGAAAAACGCTCAAAGCAATAAAATTCTTTTGTCCGCATCACAGCAACCAATCCTTCTCGAACAACACGGTTATCTTCTTTGCTTGGTCATGATGCTTTGCAATGCTAGTCGAGTGGCGTGAGTGTGTAGTTATTCGAACTTCATCGCAAAGCTACGGAGAGAGCCTATATTGTTGAGCCTTAAACGACTATGTTTTGGGCAGAACACCAATGACATCCTTCCTTTGCTGCTGAAACTAAAAACGCCCTGAGGGGCGTTTTTAGTTTTAGATTGATATCCCCCCTTATGAGTTTTTTCCACATGTGGGTTGTGCTCGCGTACGTCTAATTATACTGTATATAAATACAGGTTTGTGGATGTATGAAAGTTTGAGGCCCATAGAAGAAAAATCGACAATGTAGCTGTACATTGACTTTGTAGGTCTGTTTATTATTTTGATAAATTTATAAATATAAGTCTAAGTGAGCACCATGGAAATTAAAAACGTCATTTTGCACAACCTCATTAAAGCGGAAAAGAAGGTTAAAGTAGGGTTAGACGATCGTAAGAAAGAAAACGAAATAAATGATTCCGCTCTACAGTTGAGCAAGGAGATCAACGAGAAGTTCAACTCTACTGGGTTAAACACCGGTCACTTTCAGAAGCCAGAGAAAGATGAACAATTAACTCGCTTTGAATTTTTGCTGGAAAAATATTACAACGATGGTTTTGAAGATTTTGTTAATTTTACTAAATCAGCGGCAAAGTACCTTCAAGAACAACTAATGGGTGCACCTTTAGCAAAAGGAGGACATCTGTGGTTCAACCACTATATACATGCAGGTGACCATTTTTTGAGCGTGGTTTTACTACGCGAAAAGAAAGTTATGCGTATAGATAAGTTGGAATTAGAGCAGTTTGATAGCGTCGACCTAGATAAACTCCATATGGCTGCTCGTATTAATCTCACTAAGTGGAAGAATGCTGATGAGCTTTCGAACCGTTACATCTCTTTCAAAATTGGTAAGGAAGCGAAAAAGGTTACAGATTACTTCGCTAAATTCATTGGTTGCAAAGAGTTCACCCAGGCAGCTGCGGATACTAAAGCTCTTGTTAAATGTGTAGAGGAATACTGTAGTCACCATCTCTTCGATGATGCGAAAACTGAGATGGTGAAGAACAAGGCCCATGATCAGATTGTTGAATGGAGAAAGGAAGAAAAGCAGACAATACGCTTGGACACTCTTTCTACAGTCCTCGATGCAACGTTCTTGCCAGAAGATGTCGCCGAAGATAAAAAAGGACAATTTTTACGTATATCACAAGGCGAGCCTTATAACCTCAATAATGAATTGGCTACGGATGCGAATGCTTTAAGACGACTAAAAAAATACTCGGGAAGAAACAAACTTATTTCGCTAAGCTTTGACGCGAAACTATTAGGAAATGCCGTAGTATATGACCCTGATAACGGTGGTGTGTTAACCATTACTGAGATACCGAAAACGCTGAAAGATCAGCTAGAAGGCAAAAATTAAAGATGACTAAGATAGAGCTTCTTAATCAGATATCGTCATTTATTGATACGTTTAAACTCGTTTCTAGTAACGAGGATGATTATACGTGCCAAGTCAAAATGACGGCTGAAATTAAGGAGCTACTAACTTCATGGGAAGGCGAAAACCTAATTCTAACTATTGATAGTCTGGCTGATAGTAGCTCACCGGATGCTGAAAAGACTGTTGTAGGTAGTGACTATCAAGTCTCTATTTCATTAGTCCACTTACGCCAAGATGGTATAGAAATATACTCTAACTGGGCTCAGTTTTTTGAGAATAGTAAAAACAAATGCGTAATTCCTGACTCATTTTATATTATCCATGATAAGTCAAAATACACTGGCCAAACGGATGAACTAACTGGTGACTTGAAGCACTATATAAACACAGTATCGCTAATCAATATTTTGCTTGAGCAGGCCGACCACACTGATACGGTTAATGGGATTAATGTTCCAAATGTAGTTATGTTGCATAAAAACCGATTGGAGATTCCTTGTAAGTACAAGCTAGAGGATATTCAGTCTGGTCTAGATGGCATAACGCATATAAGTAAATGGATAAAAGATAAGGCGCACAAAGATCAAAGAGTAAGTATCTTTAAAACTGCTTTATATGATTTTCTTAAGTCTGTACAAAAAGAAAGACGGTTTGAATATCTCATTACTCATTTTGGAGAATTCTCCGCTCAGGTTATTGAGAACTATGATCTTTATGTGAGCGAGTTTTCTTTTGATGATGTTCGTTTGGAGTATCAGGAAAAGAAAAGAGACTACATGTTGAAAATCAACGAAACATTTAGCTCTATTCAAACCAAAGCGTTGGGTATCCCTGTTTCGTTAGCATTTGTTGCAATTCGATTATCAACATCAAAGACAGACAGCCTCACTGAAGCAACTAACATGCTTTTATTTGTTGCAGCTCTAGTATACGGCGTAATGATGTGGCTATTAATACAGAACCAAAAACACTCACTGAAATCTATAGAAATTGAGTATAAAGGGCAGATCAACCGTCTTAAAAAAGAGTATCCCGATCACCACGATAAAATAATCTTGGAGTTCGAAGATTTAGATAAAAGATGCCGTACACAAAGGTTCCAGTTGAACGTCTTCTTGGTTTTGATAATTGGTCTAGTGCTTATTTCATATATACACCTAGATGTATCTCTTGATACTTATCGGGACCGTATTTTTGAATGGCTACTAGAAGTTGCGACGAAGGGGTGGGAAGTCATTGTGGCTATTATTGATAATAAGAGCTCCTCTATTAACTAAGTCTAAATATAGTGGGTGAGTGTTGACATTCACCCCTAAATGGCGCACTCTTTCCATTGTGCAAAACCTCGCCCATTCGGCGGGGTTTTTTTATATCTCAACAAAACTGTGTTGGAGCACCTTCGGGTGCTTTTTTTGTTTCTAAGAGTTCCACATGGTTAAGACATTTCTTGAAAACCTCCATGAATGGAAAGGTAGGCTAATCGCTTATTGTGGCGGTACTGGTGTCAGCGTATTCAGCGAAACTGTGGCGGCTAAGGCCCAACAATCTAGTGAGTTGGCTACCAGTAGCCCCGATATCACCATTGCCAATTTAATTTCCATTGGTGGTCTTGTCGTCGTAATTGCGAGGCTAATTTTTGATATCTGGGTTCATTTCGATAAGCGTAAACAGGGGAAGAAAATAGATGGATGCAAAGCAACTGACCGAATTGGTCGTTAGGCCCACTTTAAAGCAGCTTGGTTTGTATAGTGCATCGGCAGAGCAACTGGTGGTCGGCACTATCTTTGTGGAGAGCCGGGCTAAATACCTCAAGCAAATTGGTAATGGTCCGGCTCTAGGTATTGTGCAGATGGAACCTGCCACTCATGACGATATTTGGCAAAACTATTTGGCTTATCGTACTGAGTTGAAAGAAAAGGTAAGCCAGCTCGTAAAAGAAGGTACAGCACAGGAACTTATCACGAACTTAGCTTATGCGGTGGCTATGTGCCGAGTGCACTACTTGCGCGTTCCTAAGTCTTTACCTAGTCCTGGTGATATTCCTGCCTTAGCACGATATTGGAAAACGTATTACAACACACATAAAGGAGCGGGGGAGGTCTCCGACTTCATCGATAAATTCCCGACAGACATACTGATCTAGAAGCGGCCTAAAACGGCCGCTTTTTTATTGGAGCTAATACTATGAAAGTTTTCTTGTTTACCTTCTTTAAAAGCTTGCTTGGTTACTGGGCTGCAAAGCTACTTAGCCCTGAATCGGTGACTGAACTGCTTATCACGATTGCTGATGCTCATGCCAAAAACACCAAAACCGACACGGACGATCGCTTGATTGATATTGTGAAAAAGTACCTCGGTAAAGAGCAGTAACCCTATTTTCACCACCAAGAGCAAAGACGTTAACGATCTGCAATGTCGTCGAGCATTGCCAGGCTTCGGCCATTTAGTAACAGTGCTTACGGTGGTGACCCTATTCCTAATGTCTTCACGGACATGCGTTGGTGCCTCGCTGTTTCTCTGTGTTAGCAATGACCATGAAGTAACCTGACCCGTTGCTTAATCCTTAACATGAGAGCGCACAAAGAAAATCAATAAGGCTCAAGCTGAGGGGCGAAACTCCCCTTCATTACTGGAAACGTCAGCCACAGGCGAAGAAGCGGCGTGACACTGGAGAGACAGATTTAGCGGTTTAACTCTATGACTACAGTACGGTTGCGTATCTCTGATACGAAAATTAAAAGCTATTTGAAAAGTGATACTGTCACGAGGCTTAGGGATGAAAGATATGCTTTAGAGCTTCGTTTTCACAAGTCTCGCGAGAGTGCTACTTGGTGGTTGATTGATAAACGAAAGAACAACGGAAAACACGGAAAACCAAAATGGGAACGGCTTGGACTTTGGCCTCGTCTAAGCGCTAAGGCACTGTTTGAGTTGTTACCCCAAAAGATTGCTAGGATGGCGACGGATACGGACCAAGTGGTTACAGACTGGACCTGTTTTGGTGATTGCTTGCGCTGGTATGTGCAGCATATTGAGTCGAACAAGGATATCTCTTCAGAAAGGAAAAGTGCCGTTAAGTCGGTGGTCTTTAATCACTTGTTACCAGCTCTTGGGGAATTGCCTCTTACTCATATTCGGAAGCACCATATCAAGGACTTATTGGTTTGGCCGCTGCGTGAGCGCTATGAACTTAGAACGGTTAAAGGCTACTTTGCTATTTTAAAAGCAGCGTTTAATCAGGCATATCGAGAAGAGCATATCGCTTCAAATCCAGTGGCTGCGATGGTGTTTACTGATTTTATCAGCAAGAAAATCACACCTAATGAGGGGAAAATTCAGTCTGATGATGTGAGTCGATTGCTCGATAGGCTCAAGGCTTATGCACTGCAAAAGCAGGTGTTTGTGTTGATGCAGTTGGCGCATGGCACTCGTATTCGTGAAACCCGTTTAGCTCGATGGAGCCATATTGATTGGGAAGAGAATATCTGGAGAATACCCGCCTGTAACGCCAAGAACGGTGAAGCATTGATGTTACCGATGACCTGGCAGATTAGAAACCTACTTCAACAGTATCGCCTTACCCAAAAGGAAGGACAGAAGTTTATATTTCCCAATGCGAAAGGGGATGCACCTATCTGTAAGGACACGGCCAACAGTACTTATGCGGAATGGAGTGAGGGTGAGTTTACTAGCCACCATTGCCGTAAGTTAGTTGGCACTAGGCTGACTGACCTAGGCGTCGATAAGTTTGTACGTGAACGCATTCTTAATCACAAGATGTCAGACCTAGACCAAGCTTACATACACACGACAACGGAAGCCTTGAAACTTAAGGCCTTGCAGACTTATCACAATTGGTTAGATCTGCAGGGCTTTATTTTTTTCCATGGGAAGATCGCGGGAAGATCCTAAAACATGATCATCTAGTGTGAGCTTAGAATCGATAAGGCTTTACGCATCGCTGACCGATTTAACTCTTAAGAAAATCTGTTAATTGTGGTGATTGGTGTTCATTTGGATGTTTGGACGTCTAAAACACCAAAAAACCGAGAAAGGAGTAGAAGGGAGTTTTACTGGTTTTGACCCCAAAAACGCCTGATTTCAGCGTTTTTTGAGTGGTTGAAAATCACGGTGAAAATCAGGTTTAAAAACGCTGTTCAATTAATTCCAAGTCAAATCCCACTCACGCCTTGTCCCACAAGGGCTGCGAAAGATTGCGGGTCCTTCCCAGAGGTTCAATAACCCACGGGGCCGAGACTCGCCGATTCCGCCTCATTTTAATGTCCGGTTTTTACTCCCTTCTATCGGGTGGGTCGAGAAGGGAGTGAACCATAACGCGTAACGCTAGAAGAATGTCGCTATGGCTGAAGTAAACCGAAATGAATTTGCTCGAATTATGGGTTACTCACCGAAGTGGGTGGGTGACCTCATCAAAGAGGGCTTGCCACATCAAGGCGGTGGTGGACGAGGTAAGCCTCTAATCATTGAAACAGATAAAGCCATTCAGTGGATTATCGACCGCGAAATCAAAAAGCAAATTGGCCAGTACGAGAAAGAGCACAGTAGCCCAAAAGTTGGCACCAAAGACGGTGAAGACTTATTGCTCACTGCTGCCAAACGCCGCAAAGCTGAAATTGAAGCTCAAAAGGCCGAAGAAACAGTGATGGATTTGGGAGAGTTAGCCCAGTTCCTATACATGGTTGGAAACTTATTTGGTAGTGAGCTGGATGGCATAGGGGCTCGAACAGCTTTAGAGGTAGCGTCAGAACATGAACCCGCCAAATGCAAAAACACAATTGATCGAGAAGCTCGACGTATACGCACTGCCACCGCTGACCACCTCAGTACGTTCGTTGCTGAGTATCTTGCAAAACGTAGCAGAGATGATCAGAGCGAAGCCGCTGAGGAATGCTGCGCAGTGGGCGACTGAGAATAGAATTATGCCTCCGGGTTCGCCAATACCTGGGCCGTTTGATACGACTTCAACACCATACATGATTCCTGTTTGTGTCGCGTTTGCAGACCCAACTTATTCAAAAATCACCTTTGTTATGGGAACGCAGATGGGAAAGTCGGCCACGATGCAGAACGTGATTGGATGGCGCCTTGATGACCAACCTGCACCGATCATCTATGTGGGGCCGACCGAGTCGAACATTAACAACGTCGTTGAGCCAAAAATAATGGAGATGTTCCGAGAGTGCTCAACGCTGTGGTTAAAGTACGATGATAAAAGTCCCAAACATAAAAAGCGTATTGGGGGCGTGTCTTTGCGTTTTGCATGGGCTGGTTCGGCAACTGAATTGGCATCGGATTCTGCGGTTATCACGCTAGTTGATGAGTTAGACCGTCCTGATACCAATGCAACAGGTGAGGGCTCATTAGCGGAAATTGCAGAAGCGCGTGGTGATGCTTATATCGACTCAAAGCTTGGGTTAACTAGTACGCCAACGCATGGTAAGGCAAGTACCTATGAACACCCTGAAACAGGGATGACTCATTGGGCAGTTGCACCAAAAGGCAAAGTGTCGAGCCCGATTTGGTTGGAGTGGGAACAAGGAACTCGACATGAATGGGCTGTCCCATGCCCTGACCCAGATTGCGGTGAGTATTTCATACCACGAAGTGATCTACTTTGGTGGCCAGGCAAAGGCACAGAGAATGAAAGCTCTCCCGCAGCTGCATCGCGTGAAGCCCGTTTAATCTGCCCTCATTGTGGGGTACAGATTGAAGACAAACACCGCAAAGTAATGAACGCTCAAGGTGTTGCTATTGCTCCTGGGCAATATGCTAAGAAGTACGACGACAGCTCTGTATTGATTACACAGGGTTATGAATCGACCGTCGTCCCATTTCATTCCATGCTTCATCCACTGGAGGACAACAACCACTTCAGTATTTGGGTGAGTGGTCTTTGCTCGTTCTCCGGTAAAAAGAGTTATGGCTATCTAGCCAGAAAACTCCTTCAAGCGCAGAGAAGCGGTGACCCACACCAATTACTCTCGGTTTATAACACAGGGTTTGGAGAAATATTTGCTGTTGTTGGTGATGCTCCTGAGTGGGAAGAAGTCTACAAGCTACGCTCGACGTTCTCATCAGGTGAAGTTCCTGATGGGGTACACACACTAATTTGTACTGTGGATGTCCAGAAAAACCGTCTTGTTTATATCGTACGCGGTTGGGTTGATGGTATGTCCTCACGCCTGATTGAGTTTGGCGAGCTATGGGGGGATACCGATAAGCCGGAGGTATGGAGTGAACTAGATGACTTGATGGAGCACGAATGGGGGAACTTAAAAATCAAGCAGTGCGGTGTCGATGCAGGCTACAGAACTGATGAGGTTTATGCCTGGGTTCGTCGCCATAAAACTCGTGCACGAGCGTTAATGGGTTGGCAGAAGCTCCCCAAACCTTTTCGTGTCACTCGCGTTGAAGTTGATAAGCAGGGCAAGGTTAGAAAGCGTGGTGACAAGCGATGGGACTTTGATGCCAGCTTGGCGAAAGCGTGGGTACATAACCGTGTCCGTTGGAAACGCGGCACCGTTGGTGATTGGTTACTGCCTTCCGATGTCTCAGAAGATTACTGTAAGCAGATTGTTGCTGAGGAGTTTGATGATGAAAAAGGAGAGTGGAATCGAGTCAGTAAAGACAACCACTTTCTCGACTGTGAAGGTATGAACTATATGGTGGCCAGAATGCTACGACTTGACCGAAAGAAACCAAAACCGATTGATGATGAGGAAGAAACTCAACCTGAATCGGTAGCCGATGAGGCAGACGAGCAGGAAGACGAGGAAGAGCGTAAGCCTGTTAAGTTGAAAAAACGCAAGCGCCGCTTAGTACGGCGAAAAGGAAACTTTGCTAAATCATGGTAATACCGACAAAGATCACTTCAGGTCTGTCGGTCAACTTCAAACTCTCTTATCCAGATTACCCTGCTAGTTCTTGGGTAGCCACTATCTATCTACGTTCCGCATCCGGTAAGGCAGACATTGTCGGCACACCGGAGGGTGATGCGTTCCGATTCTCAGTACCAGCAAGCGAGACAGCGAACTGGCCCGCAGAAGAATACAGCGTTGTGTTGCGTGTAACTGATGGCACCGATGTACATCAGCCTCTTACCAGCCGATTAACTGTACTGCCAGACTTGGCAGCATTGGATGTACATGACCCTCGCAGCGAAGCAGAGAAAGCATTGGCAGCTATTCAGGCTACGTTAACCAATCGTGCTACATCTGATCAGCTTAAGCTGTCGTTTGGTGGTCGTAGTCTGGAGAAGACCCCGTTGAGCGAACTGCTGCAGTTAGAGCAGCGATTTCTCAATAGGGTGAATCAGGAGAAGCGTAAGAAGTCTGGCCGAGGTCTTCTGACAGTACATAAAGTGAGGATGCGCTGATGTGGAATCCTTTTAATCGCAACGCTAAGCCAGAGGCCAAAAAGAAACGTCGCAAGACACCATATGTCAAATTGAGTCCTGTTTCTCGAAGCCTATTCTCGGCAGCTGATCCAGACAGAAACAATAGTACTTGGGATTCTTCACCTGTGCCCATTGGCAAGATGATTGATCAAAAACTCGCGGTTTTAGTCGCTCGCTCACGCGAACAGATCAGTAACAATGACTATGCCCGAGGGTTTGTCCGAGAAGTTCGTAAAAATGTACTCGGACATAAAGGTATTGTTCTTCAAGTTCGGGGCAAAGAGCATGATGGTTCATTGGATACCAACGGAAATGCCGCCGTTGAGAAAGCTTTTAAAAAGTGGGGACGACGCGAAAACTGTACCGTTGATGGGCGTCTTGATTGGCGCAGAGCCAAGCGCGTCATTCTCAATACGGTAGTGGGGAGCGGTGAAGCGTTCATACGAATCGTTGAAGGTCCACACGCTGGTCCCTGGGGATTTGCTATTCAGCTCATAGACCCTCTAAGAGTACCGATTCAGGTCAACGAAAGCCGACTAGCAAACGGAAACGTAATTCGAAACGGTATAGAAATGACCCCTTATGGACGCCTGGTTGCTTACTTAGTTGAAACAAAAGCAGGTGTTTTAGCTGAAGCATTTCGCCATGGAGGTAAAGAGTTTGAACGTGTTTCCGCTGAAGACATGCTGCACGTTTATGACCAAGAGCACCCTGAGCAATTCCGGGGTATTCCATGGAATCACACATCATTAAGTCGAATGCGTAACCTTTCTGGCTTTGAAGAGGCTTCTGTTGTAAACGCCAGAGCGGGTGCTAGTAAAACACTGGTACTTCAAGCTGACGCTGATGTTTATGAACCGGATGAATCCGAAGAGTTTGAAGAGCCAGAGATTGAGTTAGAACCCAATACGGTTGTGACTTTGCCTCCAGGCTTTACTCCTGTTGATTACTCGCCGGACTTTCCTTCAACAGAGACGGCAACGTTCTCAAAGCATATGTTGCGAGGAATGGCTACAGGTCAGGGTATGGCTTACAACACGTACGCCAATGACTTGGAAGGTGTCAACCTTAGTTCAATTCGCCAAGGCAAGCTTGACGAACGTGACGGGTGGAAAGAGTTACAAGAATGGTTCATAGAGTCGGTTTGCCATCGAGTTTATGAACGTTGGCTTCAGTATTCATTACTTGCCGGAAAAGTCATTAACTCAAATGGTAATCCTATCCCAGCTAGCCGCTTAGGCAAGTTCCTAGAAGCAGATTGGCAACCTCGCCGTTGGGAATGGATTGACCCTCTTAAAGAAGAGAAAGCCATTACCGAAGCTCAAGAAAATGGTCGTAAGTCCCCTGGTGAAGCAATACGTGAATCTGGTCGTGAGCCTGTAGATGTCTGGAAGGGATATGCAGAGGACATCAAGGCAATGAGAGCGGAAGGGATTCCAGACGAAATGATAGCCCAGATTTTGGGAATAAAAGCCACCGGGCAACCTGCAGGAGTAAATCAAAGTGAGCAAGAAGAAGACGAAACTGACGACGAGTGATCTGATTCGTCAGGTCACAGGTCAACCTGTGTATCGAAACTACACGGTTGAGTCAGTGGATGAAGAAAACCGTACGGTTGAACTGGCTTTCTCTAGCGAATATCCAGTTGAGCGTTGGTTTGGCTATGAAGTCCTCGACCATTCATCTGGTGCAGTACGCATGGCACGTTTTGATGCTGGCGCTTCTGCCTTGGTCAATCATGACTGGGACGATCTAGTTGGTGTCATTGAATCAGCTCGAATCGAAAAGAATAAGGGCCGAGCGGTTGTTCGGTTCGGTACTAGCCCAAGAGCTGAGGAAATTTGGCAAGACGTTAAAGATGGCATTCGTAAGCACGTTTCTATTGGTTACATCGTCCATGCGATGGTTCTTGAAAGTGATACGGATGATGTTCGCACCTATCGTGTGACAGATTGGGAGCCGTTCGAGCTGTCTTTTGTCACGGTTCCCGCTGACCCTTCCGTTGGTGTTGGGCGCAGCTTAGATACAACCAAATACCAAAACCACCTGCGTGATATGGGGATCATCATCCCAACTGGCGCAACAGAAAATGAACGTGAAATTGAAAACCGGAGTGAATCCAATATGAAGACTAAAACCCTGCGTGATGCCAGTGGCCGCTTAGTTCGTGCAAAAGTTGATGAGAACGATGTGATTGTTGAGATTATTGAAGTTCTTGAGGAGTCCAACACAGAACGTCAAGCTGGTATTGAAGCAGAGCAAAACCGTGTGCGTGATATTTTAGACCTGTTCGAGCAATACGGAAGTCGTGGTGTTGATCCTAACCCTTATCTTCGAGACAAAAAGAAGACAGCTGCCGATTACCAACGCGCCTTACTTGATGCAGCGTCTGAGAATGGCGGTCAACCAGCGGGAGCACGTAGCGCAACACCAACGGTTGCAGACAGCCCAGACATTGGCTTGTCTGACAATGAAATTCGTCAGTATTCATTTCTGAACGTTCTGCGTTACTTGTCTCAGCCAACGAATGAAAAGTATCGTCGAGCAGCTGCATTTGAGCTTGAAGCCTCTGAAGCCGCAGCCGATAAAATGAAGCGTGAAGCACAAGGTATTATTGTACCTAACGATGTTCTTCGTGCAGCTGCGCCAGTAAGTGCTGGTGGTTCCGGTAGCAACTTGATTGCTACTGACCATATGGCGGGTAGCTTCATTGATATGCTCTATAACAAATCAGCAGTCATGAACTACGCAACTACGCTAACAGGCCTAGTCGGTGATTTATCTATCCCGACTCAAGAGGGTGGCGCTACGGGCTATTGGCTTGGTGAAGATGTAGATGCAACCTTATCTGAAATCACCTTTGGTGAGCGTGGCCTACAAAACCGTACTTGTGCGGCGCTAGTAGAAATGACTCGTAAGATGCTGATGCAGTCTTCACCAGATGTTGAGATGTTGGCTCGTGCGGATATTGCTAAAGCTCTGGCTCTTACTATTGATAAAGCTGCCTTGTACGGCACTGGTGGTGATCAACCGCTTGGTCTAGCAAACATCACGGGTGTGAACGGTGTAGATTTCACTGCGGTTAATCCGACGTTCCAAGAAATTGTAAACATGGAAACAGAGATAACTGCTGACAATGCTGATGTTGGTTCCATGCTTTACATGATGAACGCTACTGGCCGTGGTCACTGTAAGACAACGCAAAAGTTTGCTAATACCAACGGTTCACCTATTTGGGAAGGGGGTAACACTGTAAACGGCTACGGCACGCACATTTCTAACCAGATCAACAACGGTGATTATTGGTTTGGCGTCTGGTCCGAAATGCTGATTGGTTTGTGGGGAGGCCTAGACCTGACTATTGACCCATACACTCATAGTGCGAAAGGTCGCTTGCGTGTTGTTGCATTCCAAGACGCTGATGTAACGGTTCGTCATCCTGCTTCTTTCTGCCTAGGTAAAAAACCAGCAGCCTAATCAACCAAAAACTACTAGCTAAGCCACTCAATCGAGTGGCTTTTTATTTGGAGAAACAAATGTCAGTTAAAGCAATTTTAGTTACACAACCATTTCGTTGTCGCGGTCAATTATTGAAGCCTGAAACTGCACTTGAAGTGGGGCAAGGCTGCGACATTACACCGTCTGAAGCCCGTTCTCTGGTTGGCCAGAAGAAAGCAGTCTGGATACCAGAAGACGATCTTGAAGTCGAAGAGGACGAAGATGAGTAATTGGTCTCAATCTGTGGCTGAAATGGATGCTGCTTTATTTAGCGCATTCGGAGAGTCAGCCACCATTGCGGGTCAGTCTGCAAAAGTGGTTCCAAATACATCACAAGATCAATTTGGGATGATGGCTGCCAATGTGACCCGTTTGTCTATCTCTGGTTCATCTGGTGTGAAGGTTCGCAAAGGTGACAAAGTTACCTATAAAGGCCGCAGCCACGTGGTTGCTGATGTACCTGAGTATCATGATGGCTTAATTAGTTTTGATCTGAAATGAATGAACTAGACCGCCAGTTGGCAACTGCAGTAAAGAACCTCAGTGTTTTAGACGAAAAAGCGGTACCAAGTGCAGCTTCTATGGCAATAAACCGAATCGCTAAGAGAGCTATTAGCCATTCAGTAAAAGACACCTCTAAGGCGGTCAAGGTTCAGCAAAAAGTCATCAGACGTTATGCCCGAGTATCCAAAAAAGCCTCACCAAAACAGCCTGTCGCTTATGTTCGAGTAAGGCGTACCGATATTCCAGCAATTCACATAGGGGAAGCTCGTACACAAATTCGGCGTAAAAAAGGGCGTTACCAGGTGCAAAGTGCAACCCGTGCTAAAGATGGACGTTATACCAAGCGCGAAGTTTCTGGTTTTACGTCCATAAAAGTGGGTAAACATAAGTTTGACAATGCTTTTCTGCAGAAGCTGAAGAATGGTAAATGGCACATTATGCAGCGTACTAGCGATGCTCGTTACCCAATCAAGATGTGCGCTATTCCTATTTACAAAGAGATTACGTCGGCTTTTGAAACTAACTGTAGTCGTTTGATTGATAAAGATATGCCTAAAGAGTTGATGTATGCAATGGGCCAGCAGGTTCGGTTAATCGTTCGTCGGGAGGTAGGGCGTGGAAATTAACAAACAAATTCGAAAGCAGGTCATTTCTGACTTGGAAAAAGCACTCATTGACAGTGAAGGACACCCTCTTATCGCTGCTTATTTTTCTGGCCGAGGTGAACCAGTTACAGCCAGTGATGACGGTGAGACAGGATACCTCGAAGTTCCAGCTATTTCGGTCTACTTGCTTGATGGTGAATCCACTGGGCAGGATTTTGATGAAGAGGAGTGGAGCTCGGTACTTGCTGTAGAGATTATGGACTTAGCCACCAATCAACTGGATGACGACCTCGATACCTTTAGTGAGAAAGTTCGGGGCGTAATTGACCGTCACTACACCGCTAATGGTTTGCTCAGTCTGTGTAATCGTTCTGGTTTTTCTTATGTACGCGAAGAGGGGGCCCCATGGGGTTCCTCGGTTTTAACATTTACTATTGAATACACCGAAGAGGTTTAATCATGTCGGACCCAACTAAACCAATCAAAGGCGCTGGTACCACGTTCTGGCGTTTGAAAGATGCCGCCGAAATCCTGACTTCAGCTGATTATCTTGATGACGCAAAATGGGACAAATTAGGCGGTGTTAAAGAGATTCAACCAGGTGAAATTACCGTTGAAGATGAAGAAGACAACTACCTAGACGATCCAGACGCAGATTGGGCCAAAACAACACCTGGTCAAAAATCAGCAGGTGAGACCAATGTAACTTTGGTATGGAAGCCTGGTGAGCCAGGTCAACAACAACTAGTAGACGATATTGAAAACGATGTAGTCACTGAGTATCGAACTGTGTTCCCTAACGGAGCGGTCGATGCCTATTCAGGCTACATCAACTCATTGGGTAAAGCGGTAACGATTAAAGAGAAGGTTACCCGCACGGTTAAAATCAAAAACGTTGGCAAACCAAAACTCGCTGAAATGATTTTGGCTGAACAAGCGCAGCCTGCTGAAGGGGGCGTTTAATCCATGGCTACATTTCTAAAGCAAAAGACGGTTCCAGTGGGTGACTGTGAAGTCACCATTACTCAGTTATCTGGCTTAGATAGGCTGAATTACATGGATTATTGTACAGAATTTCCCGATCCGAACCGACCAAAAGAACCAGCGGAAGATGCAAGCCAGGAAGAAAAAGAGCGTTACCTTCTTGATTTGAAAAAATACTCAAACGCTTGGCTCCGTATCAACTTCATGGCTCAGGCTCGCTTGGTCGCGTATGCCTATCGTGGTGATGTCGATGACATCGATGAGCGTCATCAGCAGGTCATGTCGATGATGACACCGCCGCAAGTTGAAACGCTTTATTTTGAGATAGCCGACTTTTCAGGGTTATCTACGCCAAAGGAATTGGATGCCATTGAAGGCCCCTCGGATGCCACCACTGATAGCGCTACAACGGAAGAAATGACAACTCAGGAACCCACCGACCCAAAAGTCTAATTCGGGATGAAATTGAGTTTGCCATGGACCTTGCCCGTGAGTTCGGGCAAGTCTGTTGGCGAACCCTGTTGGCTTCCATTAGCGGCGAAGCTGTTGTGGAGTGGCGTGAATACTTTTCAAAACACGGTTTTAAGCATCAGATGGACAACCTGCGTTTTGCCGTGACTTGTTCTTCAAACTGGAATGTCACTGCGATGGCCGCAGGCTGCAAGGACGAAAGTGTCTTTAGAAGCTACCAAGACTTCCTGCCAACTTTAGAACATCCCGAAGAAGAATCGAAAGAATACACCGAAGAAGAGCTGATGGCGTTGAGTGCGTCGGCAGGAGGAGTTCGCCTTGAGTGCCCAAATAGCTGATTTTAATATCCGCTTCAATACTGAAACCGCCAAGTTTCAGAAAGATGTGGATTACGCCAAAAAGATGCTGCGTGGCTACACCAAAGAAGCTAAAGCGGCGAACGACTCAAACCTATCATTAAGCCGTTCTTTAGAGCAAACCGCCGACCGTGCCAAAAACGCAGGTCGCGGCGTGTTAGATGCTGCAGGTTATGTCTCGGCAGGTATTGGTGCTGTCACAGGTGCCACGGCTTATCTCATTACGCAGCAGGCGCAACAAGCGCGCGAAATCGAAAAGATGGCCACCGTTGCTCAGGTATCGGTCCAGCAAATTCAAGCCTTGGGATACGCCTCTGAGCAGTTCAATATCAGCGGCGAAAACATGGCCGAGATACTGAAGGACGTGAATGATAAGCTGGGCGACTTTACCGAAAATGAAGGTGGTGAATTTGCCGACTTCATGGAGAACATCGCGCCAACAGTCGGCCTGACTATTGAAAAGCTGCAAGAGTTGTCGGGTCCCGATGCGTTGATTGCCATCAAAACGGCGATGGACGAAGCCAACGTTCCAATGAAAAGCCAGATATTTTATCTGGAGAGTATCGCGAACGATGCCTCGGCCTTGATGCCATTGCTTGAAAATCAAGGCCAAAAGCTCTTTGAGTTGACCAAAAAGTACGACGATTTGAACGTGTCGATGTCGGAGTATGACATTGAGAAATTCAAAGAGATGGACCAAAAGCTCACAGATGTTGGTCTTAAACTTCAACGTTCTTTTGCTAATGGTGTATTGGGCGCTAGTGAACAGATAGATTGGTTTACCGATCAGCTCGTCGTCTCAGTTGACTATTGGGGCGCTCTGTTCGACAGCATGAGCGATAGCCCTAAAACTAAAAATGGCTTACTGAAGAAACTTGGTGATGCTCGCGACGAAGCGAGAACCGTCAAGATAGAGCTTGAGAGAGCTCAGAAAGCTTTAGAGGGCTTGCAGGCAACAGAAAGAAGTGCTGAAGGCAATGTTGAAGTTCAAGCACGTATGGCTAACTCGCGCTTTAGTGAAAGAGTTAGCGCTCAAGAGTCCAAAGTTGCCAAGCTCGCTGCAGAGTATGAAGCGCTCATCAATACCGTTGATAAGTATCAGCGCCAATATGAAGACCAAGAGCTTGGTTTTAAACGTGATGGTACGGGTGATGACAACACCAAGCCACAACCGCCGATTCGGACTTTAAAAGACGATCCTAGCGTTGGTAAAGCGCAAGCCTCTGGCGCATCGCGCCTAGCATCGCTTGATATGCAGTACGCGAGTGAGCGTGAAAAACTCATCTTAGCGCATGAGCAACGCTTGCGTGACATCGAAGAAATGCAGGTGTCCGAGCAAGAGTTAAAGCGTCGTGGCTTTGATACCTTGGAAGCGCTAAAAGCTGAGTATCGTGACCGTGAGACAGAGTTCTATCTAAATGCAGAAAAGACGCGTAAAGATTTAGAAGATGATGCTTTGGAAGCATCAATCGAGTCTTTTGCTAAGAGTGAAGAAGCCAAAACCGAAAAGGCCAAAATCGAAGCTGAAAAACGGGCGTATCGTGAAGAGCGCTTGATGCAAGAGCGCGTTCGAGGCATGAGCAACTTCCTCGGTCAAATCTCTCAGTTGCAAAACAGTGAAAACAAAAACGCCGCTCGTATTGGTAAAACCGCAGCGCGTTTCCAAATCATGCTCAACGCTTATGAGTCAGCGTCAGCCGCCTACAAATCTTTAGTTGGCATTCCTTATGTTGGGCCTGGTCTTGCAGCTGCTGCCGCAGGCTCAGCAATGGGGTTTGGTTTATCCATGGCCAGTAAAGTCGATTCAATTTCGAACATGGCGCACAACGGGATATCTGAAGTTCCGATGTTGGGTGGACGTATGGAATCCGACTGGACGTTAAAAGCAGGTGAGCGCGTTTATACCAACGAGTCCGCTAATCAAGTAGACCAAATGTATAGCGCAATCATGGCTATGCAGCGTCAACGGTTTTCTATGAATGACCCGTCAATGGCCTACCAAAACCGCATGGCCGCGAACGGGAGCGGAGCGAGCGCCCAACCTTGGACCATCATTATTCATGAAGCTGAGCCTGGTACTCACGCTGAGATTGATGACGAGAACAAAGTCCTCAACATCATGATGAAGGATGCGCAAAGTGGTGGGAAATACTTTAGCTACATCTCTAAAACGCTTGGCGTTCAGCCAGGAGGATTCAAATAATGGCAACCATCAAACCTGAAGTGTTGGCACAATTGAACCCGAATGTGATCCTTTACCCATGCAAGTATTTTGGTAACGGCATTTTGCCGTTGCCAAAATCCAAAGGGTATCAGTATAAACATGGCCAAACGGTCATACGCTCAAAGATGGATTTGGGCTTGGCCACCATGCGTCGTCGCTCTCGCATAGCCCCTGCTGAATTTGTCTTACCATTCCGGTTCACCGGAGAGCAAAAAGAGGTATTCGAGAGTTGGGTATTCAATGAACTGGAAGCAGGCGTGGAGTGGTTCTATTTACCGCTTCGGACGGGCGACTACGACCTTGAAGTACATAAGTGCCAGTTTACCGCCACACCAGGCGAGGACACCCCATTCGATTATAAAGGTGGTCGCAAAGACTTTGGCTCCATATGGGAACTTAAAGCCAAAGTGCAAACCTTCCGCGCTTTAAAACTGGAGCGCTACACCGCTCGCGTACTTTCCCGAGATACTTTATCTGGCATCGAAAAGGCCGCGTTAGCTGCCGAAGAGGCCGTATTCAAAATGCCATAGTGAGGCAAACGTGATCATAGCAACGATTGAATATCAGCACCCCTCCTTACCTGGAGGGGTGTTGCGTTATGTGAAGGACGGAATTGACCTACATGCCGGAATTGAGTCAGGCGAGTGGGTGTGGTTCACAGCAGGCCAGTTTGCTTTTCAGTTGCCCGACAAGGCAACCAAAGGGCAAGAAGCTCTCACCGTGGCCGCGCCCAATACCGACCTCACGCTCTCCAAGGCGATTGAAACCGCCAAGCGACACGAACCCGTGATTCCAGTCGTGAGCATTTACCGCGAATACGACACCGACGACTTGAGCAAGCCGCGCAACAAGCGAATACGACTCACCATGTCCTCGGCCAAAATTACCACCATGACTGTGACCCTCACGAACTCATGGAAAGATTTGACCAACCGACGCTTCATGCGCCCGATTTACAACAACGTTACGCACCCAGGATTGATGTACATATGAGTAAACCATCCATGATTGCTTACTTTAAATCGCTGCCAGATGGTCACTTTCCGGTGGACGGTTGCGTCCTGCTGGTGCGTGAGGCATGGCAGCGTTTCTTGCACCTTGAAAATCTGCCCAAGCATATGGACCAGTTTGTCACACCAGACTACGCCCATGAGCTGATTGATGGCTATCAAGGCCAGTTAATCGAACCCATTCAAAAGCCAGAGCACCTGTGCATGGTCGCCGCCTCTGGTAAAGGCAAATGGCATTGCGGTGTATTCAGCGCCGAGCAAATGCCAGGTTATGTCATCCATACCCTTGGCTGCACCGTCAAGATTGAACCGTTAAACCAGTTCCGCCGCCGATTTGATACCGTGGAGTTTTATCGTCATGCCACACATTGTCGAGTTTCAACATCCGATTCGAAAGGATAAACGCAAGGTCCACACCGTCGATGCTGGCACTCGCTTGTCGGATTGGCTAGAAAAACACTTCCCAAACCAGACCTTCAATGCCACTTTAAATTTTAACCGGCTCGATGATTTAAATGTGATCATCAGCGAGCGTGATGTGGTGAGTATTCGCCCTAAAATCGGCTTTGGTGTGGATTGGCTTGTCTATGCTGCGTTAGCCCTGTCAGCGGCCTCTGCTGTCTACATGTACATGAACATGCCAGACATGAGCGGCAACCCGAACACCAAGCAGGCCAGCTCGGTGTACAACTACAACGGCCAAGGCAATAAGCCAAAACTTGGCAACCCCGTTCCAGTACGTTATGGGCGCATGCCGCATTACCCTGACATCATTGCACCGGATTGGTGGGAGTACGAAAACAACGAGCAGTATT
Source organism: Vibrio sp. 378 (assembly GCF_033339435.1). NCBI lineage: Bacteria > Pseudomonadati > Pseudomonadota > Gammaproteobacteria > Vibrionales > Vibrionaceae > Vibrio > Vibrio sp. 378. The sequence goes on from NZ_JAWOUO010000004.1 coordinate 396,528, forward strand.
ACTACCAGACCTTTTCTCAGGGCATCGGCAAGTTTCTTTACCATCGCCACGTTATTGGTGAGACGGAAATCAAACCAGACAATCCCGACATTGAAATCCGAGAATATAAGCCTGGTGAAGTGGTGGATCATTTCCATCACATCGTCTGGACTTCCAAAGAGGTCGGTTCATCCGATGGCCAAGGCGGCTTAAAGCTCGATGGCGTGACCTCGGATTGGGTTGCAGAGACCAGCAGCAACGAAGCGCGTTTTCGTGGCAAGGTGGTTGAACTGTGGTCTAACTACAGCATTCATACAGGCAATGGTGATTACACGTCGACATTGCGCCGTGATAAGTGGCCGTGGGATGCAGGTCAGCATGTGGTTATCACCTCTACTACTCAGGAAAGCCTCTACTTTGAGGGCAACATCCACTTTCATGATATGGGCGATGATGGTGACGTTATCGACCCTGAAGAGCTGCCAGACGAAATTGAAAACCCATTAGGTTGGGGTTCGTTAGCGGTGAATGATCGGATGATAATCACGGGCGCAGGGATCAACTCGGGTACCTACATTGTCACCGCTTTGCTTGCAGGAAATCGTATTCGGGTCAAACCGGATGGTGGTACTGAAGTTACGCGATTCCATCCTATGACCAACGTCTATGTTCGGATTTATGAGGCGGTGGGTAATGATGGTACCTACGTGTGTAAAGACAGTAACGGCACTCTAGCCTTGGTGGATTCCATCACATTGGAAGAAGTACCTGGTTGGAATGGCTTTATTACCTTAGATACGCCTAGCGCAGAAATTTCGGTGTTAGAACGGGATCGAGAAGCTGAATGGGTCGGTGACTTTCTTTGTGTTCCTAGCAATGCGACCGCGCTTGATGTGGGACTGGATTTTATCTTTCCTCGCGGCCTTGGCACCATGAACAAGAATGGTGACATCAACGCTCGAACGTGTGAATGGCAAGTGCGTGTGCGGCCAGAGGGCACGAATCAGGCTTATCAAACCCATAAGTTAACCCTGACAAAGGGCGATAATACGCCGCAGCGCATCACCGTTTGGTTGAAAGAGGAAATGGGACTCGCACCAGGGCGTTGGGAAGTGGGCTGTCGTCGTCTGAGCACCGTCACCAAAGCGACTAAAGTGTTTGATGAAGTGCAGTGGATGGGGCTGAAGTCCGTCATTCAGAAAACCTATACGAATGAAAAAGAGTCCATCATCACGCTGAAAATCAAAGCCACTAACTCGCTCAGTCAGCAGGCCAATAGCCAATACTGGAATGATTCGACGCGCATCCTGCCTGTTCGCCAAGACGACGGCAGGTATGTAGAAGAGCCAACTCGCTCCATTGCGGATGCGGTCATTGATGCTTGCCGCAATGATGTGTACGGGGCAGGGCTAGAAGACGATGCCATTGACCTAGATACCTTGCTGGCTTACCGAGATAAATGGGAATCGCGAGGCGATAAGTGTGATGGCTTATTTGACCAACCGACCACGTTTTGGGAAGCGCTACGTAGGCTACTCGAAACGGGACGCGCTTACCCTCGCATCGAGCTTGGCACGGTCAGCATGTGGCGCGATGAGCCAAGAGAAACGCTGTGCAAACCATACTCACCCGTGAACATGACCCCAGACAGCTTTTCTGTCGACATCGACATGGTGAAGGAAGATGACTACGACGGCGTAGAAGTCGAGTGGTTCAATCCTCAGTCAAGAAAATCTGAAACCCTATTGTGTACCTTACCAGGGCAGAACGGCTACAACCCGAACCCACTTAAGCTGAACTTTGTCACCAACGAAGAGCAGGCCAAAAGGGAAGGGCTATTCCATGCCGCTGTGCAAGCCTACCGCCGCACCAACATTGACTTCACCACCGACATGGATGGATGGGAGTCGAACTACGGTGATGTGATTCCGGTGGCGCACGATGCGGTGAGTTGGGGCGCGTCGGGGCAGGTAATCGAAACGCTAAACGCCGCCGATGGCAATCAATACCTGCAGCTTTCGGGACTGTTGGAATGGGAACCAGGTAAGCAGCATTATTTGCTGTTTAACCGAGGCAACAAAGGAACGCATGGCCCGTACCGAGTCGAGCCGACTGAGGCGCCAGATATTGTCATTCTGGTCGATGAGCCAACCGAAAAGATCATCGCCGTGGGTGAAAAGGGCAAAAAGCCAAGCGAATACATGTTTGGCCAAGCCGACACCATGTACAAGAAATGCATCCTGCAGCAAGTCAAACAAAAAGGGGAGTTCGAGGTCGGCTGCGCCGCTATCGAAGACGACCCTCGCGTGGATGCCTACGCATAAACTCAAGCACTCAATGCCCAGCCCTCGCGCTGGGCTTTTTATGAGGTTAAACCATGACTCAAAACATCGAGCAACGTACCGAAGTCGCGGTGACAAGGTATGAGGGGGCAAG